>NZ_JBWKCJ010000020.1:13509-39418 GCF_056436545.1 Streptomyces sp. NPDC043738 | reverse complement strand
CTCGCCCCCCCCCCCCCCCCCCCCTCCCACCCCCCCCCCCCCCCCCCCCCCCCCCCCCCCCCCCCCCCCCCCCCAGGCCCCGTCACCTCCCGTTGTGGGTGGGAGAAGACCCGTGGGGGCGAACGCCGGCCTTCGTGTGCCGGTAGCCGGCGGATGAGGCCCGCCCCCACCGGCCCGTCTTCCACCCACCCACGGGAGGGGACAGACCGTAGGACGAAGTCCGTAGGGCTGTCACCGCACCCGACGAACAAACGCCCGCCGCCAGGCGAAACGGCGAGCAACACGCACGGCGCCGCAGCCGACAACGTGGGATTAGCTGGGCCCACCGGCCCGAGGAAAGCTGACCTCCACCCGCCGGTTCTTCTTGCGGCCCTCCTCCGTGCTGTTGTCCGCGATCGGGTACTGCTCGCCGTAGCCGCGGATCTGGAAGGCGACGGACGAGCCGAGGTCCTTGGCCAGTTCCTGCTGGACGGCGTTGGCGCGCTTGCGGGACAGCGTCAGGCCGTGGCCCGCCGAGCCGAGGTTGTCGGTGAAACCGAAGACCCGCAGGCTGGTGGCGTGCTGCCGTTTGATCTCGGCGGCGATGGTGGCGATCCGCGACAGCGCGTCCGGCGACAGCTCGGCGCTGTCCTTGCCGAAGAGGACCTCGGCCTGGAGCGCGAAGGTCACGTTGTCGTTGGTGTCCTGGCGGCGTTCGGAGCCGTCGTCGGTCTCGACGATGGACTTGATGTTGAGGACCTTGGACGGGGCGAGCTTGGCCCCCTGGACCATCCGCAGGTCGGGGTCACCGGGGTCGATGCGGACCGGGGGACTGGAGTCCTCGGTCACGCCCGGTGGGTCGGCATGGGCGGCGGGGGCCGTGAGCACCACGGTCAGCAGCAGGGCGACGGCGGCGGTGACGGCGGTACGGGCGCGGGGCGCACGCGGGGTCCGGGGCAGCGGGGTCACGGTCATCGGGGCGGCCCGCTCAGTCCGTGATCTGCACGCTGGCCGGCGGCATGGTCGGCAGCTGGAAGTCGACCTCGGTCACCTTGGCCGGCGGCGCCGGGAACTGCGCGAATATCGGGCGGCTGGCCCCCGGCATCAGGCCGCTCAGCCCGGTCGTGCACAGACACTCGCCGTTGGTGTCGCGCAGCACGAGGTACCGCTTCTTGCCCGCCTTGTCGACCAGGGTGGCTCCGGAGATGGAGGAACGGGAGCGCAGCTCGGTCTCGTTGGAGCGCCAGTCGATGGCGTTGAAGGCGCGGCTGCCGTGGTTGGTCACCGTGCCGTTGACGGTGACGAAGCCGCCGGAGTCCCGGACGACGGAGTTGAGGGTGACCACCACTCCGTCGGGGCCCTTCATCTCACCGATCACCTTGGCGGAGTCGGCCGCGGGCGTACCGGGGCCGCTGTCCTTGGGGGCGTGGCTGCGGGCCGGCGGCTTCTTGTCGTCGGTCGCCTGCGAACCGCCGCCACCACAGCCGGCCACGACGAGAGCCAGGCCGACAGCGCTCGCCATGGCGACCGCTCCCCTGGCGGCCTTCGTGGTGCGCCGAATGCTCATGGATGCGATTCCTTCGATCGTCGTGTGGTCGGTCGGGTCGGTGCGGTGGCGGTCGGGGTGGTGCGGGTTCGGCTCAGCGGGCCAGGCGTACGGAGAACAGGTCGGCGGCGTCGGGGGGATCCTGGAGGTGCTCGGGGTCGAGCGTCCACCCCTTGCCGTCGCAAGTGATCTTGACAGCGGCGGGCTCGGGGGCGTCCTTGCCGTCCTTGTCCTTGTCCGGCTTGTCGGGCGTGCCGCCGTCGTCCTCGGCCGGATCGAGGGTGCAGCGCGGCCTGACGACGGAGGTCGCCCCGGCCGACGCGTGCTTGCTCTCGGTGCCGGGGATGACCGAACGACCCACGGTGTCGCTGGTCTTGATGGTGACGGCGAACGAGGTGGGCCAGGAGTCCGGGGTGCAGGAGGCGACCTCGGCGTCGTTGCGGCCGGCGAACCAGTCCGCGCTCGCGCAGGCCCCATCGGACGGGGCGCCGCGCCCGTTCAGCAGGTCCTCCCAGGCGGCCCGGTCGCTCTCGTACCGCCCGTCGCGGACGCCGTCGAGCACGCCCTTGGCCAGCAGTTCGCGGTACTTCTGGCCGGCGGCGAGCGCGGCCGCGTCGGCCGCGGTCTGCGCGCCGTTGCGGGTGGCCGCCGCCTGGCCCACGGCGAAGAACGCGAGCGCGAGAAAGAGCAGGCCCCCGACCGCAACGATGTAGAGCGGAAAGGCCTGCCCGGCGTCGCGCCGGCTGCGGCGCGTGTTCGTGGCCGTCACGGCGGCGGTGGTGGGGCCTAGATGCCGACGACGTCGGAGATCTTGTTGGCGATGGCGTTGGCGATCTGACTGCCGAAGTCCGTGGTCGACAGGACCAGGACGATCGCCACGACCACCGCGATGATGCCGAGGTACTCGATCGAGGTCTGTCCCCGGTCGTTCCCCAAAATCCGCTTCGCCATCGAATTCCCCTCCATGGGCGGCCGTACCGCTCTGGTCCGGCTGGTCTGCCCCCGTGGTGTCGGCGCGCTCGTCCGCGCTCATGACACGAGAAAAGTACGCCGGAACAGCGTTCCCGGAACAGGGATTCCGAACCCCTTCCTCTTCAAGGGGCACGGGCAACGGACACAACGGCGCGATTTGGCCACTCAGCCACACCCTGTCCACCCCCGCTCCCCCTTCGGGACACTGCCCCGCTCCGATGCCCATACGGGCCGGCGGGCCGCGGCGCACCGCGGTGCGGACCCGGCCGCCGGCCCACCCACTGTGGCACAACTCGTTGCTCCTGCGAAGGCGTTGTCGCGAAGCACACGGTGAACCGTACGCATCCGGCCGGGCACGGGGCGCTGCCGCCGACCGCACCCGCCGCCCTCGGTCCGTGACGGGTGCGGCACGGTCAGTCGCCCATCAAGGAGCCGAAGTTGGTGCCCGAGCCGAGGAAGAAACCGGCGATGAGCAGGATCATCGTGGCCGGGACCATGAAGGTGGTGACGACCATGGTGGCCTTGGGGACCGCGCGGGCGGCCCGCCGCCGGGCGTTCTGGGCGTCGGTGCGCCGCATGTCGTTCGCGATCTGGATCAGGGTCTCGACGATGGGCGAGCCCAGCTCCTCGCCCTGCTGCAGGGCGGTGACGAACTGGGCGACCTGTTCCGAGTCGTTGCGTTTGCGCAGTTCCTCGAAGGCGGCGCGGCGGCTGACACCCATGTCCATCTGCCGGAGCGTGATGCGGAGTTCATCGGCCCAGGGACCCTCGTACTTGTCCGCGACGCGGTCCAGTGCCTGGCGAAAGCTCAGACCTGCGCTGACGACGACGGCGAGCACGTCCAGAAAGTCCGGAAGAGTGCGCTCGATGGTGTCCTTGCGCTGGCGGATGGCGGCCCAGATGCCGACCTCGGTCCAGAAGAGGCCGAAGAGCACCATCAGAACGCCGAGAACCGGCTGGCCGCGCAGGAACATCACCAGCGCGCCGAAGAATCCGAGGGCCCCGTAGACGGCGCGGCGGGCGGCGTAGCGGTCGACGGTCAGTCCGCCCGGGTTGCCGGCCAGGTCGATCCGGCGGCGGATGCGGGCGGTGCGCTTGTCGCCCATCAGGCGCAGCACGAGCGGTGCGTAGCGCATGCCGGCCCGGTCCACGGCGGAGCCGACGACCGTCGTACGGGTCGAGCCGACCTCCAGCGACAGCGCCAGGTCGGGCGGCAGCCGGGCCTCGCGGCGGTAGAGGGCGATGCCGCAGCAGACGCCGACGACCGAGAGCGCCAGGGCCGCGGCCAGCACCATTGCGATTCCCATACCGGCTTCCGTTCCCCTCAGACGTCGATCTTGGACAGGCGGCGGATGAAGAAGAAGCCGAGCCCGTAGAGGGCGAAGGCCACCACGACCGCGAGCTGGCCGAGGAACGAGGAGGTCATCCGGTCGATGGCGCCGGGGGCGATGCGGTTCATCAGCAGCAGGGTGCCGATGCCGAGCAGCGGGACCACATAGGCGGTGACCACCACCTGGGAGAGCTGGGTGCGGACCTCGCGGCGGGTCTCCTTGCGCTCCTCCAGGGTCTTGGTGAGGTTGCGCAGCGAGCCGACGACGGTGCCGCCGGCGCGGTTGGCGAGCACCAAGGTGGTGACCAGGACGACGAGTTCGCGGGAGGGGAGGCGTTCGGCCAGCTCACCGAGCGCCTCGTCGATGGAGTGGCCGACGGAGAGCTTGTCGGAGACCTTGGCCAGCTCCTCGCCGGCCGGTGCCTCCAGCTCCTCGGCCGCCATGCCCAGTGCCGTGCGCAGCGCCAGCCCGGCCTGGGTGGCGTTGGCGAGGATCCGGGAGAGCTCGGGCAGCTGGTTGATGAACTTCTCGATGCGCTTCTGGCGCTGCCAGTTGAGGAACGCGAACGCCGCCCAGATCGCGACGAGTGCGGCGATCGGGCCGAAGAACGGGGCGAGGACGGCCTGGGCGATCAGCCACAGGGCGAGGACGGCGGCGAGCATGCCGACGAAGAACTCGCCGGGGGTGACGTCCAGGCCGGTGGCGGCCAGCCGCAGTTCGAGACGGCGGCCGAAGCGGGTGCCGCGCAGCGTGCGGTCCACGGACGGGAAGCGGCGCCGCCGTCCGGCCACCGGCAGCCCGTGGTCGTCGTCGAGCCGGTCGACGACGGCCTGCCGTTGGGCGCGGCCGGCCGCGTAGGTGCGCACGCCGGCGATCGCCAGCACCCCGCACAGCAGCGTGGCCCCGATGGTGAGCTGGGCGAGGTGCGTCCCGGTGGCCGTGATCGGCCCCCCGGCGGCGGTGGTCAGGGACCAGCCGGTCATGAGGTGGCCCTCCGGGTGGCGAGTTGGTCGTCGGTGGCCGCGACACCGAAGGCGGGCGGGGCGGGCTCGCTCGCCATGAAGAGGCGTTCGGCGACCCGGCGGGGCAGCGGGAAGTAGCGGAAGCGGCCGTGCACGACGCGGTCGGCGCCCATCGGTTCGGCCTCGAAGCGGCAGACCGTGGTGATCCGGTAGTCCTCGTGGCCGCGGGAGCCGAGGATGGCGATCTCGCTGATCCGGCGGGAGCCGTCGGCGTGCCGGGTGAGCTGGACCAGGCAGTCGACGGCGCTGTTGATCTGGTCCCGCAGCGCCTCGAAGGGGATCTTGACGTCCGACATGGACGCCAGCGTCTGCAGCCGCATCAGGGCGTCCTCGGCGCTGTTGGCGTGGACGGTGGCGAGCGAGCCGTCGTGGCCGGTGGACATGGCCTGGAGCATGTCGAGGGTCTCGCCGCCGCGCACCTCGCCGACGATGATGCGGTCGGGGCGCATGCGCAGGGAGTTGCGCACCAGGTCGCGGATGGTGATGCGGCCCTTGCCCTCCACGTTGGGCGGCCGGGACTCCAGCCGGATGACGTGGGACTGCTGGAGCTGGAGTTCGGCGGCGTCCTCGACGGTGATGATCCGCTCCCCGTCGGGGATCAGTCCGGAGAGCGCGTTGAGCAGGGTGGTCTTGCCGGCACCGGTCGCGCCGGAGACCACCACGTTGAACTTGGCGCGGACCAGCCCGGCCAGCAGCATCAGCATCTGCTCGTCGAGCGTGCCCATGCCGATGAGCTCGGACAGGGTGTAGGCGCGCGGGAAGCGGCGGATGGTGAGCGTGGCGCCGTTCAGGGCGAGCGGGGGGATGATGACGTTGACCCGCTCGCCGGACGGCAGCCGGGCGTCGACCATCGGATTGGACTCGTCCACACGGCGGTTGACGGTGGAGACGATCCGCTCGATGGTCTGCATCAGCTGCTCGTGGGAGGCGAACCGCACGGGGACCTGCTCGACCCGGCCGGAGCGTTCGACGTAGACCTGGTCCGGACCGTTGACCATGATCTCGGTGATCGAGGCGTCCTCCAGCAGCGGCTCCAGGACCCCGAGGCCGAGCGCCTCGTCGACCACCCGGCGGATGAGCTGGGCGCGTTCGGCCGTCGACAGTACCGGGCCCTCGCGGCTGATGATGTGCCCCAGTACCCGCTCCAGCCGCGAGCGGCGCTCGGCCGCGGCCAGCGCGGACATCTCGGCGAGGTCGATCTCCTCCAGCAGCTTGGCGCGGTAGACGGCGACCATATGGCTGTCCTGGCGCGCCTCGCCGGCCGGTTCGGGGGCGACGATCCTGCTCTTGAGGCTCATCTCCGGGGTGCTCCTGGTGCGTTTCGTGCCACTGGCACTCCTGGTGCTCCTTCGTGCGTACGCGCTGCGCTGGGTGTCTCGGGGCGGGGCATGGTGGCGCTGCGGCTGGCGGAGCCGAAGTCGACACCGGGGATGAGGGAGGGGATCCGCACGGTCGCGGTCGCCCGGACCGCGTCGCCCCCGCCGCCCACGGTGATCGACGCCCCGTCGGCGACCCAGCCGGTCATCGCGGCCCGGCCGGCGGTCTGCGGATCGCTCTCGCGGTCGGCCCGGTCCATCGAGGCGGTACGGGCCGCGGCGCGCGCTGCGGTGCCGGCCTGCTGGACGGCGTACGCGGCCAGGCCCAGCTGGACCACGGCCAGCGCGACCAGCAGCAGGATCGGCAGGAAGCCGAGGAACTCGATGGACACCTGGCCCCGGTCGCGGCCGTGACCGCGCAGCCGGGCGGCAGGGCGCGGGCGGGCCGGGACGCGCGGGCGGCGGCCGGGGGCGACGGGGGTGCGTGCGGCGTTCATCCTCGGTCCTCCTTCGCGGCGCCGGCCGTGCCGGTGACCGTCCACGGGAAGTCGCCCGCGCCGGGGAAGAGCACCGGGACCTTGATCTTGACCGTGGCCTTCCACAGACCGGACCCGGTGCCGCAGGACGTCGAGGCGCCGGCCCGCCAGGCGGACGGGAGCTGGTCCTCGGCGGCGGTGCGGCAGGCGCCCGCGCCGCCGCCCTCCGTGGCGGTGGCGGCCCGCGCGCCCCGGTCGGCGGAGTGCGCGGCGAGCGAGTAGGTGTACCCGACCAGCACGAACTGCCACAGCAGGACGAGCACCAGCAGGATCAGCGGGAGCAGCCCCAGGAACTCCACGGAGACCTGCCCGCGGTCGTTGCCGCCCAGGGGGCGCCGCACCGCTCAGCCCTCCTCGTACGGACCGGCCGGATCGAACGGCCCGGAGCCGCCGGCCGCCGCGGCCGGCCCCCGCCGCGCCCCGAACCGGGTGCCGGACCCCGATCCGGACCCGGACGCGAACCCCGATGCCGGACCCGGACCCGTCCCGGAACCTGGAGCCGCCCCCGCCGTGAGGGCCTTGCGCTTGCGCCCCGTCAGCGACGGACGCGCCCGATGGCTGCCCCGCCCCTGCCGCGCGGCCGGTGACTCCACCAGCCCCAGCTCGCCCGCCAGCGCCCACAGCGCCTGCTTGACCGTCGACCGGCCGTCCAGGTCCTGCATCCGGCCGGCGTCGACGCAGGGCTGCAACTCCTTGAACGCGGCCGGGACATGGGTGCGGGCCACGTGGGTGCCGGTGGCCTTGGCGACCAGCGGCGGCTGGATCTCAGTGCCGCGGGTGAGGCGGTTGACCACCGTCGTGGTGTCCTCGGCCTTGCGGATCTGCAGCCGGTCCCACAGCCGCACCTGCCGCTTGGCGGCGCGTACGGCCACCACGTCCGGGGTGGTCACCAGCAGGGCGGCATCGGCGAGTTCGACGGCGGCGGCGTTCGCGGACTGCATCTGGGAGCCGCAGTCGACCAGCACCACCTCGTAGCGGGAGCGCAGCGCGCCGATGATCTGGCGGGCCGCGCGGTCGTCGACCTCCTCGCCGCGCTCGCCCTCCTCCGGCGCCAGCAGCAGTCCCAGCCCCGTGTGGTGGTCGTGCACCGCGTCCTGGAGCACCCTTACGGAGATGTCCTGGATGCCCGCCAGGTCGACGATCGAGCGGCGGAACTGGACGTCCAGGTAGGAGGCGACGTCGCCGGACTGCAGGTCGAGGTCGACCAGCGCGACGCTACGGCCCGCGGCCCGCGCGGCCAGCGCCAGCTGCACCGCGGTGACCGTCGTGCCCACCCCGCCCTTGGCGCCGGTGACGGTCACCAGCGTTCCGGCCGGCCCGGGTGCGGCCTCCGGGCCGGCCCCCAGGTGGACCCGTACGCCCGCCGACCACTGGGCGGCGGCCTGCACCCGGGCGGCCAACTCGTCGTAGCCGAGCGGCAGTCCGACGATGCCGCGGGCGCCGGCGTCCATCGCCGCGGAGAACAGCGCGGGCCCGGCGTCCGTGGTGATCAGCACGACGCCGACCGCGGGGAAGCGCAGCGCCACCTCGCGGATCACCTCCAGCGCCGGTGTCGGGCCGATCCGTTCATGGACCAGCACGACCTCGGGGAGCGCCTCGACGGCCGAGGGCGCGCCGGCGGCGGACGGGGCCTGGCCCGCCGGCGGGGCCGCACCGCTTCCGGCGGCGGCGCCGGCCAGGGCGTCGATCAGCGCCGCGGAGTCTGCGACGGCGGGCGCGGGTTCGGCGTCCGGCAGCTGGTCGAGCAGCGAGGACACCGCGCGTGCGGCGTCCGGGTCGCCGATCGCGGCGAGGATGCGGATGGTCACCTGAGCCTCCCGGTCACTTGTCGCCGTCGAGGGTGTAGGTGCGCTGGCCGGGCGGGATGGCGGCCTCGTTGCCCGGGGCGAGCAGGGCGAGCCGTACGTGGGAGGCGAAGGACTCGGCGTACGCGACCCGCTGGGCGTCCTTGGTGTCCAGCGCGAAGGTGATCGGGACGGCCTCGCCGGCCTGCCGGCCGGTGGTGGTGTCCCCGGGGTCCTTGGCCTCCAGGGGCGTCAGCTTGCCGACGTCGATGACCTGGGCGCCGGCGACGATGACCTTGGAGACCGGCTTGTCCTCGGGGCGCTTGCCCTCGAAGGTGGCGTAGATGTTCACCCGGGCACCGGGGTTGATCTTGCCGGCGACTCCGGTGGCGGCGTCGATCATGATGGCGATCTCCTGCTGCCCGGGCTTCAGCGCGGGCCGCTCGACGATCATGTCGACCTGGAGCAGCGAACCCTTCTTGAGCGGGGTCACCGCGATCTTGCCGCTGACCTTGTCCAGGTCGGTCACGGCGGTCGGCGGCAGCCAGCGCTGCGGCATCTTCACCTTTTCGAACTGCCCGGGATCCAGCGGTTTATAGGCCGCGACGTCCGTCCTGAGCCGGTACGCGGTCTTTTCGGGGCCGACCTTGGACTCGACGTTCTTGATCACCGACAGTACGCCGACGAACGCGCCGACCGCGCACAGGAGCGACAGGAGCAGCAGGATCACTCCGCGGCGCTGACGTGAGTTCATGGGGCAGGGACCTCGATCGGGGCGGGGGACGGGGCGGGCGGTCGTCGTGGGTGGGGGCGGTCGGGCACGCGGCGGGGATCAGCGCACGCGGGCCACCGTCCGCGGGGTGCCGGGGACTTCATGGTGGGCGGACAGGTCGGGGTGGCCGGGCAGGTCGGGATGGCCGGCGAAGTCGGGGTGGCCGGGCAGGTCCCAGCGGCCCGGGAGGCCGGGGCCGTCGCACGCGTAGGGGTTCCCCGGCACGGGGCGCCCGGACCCGTAGGGGTTGCCCGGAACTCCGCCTCCCGGGCCGCCCGTTGCGGCACCCGGCCCGCGGACGTCCAGCTGGCCGGGTCCGGTGCCGCCGGGCGCACCGCCCCGTACGCCCGTGACGCCGGGCACCCCCGACGGGGCGACCGGGGACAGCCCGCGCTGCGTCCACGGCGCGGGCGGCTGCCCGGATTCCGCGGCCGGCTCCTGGGCGGGCTCCGGTGGTGCGGGTGTGGCCGGAGCCGGCGCGGCGGCCGGATCCGGCGCCGCTATGGCCGCGGGGTGGCGACCGGAGGAGCCCCGTGGGGCCCGGCCCCGCGCCAGCGGCGCCGCGCAGAACGCGCAGTGGTCGCCGAGGACCTCCAGGCCGCACCAACCGCACTCCGCGCGCCGTACCGACGCCACCAGCTGGCGGAGCACCGACGGATCGGGGATGGCCGCGGCGAACTCGATCAGCTTCTGGGTCCCCCACCACCGGGCGGACTCCGCGGGCAGCCGCTCCTCGTAGGCCGCCTGCACCCGCCAGGCCGGGGCGAGCGACGCGGTCACCCACTCCGCGGTGAGCTGGCCGCGGGCGACCGCGAGGTGGGTGGCGAAGCCGGGGGCCGGCAACCCGGCCTCGGTGCCGTGCCGGTCCAGGTGCAGCAGCTGCGGCTCGGGGTTGGCCAGCACCGCGAAGTGCGCGCCGGGCAGCCAGGACTTCATGTGGGAGCGCAGATCGACCTCGACCCGGTCCAGGCCGCTGACGCTGCCCAGCAGGGCGCCGGCGTGGATGTAGTGGCTCAGCAGCCGCGCCGAACTGGCCAGCACACCGGGGCTGAAGCCGCACAGCGACAGCTGCCGCAGCTGCCGGGCGAGCAGCGCCACGCCCAGCGGCGGCAGGGACACCGGCACGATGGCGACCCGGTCGCTCTCCAGGACCGCGCGCAGGGTGTGCAGCCGGCGCACGTGCTCCGGCGGGCAGGCGGAGGAGTACAGCGCGACGAGGTGGCCGTGGTGCTCCAGCACCGCGGCGAGTTCCGTCAGCGCGTCGTCCAGCGGCCGCAGCCGCGGCGCCTGGAGGACGACGGCGGCGGGGGTCTGCCGGTCGGTCGCCGGCAGCGCGAGGTCAGGGCTGGTGACTGCAATCGCGGTCGGCACGTCGCTCCCCCACTCCCTTTGGCCTCCGGGGGTCCCGGGACCGCGGATCGGCACAGCTCTGCGCCCTAGGCGCCATACGCCCAGCACTTTATCCAGAGAGATACGCCCCAGAGAACACGTTCTGGGCTACTCGTCATCACGAGCACCCCATGGGGAAATTGCGCATACCCACCGAGCGACGACTGCGCGAACACCGGCTCGCGTCCGGGGCCTTGACAGGCTCAATGGTCTGGACCACCTTGTACGGCAAGCGCAGGGGCCCCTGAATGCGCATCCGCACCACTCCCCCCAACTTCCCCCACTCGGAGGCAGTCGTGGTTCGCGCACGATCAGGAAGAGTCACCAAGCGGCTGCTGGCCGGGCTGGCCGCCGCCGTACTGGCCTCGGCCGGCGCCCTCGTGGCCGGCACCGCCAACGCGGCCGAGGACCGCCCCGCCCCGGCCGCCGCACCCACCGCCGCCGTCCCCGCGCACGCTCTCACCGGCTACTGGCAGAACTTCGACAACGGCGCCACGGTGCACAAGCTCAAGGACGTCGACGACGCCTACGACATCATCGCGGTCTCCTTCGCCGAAGCCGCCGGCCAGCCGGGCGCCGTCACCTTCCACCTGGACCCGGCCGTCGGCTACGGCTCGGTCGACGACTTCAAGGCGGACATCAAGGCCAAGCAGGCCGCCGGCAAGTCGGTGGTGGTCTCCGTCGGCGGCGAGAAGGGCGCGGTGTCCGTCAACGACGACGCCTCGGCGAAGAACTTCGCTGACTCCGTCAACGCGCTCATGGACGAGTACGGCTTCGACGGCGTCGACATCGACCTGGAGAACGGCCTCGACTCGACCTACATGACCAAGGCGCTCAAGGCCGTGCACGCCGCGCACGGCGACGTCGTGGTGACCATGGCACCGCAGACCATCGACATGCAGTCACCACAGAACGAGTACTTCAAGACGGCACTGGCCATCAAGGACTTCCTGACCGTCGTCAACATGCAGTACTACAACAGCGGTTCGATGAACGGCTGCGACGGCAAGGTCTACGCACAGGGCACGGTCGACTTCCTGACCTCGCTCGCCTGCATCCAGCTGGAGGGCGGTCTCGACCCCTCCCAGGTCGGCATCGGCGTCCCGGCATCCTCGAAGGCGGCGGGCAGCGGATACGTGGCACCGGGCGTCGTCAACGCCGCACTGGACTGCCTCACCAAGGGCAGCGGCTGCGGCTCCTTCAAGCCGTCGAAGACCTACCCGGGGCTCCGCGGCGCGATGACCTGGTCGACCAACTGGGACGCCGCGAACGGCGGTGAGTTCGCCGGCCAGGTGGGCGGCCACGTCCACGACCTCCCGTAGAGCGCCACCCCCCACAGCCAGGCCCCGCGCACCGTGTGCCCGGGGCCTGGCTGCTCGCATGTCACGTCCCCGCGTCAGCTCACCTGCGGCTCGCCGCCGGCTTCGGCAGTGTGCACCCCTCGGCGCTCAGGTCCAGCTTGTTGCCGACGCCGAAGCACTTGGGGATGCCGTAGGTCTCCTGCGCGTAGTTGATGCCCTTGCGCACGGTGACCTCGCCGTTCTCGTCCACCTCACAGGGGTTGTTGACGGTGCACTTCTCACCGTCCTCGTTGCCCGTGTTGTTGATGGCCGCGACCTTGCCGGTGGCGGTGTCGACCACCGGGGAGCCGGAGGTCCCGCCTATGGTCTTGCACTCCGGGGTGTAGCGGACGGAGTCCTTCCAGGTCCAGTCGCCCTCCTTGAGCGTGGGCACGAACCCGTCGATGCCGCAGGAGTAGATCTTCTTCCAGTAGCCGGAGACCACGCTGATCGCGGCGCCCTGGGCCGGGTGCTCGGTGGCCAGCTCCAGCGGCTTGATCCCGTACTTCTGCTCGATCTCGGCGTAGGTCGAACCGGTCTCGTAGAGCGAGACGTCGGTGTCGGTCATCGTGGCGTACGCGACCTTGGTGGCCTTGATCGTGCCCAGCTCACCGGCCGACTTGTCGAGCAGCGTGAAGCTGCGGCTGGACGGCTGGTCGACGACGACCTCGCCCGCGCCGGGCATACCGCTTTCCAGACAGTGGCCGTTGGACATCACCAGGGCCGGGTCGTTCTCCTGCGAGGTGGGCATCTTGACCACCGAGCCGGAGCAGTTGCTCAGCGCGACGGTGCCGGCGAAGTCCACCGCCCTGGTCTTGTGGTGCGCGCGGTGGTGCGCCGCCCGGTCGGGCGCGGCGTGGGCCGTTCCGACGGTGCCCGTCAGGGCCGCGGCTCCCAGTACGGCCGTGGCCAGGGTGCCGACGAGAGGTCTGTTCATGTGGGGGTCCTCTCAGCTTCTGTCACCGAACGCCCCTGAGGGCCTTCGATTTTGTCGTGCGCATTGTCAGCGCCGCGGCTCCGCGGGGCAATCAATTTCCCGGAAACGACGGCAAGTTGACGGATTCGGCGGCCGGCCCCGCCCGTCCGGGCCTCCGCAGATATGGCCAGCCCACACCTTGACCCAGCCATGCCAAACCTCAACACTGACGCCGTCGCTTCGACTCACACCCCCCACAGGAGACCGCATGCGACCACGAATACGCGGCGGACGCACCACCGTCCTCGCCGCACTCCTCTCCCTCGCGCTCGCCGGCCCGATCGCCGCCGCCGCCCAGGCGCAGAACCCCCCACCCGGTCAGCGCGCCGCGGGCACCGCACGCGCCGCCGAACGCCCCCACCAGTACGAGGTGACCGGTCCCGCCACCGCCGCGGCCCGCGCCGCGCTCGCCTCGACCGGCGTCAGCATCGACGAGGTGCACGCCCGGTCGGTCGTCGTCACCGCCGACCGGGCCCAGGCCGACCTGGTCCGCCGGCTCGGCCACCGGGTGCGCCAGTTGCCCGACCCGCCGGGCGCCGCCAAGGGCAAGCCGCCGTCCCGCGTCAAGGACTTCCCGCAGGGCTACACCGGCTACCACACCTACGACGAGGCCACGAAGGAGATCGACGGCCTCGTCGCCAAGTACCCGGAGATCCTCAGCAAGCAGAAGATCGGCACCTCCCACGAGGGCCGGGACATCCTCGCCCTCAAGCTCAGCAAGAACGTCACCAAGGACGAGAAGGAACCCGAGGTCCTCTTCACCGCCCACCAGCACGCCCGCGAGCACCTCACCGTCGAGATGGCGCTCTACCTCCTGGGCGAGTTCACCTCGAAGTACGGCTCCGACGACCGCGTCACCAAGATGCTCGACTCCCGCGAGATCTGGATCATCCCGGACCTCAACCCCGACGGCGGCGAGTTCGACATCGCCTCCGGCGACTTCGCCATGTGGCGCAAGAACCGCCAGCCCAACTCCGGGTCCAACGAGGTCGGCACCGACCTCAACCGCAACTGGGACTTCAAGTGGGGCTGCTGCGACGGCTCCTCCGGCGACCCGGGCGACGAGACCTACCGCGGCCCCTCCGCCGCCTCCGCCCCCGAGGTGAAGGTCGTCTCGGACTTCGTGCGCAGCCGCGTCGTCGGCGGTGCCCAGCAGATCAAGACCGCCATCGACTTCCACACCTACAGCGAACTCGTCCTGTGGCCCTTCGGCTTCACCCACGACGAGACCGGCCCCGGCATGACCCAGGACGACCACGACGCCTTCGCCGCCATCGGCAAGAAGATGGCCGCCTCCAACGGCTACACCCCCGAGCAGTCCAGCGAGCTCTACATCACCGACGGCTCGATCGACGACTGGCTGTGGGGGGATCAGAAGGTGTTCGCCTACACCTTCGAGATGTACCCCTCCTCCGCCGGCTCCGGCGGCTTCTACCCCCGCGATTCGGTGATCGCGAAGGAGACGGCCCGCAACCGGGAGGCGGTGCTCCAGCTGCTGGAGACCTCCGACTGCCCGTACCGCGCGATCGGCAAGGAAGACCAGTACTGCAAGGCCGGTTGAGCAGCCGCCCGGTCCGTCGTGGACGGACCGGGCACCACCGGTGAAGCGCCGCCGGTCCAGGGCCCGTCCGACGGGCCAGGCCCTAGACGACCAGGCTCACCAGCGCGGCCACCGCGAAGCCCGCGACCGACAGCACCGACTCCAGCACCGTCCAGGACCTGAGCGTGTCGCGCTCGGTGATCCCGAAGTACTTGCTGACCATCCAGAACCCGCCGTCGTTCACATGCGAGGCGAAGATCGACCCCGCCGAGATCGCCATGATGACCAGCGCCAGGTGGGCCTGCGACAGGCCCTGGCCCTCGACCAGCGGGACCACGATGCCGGCCGTCGTGACGATGGCGACCGTCGCCGACCCCTGGGCCACCCGCAGGACCAGCGAGAGCAGGTAGGCCAGGACGATCACGGGCAGACCCAGGTCGTGGAAGGTGTCGGAGAGGGCGGTGGCCACCTGGCTGCCCTTGAGCACGGCGCCGAAGACGCCACCGGCGCCGACCACCAGGATGATGTTGCCGACCGGCTTCAACGACGCGGTCGAGACCCGCTCCAGCGACTTGCGCGACCAGCCGCGGCGGATGCCCAGCAGGTAGTACGCCAGCAGCAGGGCGAGGGTCAGCGCGACGAAGGGGTGGCCGAAGAACTCGACGACCGAGCGGCCGGTCGAGGGGGCCAGGGCGATGGAGGAGAAGGTCGCCAGGAGGATGAGCAGCAGGGGGGTGCCGATGATGGCGAGGACCGCGCCGAGCGCGACGGGCCTCTCGCGCCCGGTGGCGCCCGCGGCCCGCTGCTCTGCGGCGACGGCCGCCCTGGCCTCGGCCGCGGCCTCCACCATGTCCTGCGGGACCTCGACGAAGAGGCGCCTGCCGATCCAGGCGGCGTACGCCCAGGCCGCGAGCACGGCGGGGATCCCGCAGATCACGCCCATGAGGATGACCCAGCCCAGGTCGACCTTGAACAGGCCGGCCGCGGCGACCGGTCCGGGGTGCGGCGGCAGGAAGGCGTGGGTCATCGACAGGCCGGCCAGCAGCGGCAGGCAGTAGAGGAGGACCGACCTGCCGGCGGGGGTCCGGCCCGCGCCGGGCTCGCCGGACGCCTGCGGGAGCTTGGCGACGGCGTACACGATCGGCGCCAGGACGAAGATGCCGACGTCGAAGAAGACCGGGATGCCGAAGATCAGGCCCGTCATGCCCATGGCCAGCGGGGCGCGCTTCGCACCGAAGAGGCCGAGCAGGCGGGTGCTCAACACCTCGGCGCCGCCGGAGACTTCGAGGATCGCGCCGAGCATGGTGCCCAGGCCGATGATGATGGCGACGTGGCCGAGGATGCCGCCCATGCCGGTCTCGATCATCGACACGGCGTCGGACTTCTGCACCGTGCCGAAGAGTTCGGTGACGGAGAGGCCGGCGGCCAGGCCGACGGCGATGGAGACGCCGAGCAGGGCGACGAAGGGCTGCAGCCGGACCTTGATGATCAGGACGAGCAGGAGGGCGACGCCGAGGGCGGCGACCGTCAGCAGGCCCGCGGTGCCGGGTATCAGGGCGAGCAGGCCGCCGGTGTGCGGCGGGGTGGCCGGCGTGGGGGCGGGCGCGGCCGCGACGAACAGGGACATGAGGGGGGACCTCGTAATTCCATGTGTCTTTCGGGGCAGGAGGGATCGCGGCACGGCACCCGAATGAGCATGGCCAAGGGTGCCGTGCCGTGACGACGTACGGCTTGCGGGGTGTTCAGCGGTGCTGCTGCTCGAGCGTCAGCCCAGGACCGCGAGGGCGTCGATCTCGATGAGCAGGCCCTCGGGGAGACCGACGTAGACGGTGGTGCGGGCGGCGGGGGCCGCGGTCAGGCCCTGCTCCTCGAAGTAGGCGTTGTAGATCGCGTTCATCTCGGCGAAGTGGTCCACGTCGGTGAGGTAGACGCGGATCATCATCACGTCGTCCCAGGTGGCGCCGCCGGCTTCGAGGACGGCGTGAACGTTGGCGAGGGTCTGCAGGGTCTGCTCGCGCAGGGTGGGGCCGGCGGGCGTCGGGGGCTGGCCCTCGACGGCGGGCAGGAAGCCGACCTGGCCGGCGACCTGCAGGATGTTGCCCTTCTTGACGCCGTGGGAGAACGCCGCGGGCGGGGTGGTGTGGGTGGCCGGGGTGATCGCGGTCTTGTCCGTCATTCGGTCTCCTTTACTGGGGTCTTGCCGGAGTACTCCCGGCTGATCGCCTCGGCGGTACGGCGTACCAGCGGGAGCAGCGCGAGGAGTTCGTCGGCGCTGACGACGACGTTCGGTGCGGAGACCGACATGGCGGCGACGGCCCGCCCGTCCGCGCCGCGGATGGGCGCCGCGACGCAGTTGATGGACTCCTCGTGGCCACCGAGGTCGGAGGCCCAGCCCTGTTCGCGGACCTTGGCCAGTTCGGCGAGGAAGGCCGTGGCGTCGGGCGTCGAACGGGACGTGTAGCGGGGGTAGTCGAGCTTCTCCGCGAGGGCGCGGCGCTCGGGCCCGGGCAGGTCGGCGAGGAGCAGCTTGGCCACGGCGGCGACCGTTATCGCCACGGGCTTGCCGATCCGGGAGTACATCCGGACCGGGTAGCGGCTCTCGACCTTGTCGATGTAGAGGACCTCGTTCTCCTCGTGGACGGCGAGGTGGACGGTGTGTCCGCACTTCTCGTTGAGTTCGACCAGGTGGGGGTGGGCGATGTCGCGTACGTCGAGGTTCTCGACGGCCTGCTGGGCCAGCGCGAAGAGCCGGGCGCCGAGGCGGTAGCGCTGGTCGGGCTGGCGGTGGACGAGCCCGTGCTCGTGCAGGGTGCGCAGCAGGCGCAGCGCGGTGGACTTGTGGACGCCGAGTCGGTCGGCGACCTGGCCCAGGTCGGCGGGTCCCTCGGCGAGCAGCGGCAGGATGCTCAGCGCGCGGTCGACGGTCTGACTCATGGCGTGGATACCTCCTCGGCGGCCCGCTCGTCGGCTGTCGTGGCTTTCGTCCAGCCGGGGCCGAGGTGCAGTGTCTCCCAGGCCGTGGCGCCGAGGGCGGCGAGGCGGTCGGCGTGCGCGCGGGAGGGGGGTGGTGCGAGGTCACCGGCAACGGTGAGGACCGCGGCGGCCCACAGGTGGCCGTGGCGGACGCGGGCGGGGACGGGCAGGCCGCGGAGGGTGGCGGAGAGGTATCCGGCGGCGAAGGCGTCGCCCGCGCCGACGGCGGCGACCACGTCGACGCGCGGGGCGGGCACGGTGTGCCGGCCGCCCCGGCGCTCGTAGGCGACCGCGCCGGCGGCCCCGCGCTTGACGATCAGGGTGGCGGGCTCGGGCAGCGCCTCGCGCAGGGCGTCCGGGCCGCCGGTGACGCCCCAGGCCGCGGCCGCCTCGTCCTCGCCGACGAAGACCAGGTCGGCGCCGCGGGCGAGGTCGAGCAGGACGCGGGCGTCGTCGGCGTCCTGCCACAGGCCGGGCCGGTGGTTGACGTCGAAGGAGATGAGCGGGCGGTCGGCGGCGGGGTGGGGGGCGGTGAGTTCGCGCAGCAGGCCCAGGCAGTCGGCGGAGAGCGCGGCCGTGATGCCCGACAGGTGCAGCACCCGGCCGGCGCGGATCGCGGCCAGGTCCATGGTGGCGGCGGACATGGCGGAGGCGGCGGAGCCCGCCCGGTAGTAGGCGACCTCGTGGGCGTCGGTGGCGCGGTCGCCGGCGGTGCGGAAGTAGACGCCGGTCGGGCGCCGCGGGTCGCGCCGGGCGAAGGAGACGTCGACGCCGCAGTCGGCGATGGCGGTGAGCAGGTGGTCGCCGAAGCCGTCGGCGCCGACGCGGGAGATCCAGCGGGCGGTGTGGCCGGCGCGGGCGAGGGTACAGGCGACGTTGGATTCGGCGCCGCCGATGGCGCGGTCGAAGGACGGCACGTCGGCGAGCCGCCCGGGGCGGCTGGGCAGGAAGGTGACCATGGATTCGCCGAGGCAGACGACGTCGGCGTCCGGGGCGGGGGCGCCGTCCGGGGCGGTGCGGGCGCCGGCGTTCGAGGACCTGGTCACGATCGGTTGCGCTCCTTCGCTGGGCGGCTCGTTCGGGCGGTGTCCGGGGCGGTGTGCCGCCGGGTGTCCGGCCGCTTTCGGTCCGTGTCCCGCACCATTGACCGGGCGATGGCTCGGATGTTAGACAGCTGTAAGCGATATGCGCAATGAGTGTTGCAGAGAGCGCAACAAGATCTTTGAGGAGGCCCCATGGCCGGCGAGCGGCTCACGCAGGGACTCGGGGAACTCGCGGACGAACGGGTCGACCACCGCTTCAAGGGCCTCCCCCCGGACGCCGAGGGACTGACCGTCGGCGAGCTGGCCGCCGAGCGCCGCAACCTGTTCACCGGCGGGTTCACCACCCCCGTCCTGGCCCTGGCCGCCGACTCGGTCGAGCACAACCTGGCACTGATGGAGACGTACGCCACCCGGCACGGGTTGGCCTTCGCCCCGCACGGCAAGACCTGCATGGCCCCGCAGCTCTTCGCCCGCCAGCTGGAGCACGGCGCCTGGGGCATCACCGCGGCCGTCCCCCACCAGGCCCGGGTCTACCGCACCTACGGCATCCAGCGGATCTTCCTGGCCAACCAGGTCGTGGACCCGGCCGCGCTGCGCTGGCTGGCCGGTGAACTGGCCGCCGACCCGGACTTCCGCTTCACCTGCTACGTCGACTCGCTGCGCGGTATCGAGCTGATGGACGTGGCGCTGCGGGGGGCCGGGGCCGTCCGCCCCGTGGACGTGGTCATCGAGCTGGGCGCCGGTGAGGGCGCGCGGACCGGTGTCCGCACGGAGGCCGAGTGCCTGGAACTCGCCGACGCCATCGCGGGCGTGGACACCCTGCGCCTGGTGGGCGTCGCGGGGTACGAGGGCGAGGTGCCCGACGCCGACACCGAGCGGGTGACCGCCTGGCTGCGCCGGCTGGTGGCGCTGGCCGTGGAGCTCGACAAGGCGGGCCGGTTCGCCGACCTGGACCAGATCGTGGTCAGCGCCGGCGGCAGCGCCTGGTTCGACGCGGTCGCCGAGGTCTTCGCGGCTCTCCCCGAGCTGTCCGCGCCGGTCCTGAAGCTGCTGCGCTCGGGCGCGTACGTCAGCCACGACGACGGCCACTACCGCAAGCTCACGCCCTTCAACCGCATCCCCAAGGAGGGCGCGCTGCAGCCCGCCTTCCGGCTGTGGGCGCAGGTCGTCTCCCGTCCCACGCCCGAGCAGGCGTTCCTCAACGCGGGCAAGCGCGACGCGGCGTACGACCTGGACCTGCCGCGGGCCCAGGTCGTACGGTCCGGCCGGGACGGCACCGAGCGGCCGGCCGACGGGCTCACCGTCACCAAGCTGTCCGACCAGCACGCGTGGCTGACCACCGAGCGCTCCTGCGACGTGGAGGTGGGCGACTGGGTGGGACTGGGGCTGTCGCACCCCTGCACCTCCTTCGACAAGTGGCAGCTCATCCCGCTGGTCGAACGGGACGGAACGGTCACCGACTTCATCCGCACGTTCTTCTAGGGGGCCGGTGGTGGAAGACCTCGTCATCCGGGACGCGGAGGTGGTGGACGGCAGCGGCGCGCCCTCCTACCGCGCCGACGTGGTGGTCGACGGCGGCCGGATCGTCTCGATCGTCAAGGAGGCCGCGGCGGCGGGCTGCCTGCGCCCCACCGCCCGGCGGGAGGTGGACGCCGAGGGCCTGGTCCTCTCCCCCGGCTTCATCGACATGCACGCCCACAGCGACCTCGCGCTGCTGCGCGACCCCGACCACAGTGCGAAGGCCGCACAGGGCGTGACCCTCGAAGTCATCGGCCAGGACGGGCTGTCGTACGCGCCGGTCGACGACCGCACGCTCGCCGAGGTGCGCCGGGCGATCACCGGCTGGAACGGCTACGGCGAGGGCGAGGTCGACTTCGGCTGGCGGTCGGTCGGCGAGTACCTGGACCGCCTCGACCACGGCTTCGACGGCCGCGGCATCGCGGTGAACGCCGCGTACCTGATCCCGCAGGGCACGGTCCGGATGCTCGCCGTCGGCTGGGAGGACCGCGCGGCGACGCCCGAAGAGCTGGCGCGGATGCGGCGGTTGGTCGCCGAGGGCCTGGCGCAGGGCGCGGTCGGCATGTCCTCCGGGCTCACCTACACGCCCGGCATGTACGCCGACGACGCCGAACTCACCGAGCTGTGCCGGGTGGTGGCGGAGTACGGCGGCTACTACTGCCCGCACCACCGCTCCTACGGGGCGGGCGCGCTGGAGGCGTACCAGGAGATGATCGCCCTCACCCGCGAGGCGGGCTGTGCGCTGCATCTGGCCCACGCCACCATGAACTTCGGCGTCAACGAGGGCCGCGCGCCCGAACTGCTGTCCCTCCTGGACGCCGCGCTGGACGCCGGCGCGGACATCACCCTGGACACCTACCCCTACACCCCCGGCTGTACGACGCTGGTCGCGATGCTGCCGAGCTGGGCCGGCGAGGGCGGCCCGGAGGCGGTGCTGGCCCGTCTGCGCGACGAGGCGACGGCCGAGCGGATCCGGCACGTCATGGAGGTGGAGGGCGCGGACGGCTGCCACGGCGTGCCCATCGACTGGGACACCATCGAGATCTCCGGGGTCTCGGACCCCGCCCTGGCCGGCCACGTCGGCCGGACCGTCGCGCACACCGCCGCCGAACGCGGCGAGGAGCCCTGGGCGACCGCCCGGCGCCTGCTCATCGACGACCGCCTCGGTTCGACGATCCTCCAGCACGTCGGCCATGAGGACAACGTCCGCCGGATCATGCGCCATCGGGTGCACACCGGCGGCAGCGACGGCATCCTCCAGGGCGACAAGCCGCATCCGCGGGCGTACGGCACCTTCCCGCACTACCTCGGCCGTTACGTCCGCGAGTCGGGCGTGCTGTCGCTCGAGGAGTGCGTCGCCCATCTGACGGGCCGCCCGGCCGCCCGGCTGCGGCTGCCCGACCGGGGCCTGGTGCGCGAGGGCCACCGCGCCGACCTGGTCCTCTTCGACCCGGACACGGTCGCGGCGGGGTCGACCTTCGACGCCCCCCGCACGCTGCCGACCGGCATCCCGCACGTCCTGATCGACGGCCGGTTCGTGATCGAGGACGGGCGGCGCACGGACGTGCTCGCGGGGCGGACGGTACGGCGGACGGCCGACCGCCGCTGACGGTCACAGCGAGGGGAACCACCCGGTCTGCGACAGTGACCCTGGCCGGGGCGGCGTCCGGTCGCCCGGCGGGGGCCGCTCCTCGGCCCGGCTCTGCAGGGCGTGCAGCACCAGTTCGCGCAGCTCCTGCTCGTTGTTGGTGAGCGAGGCGCCCAGCTCGGCGGCCCGCTCCTCGCGTTCGGCGGACCGCCGGATGGTGAAGAAGACCACCGGGCCGTCGTAGTGGCCGTCCTCCTTGAGCCGCCGCACCATCTCGAAGCCGGCGGAGTGGTCCGTGCCCCGGCTGATGTCGGAGACCAGCAGGTCGGGGGCGCGGTTGCGGAGGGCCCGCACGGCGGCGGCGCTCTTGGGCACATGGCTGACCTGCGCCCCGAGGCCCTCCAGCACCTCGCGCACCACGGCCTTGCGGTCCGGCTGGTCGTCGACCCACAGGACGTCGAAGGCCGGGGCGGCCGGGTACGGGGCCGGGTACCCGGCCTGTTGCGGGTACCCGCCCTGCGGGTAGGCCCCCTGCGGCACCGTGGACGGCTGCGCCGGCGGCCGGCCCTGCTGCGGTACCTGCGGCGGCATCTGCTGCGGCGGCGCCCCGTAACCGCCGTACGGCTCGTCGCCCGGCCACGCCAGCGGCGGACCGAACCCGGTGGCGTAGCCGTCCGCGCGCGCCCCCAGCCCCTGCCACACCGGGGCCCACTCCTGGGACATCCGGGTCGGCTCCGCGCCCGGACCCAGCGGGCCCTCGCGCAGTCGCAGCAGCAGCTGCGCGGCGTCCGGGCGGGCGGTCAGCTCGTCCACCAGGGACGTGAAGGCCGGATTGACCACCAGGTACGGGAACTCGTTGGGCAGTTGGCGCTCCAGCACGGCCAGCACCTCGTCGCCGCCCGCGCCGAGCGGCTGCGGCAGCACCAGGTCGTAGCGCGCGAGGAAGTCCCGTACCTGGGTCTCCTCCCCGGGGGCGCCCGCGGGCGCCAGCAGCGTCCGCCGCGCCTCGCGGTAGGCCCGGAACTCGTCCACCACATCGCCGTCGACGGTGCCCGACGGGCCGGTCATCATGCGGTAGAAGTCGGGATAGAAGTACTGCAGCAGCAGCGTCCTGATCACCGCGTCCGGCCCGAAGTCGCGCCAGACGGGGTTGAGCGTGGCCTCCAGGACGAAGCCGTTGACCAGGCGCTTGATGCGGCGCGGGTTGCGGTCCGAGCGCTGGACCAGCAGGTCGACCAGGGCGTCGTCGAGCAGCGGCTCGATGCCGGCGGTCCGTGCGCACCAGCGGATGTAGTCCTTGACGCCGTGGTTGTCGGCGGCCGGGATGCGGTAGCTGGTCTGGAAGATCTTCTCCATGAACGCCGAGCCGGCCGGCGACAGATCGCGCAGCAGCCCGTTCGGCCCGAGCGCCGAGCGGTCGCAGCCGATCACGAACGCCAGCCCCGGCACGTCCAGATAGACCTTCACCGCCTCGCAGACGGCCAGCACCGTCTCCTCCGAGCAGCGGTCGAGGTCGTCGATGAAGACCACCAGGAGCCGGCGGGGCCGGAACTCGGCGGTCTCGGACCACTCCTGGACCAGGTCGCCGATCGCGCCCCGCATCTCGTTGCGGGCCTGGGAGTCGACGGACAGGCGCTTCCACAGCTCGTCGACCAGGCCGGCCACCCCCAGCGGCCCGGCGGCGACGGTGCTCAGCGCCCGCAGGGCCCGCAGCAGCGCGCGCCGCTCGCCGACCCGCTGCAGCCCGCGGCGCAGCACCCGCCGGTCGAAGCGCATCAGGACGGACTTGATCAGCCCCTCCAGCGCGTCGGCTCCGGTCGAGGTCCAGGCGTTGTACCAAACGGTGTGCACCTCGGGGGCGTGGGCCAGTTCCGCGTCGACCAGCCGCATCAGGCTGCTCTTGCCCATGCCCCAGCCGGCGTCGACGGCGAGCGTGAAGGGGGTGGAGGCGCGGGAGGCGACCAGCAGTCCGGCGAGCTGCCGGGCGGCCCGGCCGGCGCCGAGCAGGTCCGCGCCGGGCTCGGCGACCGGTTCGTCGTTGAGCAGCGCGAAGGGACCGTGCGCCGGCGGTGCGGACGCGGCCGGCGCGGGGAGGGGTAAGCCGGGCGTGCTGGGCGGGGGCAGGGGCGCCGAGGAGGCCATGCGCCCGGAGCGTACCGGCGTACGCGCCCGCGCGCCGGTCTACCGTGAAATACCAGGGCACGCGGAATCAGCGGCACGGCGCGGACCCACGGATGGTCACCACCCGTGAGGAACCCCACACCATGCGCTGATCGACGTGGGGAAAAACACCGGGCGGGTACCGAAACGCGCCCGTAAGGTGGCGGACATGCAGGTGATCCAGTCAACGAAGCTCGCCAACGTCTGCTACGAAATCCGTGGCCCGGTGCTCGAGGAGGCCATGCGGCTGGAGGCGGCGGGTCACCGCATCCTCAAGCTCAACACCGGCAACCCCGCGGCGTTCGGCTTCGAGTGCCCGCCCGAGATCCTGGAGGACATCCTCCGCACGGTCGGGACGGCACACGGCTACGGCGATGCCAAGGGCCTGCTCTCCGCCCGCCGCGCGGTGATGCAGCACTACCAGACCCAGGGCATCGATCTCTCCGTCGACGACATCTACCTCGGCAACGGCGTCTCCGAGCTGATCCAGATGTCGATGCAGGCGCTGCTGGACGACGGCGACGAGGTACTGGTCCCCGCCCCGGACTACCCGCTGTGGACGGCGTCGGTCTCCCTTTCCGGAGGCACGGCCGTGCACTACCGCTGCGACGAGCAGGCGGACTGGATGCCGGACCTCGCCGACATCGAGCGCAAGGTCACCGACCGTACCAAGGCCATCGTCGTCATCAACCCCAACAACCCCACGGGCGCCGTGTACGACGACGAGCTGCTGCGGGGCATCGCGGAGCTCGCCCGCCGGCACAACCTGATCGTCTGCGCCGACGAGATCTACGACAAGATCCTCTACGACGGCGCCACCCACACCCCGTTCGCCTCGCTCGCCCCCGACCTGCTGACCCTGACGTTCAACGGACTGTCCAAGTCCTACCGGGTGGCGGGCTACCGCAGCGGCTGGATGGCGGTCTGCGGCCCCAAGGCGCACGCCGCCTCGTACATCGAGGGGCTGACGATCCTGGCCAACATGCGGCTGTGCGCCAACATGCCGGCCCAGCACGCGGTGGCCACCGCCCTCGGCGGCCGGCAGTCGATCAACGACCTGGTGCTGCCCGGCGGCCGCCTGCTGGAGCAGCGGGACACGGCCTACGAGCTGCTGACCCAGATCCCCGGCGTCAGCTGCGTCAAGCCGAAGGGCGCGCTGTACGCCTTCCCGCGGCTGGACCCGAAGGTCTACAAGGTCAAGGACGACCGGCAGATGGTCCTCGACCTGCTGCGCGCCGAGAAGATCATGATCGTGCACGGCACCGGCTTCAACTGGCCGGAGCCGGACCACTTCCGGCTGGTCACCCTGCCCAGCAAGGACGACCTGGCGGACGCGGTCACCCGGATCGGCACCTTCCTCGACGGTTACGGACAGTACTGAGCCGACCCGACCTCTGTACGGAACTCAACTTTAGACAGCGTCTAAGCTAGGATGGCTTCCTGAACGCATTCAGGAGGCTGTCCCATGTACGAACCGATCCGCACCAAGTCGGTCCACACCATGGCCGCCGCCGCCCCGCAGATCCCGCACCGCTCCCGTGAGGAAGAGCTCCAGATCCGGCTCGCCGGACAGCTGACCGCGCTGCTCACCGTCACCGACGAGCTGCACGCGCTGGCGGCGCGGGCCGGGTCCGCCAGGGCCCGGGAGCTGGACGCCGCCGCGCTGGCCGCCGCCGCCGACCGCATCGCCGAGCAGGTCGCGCGGCTGAGCGGCGGCCACTACCCGCTGCGCGCCGAGCCCACCGACGGCGGCGCCGCGCCGCGCGTCGAGGCCCTGCAGCAGCGGGCTCGCACCCTGGCCGGGAACGCCCTGGCGGTCGCCACGGCCCGGGACGACGCCGCGGCGATGACCCTGGCGGCGGAGCGGATGGCGGCGCACGCCGAGCCGCTGCCGGATCTCGCCTCGGCGTGACGCCCGGCTGACGCGGCGGCGTCACCCGACCGGACGAACCGGGACGGAGAATCCCGAAGCCACCGCCGGTGCCCGGCCCGTTCCCGGCCGTGGCCGTCCGCCCCCGGGAACGGGCCGGGGGGGGGGGGGGGGGGGGGGGGGGGGGGAGGGGGGGGGGGGGGGGGGGGGGGGGGGGGGGGGGGAGGGTGGTGCCACAACCACACCGCACGTCT
>NZ_JBWKCJ010000020.1:0-13499 GCF_056436545.1 Streptomyces sp. NPDC043738 | reverse complement strand
CCCTGTACCCCCCCCCCCCCCCCCCCCCCCCCCCCCCCCCCCCCCCCCCCCCCCCCCCCGGCCCCGCACCAGTTCGTGCGGGGCCCCGGCCGGGCGTTGCGTCGGCGCCGGCTACTGCTCCAGCCGCTGGACCAGCGCCCGGTACTCGTCCCACAGCTCCTTGGGCGTGTGGTCGCCGAAGGTGTTGAGGTGGTCGGGGACCAGGGCGGCCTCCTCGCGCCAGATCTCCTTGTCGACGGTGAGCAGGAAGTCCAGGTCGGCGTCGGCCAGTTCGAGGCCCTCGGTGTCCAGGGACCCCTTCGCCGGCAGGATGCCGATCGGGGTCTCGACGCCCTCGGCGCGGCCGTCGAGCCGGTCGACGATCCACTTCAGGACGCGGCTGTTCTCACCGAAGCCCGGCCAGACGAACTTGCCCGCGTCGTTCTTGCGGAACCAGTTCACGTAGTAGATCTTCGGCAGCTTCGACTGGTCCTTGCCGGCACCGACCTTGACCCAGTGGGCCATGTAGTCGCCCATGTTGTAGCCGCAGAACGGCAGCATGGCGAACGGGTCGCGGCGCAGCTCGCCGACCTTGCCCTCGGCGGCGGCGGTCTTCTCGGAGGCCACGTTCGCGCCGAGGAAGACACCGTGGTTCCAGTCGAAGGACTCGGTGACCAGCGGCACGGCCGAGGCGCGGCGGCCGCCGAAGAGGATCGCCGAGATCGGCACGCCCTTGGGGTCCTCCCACTCCGGCGCGATGATCGGGCACTGCGAGGCGGGCACGGTGAAGCGGGCGTTGGGGTGGGCGGCCGGCGTCGCGGACTCCGGCGTCCAGTCGTTGCCCTTCCAGTCGGTGAGGTGGGCCGGGGTCTCCTCCGTCATGCCCTCCCACCAGATGTCGTTGTCGTCGGTCAGGGCGACGTTGGTGAAGACGGAGTTGCCCCACAGCGTCTTCATGGCGTTGGCGTTGGTGTGCTCGCCGGTACCGGGCGCGACGCCGAAGAAGCCGGCCTCGGGGTTGATCGCGTAGAGCCGGCCGTCCTCACCGAACCGCATCCAGGCGATGTCGTCGCCGATCGTCTCGACGGTCCAGCCGGAGATCGTGGGCTCCAGCATGGCGAGGTTGGTCTTGCCGCAGGCGGACGGGAAGGCGGCGGCCACGTACTTCGACTCGCCCTGCGGCGGCGTCAGCTTGAGGATCAGCATGTGCTCGGCGAGCCAGCCCTCGTCGCGGGCCATGACGGAGGCGATGCGCAGGGCGTAGCACTTCTTGCCCAGCAGCGCGTTGCCGCCGTAGCCGGAGCCGTACGACCAGATCTCGCGGGCCTCGGGGAAGTGCGAGATGTACTTGGTGGAGTTGCACGGCCACGGAACGTCCTGCTCGCCCTCGGCCAGCGGCGCTCCCAGGGTGTGCACGGCCTTGACGAAGAAGCCGTCGTCGCCCAGCTCGTCCAGGACCGGCCGGCCCATGCGGGTCATGGTGCGCATGGAGACGGCGACGTACGCGGAGTCGGTGATCTCGACGCCGATCGCGGACAGCTCGGAGCCCAGCGGGCCCATGCAGAACGGGACGACGTACATCGTCCGGCCCTTCATCGAGCCGCGGAAGATGCCGCCCTGGCCCTGCTCACCGGCGAAGATCTCCCGCATCTCGGCGGGGGCCTTCCAGTGGTTGGTCGGGCCGGCGTCCTCCTCCTTCTCGGAGCAGATGAACGTGCGGTCCTCCACCCGCGCGACGTCGGTCGGGTCGGAGGCCGCGTAGTAGGAGTTGGGGCGCTTGATCGGGTCGAGCTTCTTGAACGTGCCCTTGTCGACGAGCTCCTCGCACAGACGCTCGTACTCCGCCTCCGAGCCGTCACACCAGACGACCCGGTCGGGCTGGGTGAGCGCTGCGATCTCGTCGACCCAGGAGATGAGGCCTTGGTGACGGGTCGGAATGGTGGGAGCCGCGTTGTCGCGCGCCACGATCGCTCCTAGATGAGGGTGTGGACGGATATGTGCCCGTTTGTGACGGGATGATCCGCTTCTTTTGGTTGTCTGCCCCTTGGGGGCTGCGACCCGGATGCTTCGCGACCGCTCATCCGGTGCCGACCGCACTCATTTGATCATCCGACCCTAAGAGAGTTCTGTCCAGAGGGCGCATTCGTGACCGTCACCACTTCCGCATGAATCCGTAACTTACGGTGGCGTAGGTAGCATTGCGCCATGACTTCCGCGCCCGACGCCGCCGAGAGCA
Source organism: Streptomyces sp. NPDC043738 (assembly GCF_056436545.1). Lineage (NCBI taxonomy): Bacteria > Bacillati > Actinomycetota > Actinomycetes > Kitasatosporales > Streptomycetaceae > Streptomyces > Streptomyces sp. NPDC043738. Next base: position 11,284 of record NZ_JBWKCJ010000020.1, on the reverse strand, counting down.
AGCTCCCCTCCGCGCCGCCCGCGATCGCGGCGGTCACCGCCGCGGCCGCGCCCCTCAAGCCGAAGCTGCGGGGCTGGCTGCACGCCGGAATGTTCCCCGCCGCCCTGCTGTCCGGCGTCATCCTCACCGCCCTCGCCGACAGCCCCCGCGGCCGCCTGGCCTGCGCCATCTACACGCTGACCGCCTGCCTGCTCTTCGGCGTCAGCGCCCTGTACCACCGCGGCAATTGGAGTCCGCGGATGGACGGGGTGCTGCGCCGCCTCGACCACGCCAACATCTTCCTGATCATCGCCGGCACCTACACACCGGTGACGGTGCTGCTGGTGCCCGGATCCCGGGGCCAGGTGCTGCTCTGGGCGATCTGGGCGGCCGCGCTGGCCGGTATCGCCTTCCGCGTCTTCTGGGTCGGCGCGCCCCGCTGGCTCTACACCCCCTGCTACATCGCCATGGGCTGGGCGGCCGTCTTCTTCCTCCCCGACTTCCTGCGCACCGGCGGTATCGCCGTCCTCGTCCTGGTCGTCGTCGGCGGCCTGCTCTACAGCGCCGGCGGCGTCATCTACGGCATCAAGCGCCCCAACCCCTCACCGCGTTGGTTCGGCTTCCACGAGGTCTTCCACTCCCTCACGCTCGCCGCCTTCGTCGTCCACTACGTCGGCATCTCCCTGGTGGCCTACACACACGCCTGACCCGCACTCCCGGGGCGCGCCCGCGGCGCGCCCCGAAAGCCACCACCCTCGGTCACCCAAAGTCGTCACCTCGTCCTCCAGCGTGACATGGGCCACTGACAGTCGGCCGTCGCGCGCCTCGGCTCACGGCCGCCGACATGGCCCGCGCGCACCCGATGCCGGACAATGCCGGGCATGGTCTGCGCACGCACGAACGCCACCGCCCCGCCCCGGACACCGCGGACCGGGCTGCGTGAGCGGAAGAAGGCCAAGACCCGGCAGGCGATCCGGCGGGCCGCCTACCGCCTCTTCGCCGAGCGGGGGTACCAGGCGACCCCCGTCGACCGGATCGCCGAGGCCGCGGACGTCTCGCTGAGCACGGTCTTCCGGTACTTCCCCACCAAGGAGGACCTCGTGCTGACGGACGAGTACGACACCCTGCTGGCGACCGGGATCCGGGCCCGCCCCGCAAACGAGCCGATGGTCGAGTCGATACGGCAGGTCACCGTCGAGGCGCTGGGCAAGATCGCCGCGCAGGAAGGCGCCGAACTCCTCCAGCGCATCCGGCTGATCCGCGACGTGCCCGCCATCCGGGGGCGATCGGCGGAGCAGAGCGCCCGGATCGCCGCGCTGATCAGCGCGGTGCTGGCCGAACGCGCCGGCCGCCCCGCCGACGATCTGGAACTGCGGGTCGTCAGCGCGGCCATCCTGGCCGCGCTCCAGGAGGCGATGCTGAGCTGGGCCGCCCAGAGCCCGACCGCCGACCCCGACGCGCTGATCGCCCTGATCGACCGGACGATGGACGTACTGGCCCGGGGCCTCACGCCGTGAGGCCGGGCGAGCCGAGGACTTGGGGCGCCGCCCCGCTGAGCACGCCCTCGATCCCGGCCGCCGCCGCCAGCAGGTCCTCGTCCGCTCCGAAGCCGCCGACGACCTGCAGGCCGAGCGGCAGCCCGTTGGCGGCGTGACCGGCGGGCAGGCTGAGGGCCGGCAGACCGGCGTTGCTCCAGGGCAGGCACATGATCGAGGTACCGGTGGTGGTGAGGTCGGCGGGCGCGGGGCCGGTGGCGGCCGGGGCGATCCACAGATCGACGCCGGCGGCGCTCCCCTGCGCCGCGAGGCGCTCGCGGAACTCCGCGCGCCGGGCGCGGGCCGCCTCGTAGACGGCCTCCTTGATCGTGTGGCCCTGACGGATGGCGACCGCGGTCTGCTCCCGATAGCGGCCGCCGAAGCGCGCGAACCAGTCGGCGTGGGCCCGGGCGACCTCGTAGCGGTTCATCGTGAACAGCTGCGCCACGACCTGCTCGAAGTCGTCCATCACCGGGACCTCGCGGACCGTGTACCCCGCTGCCCGCAGCAGTTCCCGCTGGTCCTTGAAGGCGTGCAGCGCCTCCTCGCCGGCCCGCTCCAGATAGGGGCCGGCCGGTATGCCCAGCACCGGGCGCCGCCCGCCCGCCTCCGGCCGCGCCCCGCGCCACCCGTCGAGCAGCACCGACGCCGCGAGGGCGACACCCGCCACGTCCGTGGCGTAGCACCCGAGGGTGTCGAAGCTGACGGCGTTGGGGATCACCCCGTCGACCGGGATCCGCCCGTAGGTGGGCTTGAACCCGGTCACGCCGCAGTACGCGGCGGGCCGGATCATCGAGCCGACGGTCTGCGTCCCGATGGCCAGCGGCACCATGCCGGCCGCGACCGCGGCCGCCGAACCACTGCTCGAACCCCCGGGAGTGTGGGCCGGGTTGTGCGGATTGCGGGTCGGTCCGGGCGCCGTGACCGCGAACTCCGCCGTCACGGTCTTGCCCGCGATCAGCGCGCCGGCCGCGCACAGCCGGTCGACGACCGCGGCTTGGGGACCGCCGAGCACCTCGGGCGGCAGCGCCGAGCCGGCCCGGGTCGGCAGGCCGTCGACCCGCACGATGTCCTTGACGCCCACGGGGACGCCATGGAGCGGCGGCCGCCCCGAGGGGGCCGGCGCACCGGCCGGCGCACCGTCCGCCGCCGGCACCCGCGCGGCCGCCGACAGCCGCTTGCGCCGGCCGGGCTCGGGCACGAACGCCCGCACCTGCCGGTCGACGGCGTCGATGCGGTCGCACGTACGGTGCGCCGCGGCGACCGGGTCGTCCGTGCCGGCCCGCAACGCCGCGGCCTCGTGGACAAGGGCACGCCGCCCCAGCAAGGTCATCACTCCGGCAGACTACAACTGCCCACCGACAGCGGCCGGTTGGCGGACGCGCCACCCGGCCGGCGGACTCACCCCCGCAGCCGGTCGCCCAGTTCGTCCGGGTCCGTCGTGGGACGCTCGCAGGTGAAGTGGCGGCAGACGTACGCGGCCGGACCGCCGTCCACCAGGGGGCGGTCCTTGAGCAGCGGCACCTCGCCGGTGTCGTCGGAGCCCGGGGCGCCCAGCGCGACCACCGCTCCCGGGGCGGTGCCGAGCAGCGCGGCGCGGTGCAGCGCGGCGGTGGCCGGATCGCCCTGCGGGCCGACGACCGCGATCTCCCTCGGCCCGTCCAGCGCGGCCTCGGCGACGGCGAGGCCCCAGCCGATGAAGCGCGGGGCGCGGCCGCCGAGCGCGGTGACGATGCCCAGAGCCCGCTCCGCGGCGCCCCGGTGGAGGTCGCTGCCGGTCAGCGCCGCGTACGACAGCAGGGCGCCGGCGGCCGCGGTCCAGCCGGAGGGGGTGGCGTTGTCGGTCGGGTCCTGGGGGCGGCGGATCAGCGCCTCGGCGTCGGCCGCCGTGTCGTACAGCGCGCCGTCCTCGGTGGTGAACTGCAGCAGCACGGTGTCCAGGAAGAAGCCCGCGAACTCCACCCAGACGCCCTCCCCGGTGACCGAGGCGAGGGTGAGGAAGCCCTCGGCGACATCGGCGTAGTCCTCCAGCACCCCGGAGTTGGCGCCGGGGACGCCGTCGCGGGAGGTGCGGTGCAGCCGGGCCTGCCAGTCCATGTGGACACGGACCAGCAGGTCGGCGGCGTCGGTGGCGGCCTGGATCAGGTCCGGGCGGTCGAAGTAGGCGCCGGTCTCGGCGAGCGCGGCGATGGCCAGCCCGTTCCAGGCGGCGACGACCTTGTCGTCCCGCCCGGGGCGGGGGCGCTCGGCGCGGGCCGCCAGCATCCGCTCCTTGACGGCGACCAGCCGTTCGGCGTCCACCAGGCCGTCGGTGTCGGGGAGCTGGAGCACTGAGGCGCCCTCTTCGAAGGTGCCCTCCTCGGTGACGCCGAAATAGGTGGCGGCGAACTCCGCGTCCTTCTCCCCCAGTACGGCCCGCAAGCGCTCCGGGGTCCACACGTAGAACGCGCCCTCGACGTGCCGTCCCGTCCCGTCGTCGCTGTCCGCGTCGAGGGCGGAGGCGAAGCCGCCCTGGTCGGTGCGGAGTTCGCGGACCATGAAGTCGGCGGTCTCCACGGCGATCCGGCGGGCCAGGTCCGAGCCGGTGGCGCGCCACAGGTGGGCGTAGGTCCGGCACAGCAGCGCGTTGTCGTAGAGCATCTTCTCGAAGTGCGGCACCGTCCACGTGGCGTCCACCGCATAGCGCGCGAACCCGCCGCCGAGCTGGTCGTAGATACCGCCGCGGGCCATCGCCTCGCAGGTCGCCTGCACCATCTCCAGGGCCCCCTCGGAGCCGGTGCGGGCGTGGTGGCGGAGCAGGAACTCCAGCGCCATGGACGGCGGGAACTTCGGGGCGCCGCCGAACCCGCCGCGCACCGCGTCGAATTCACGGGTCAGGCCCATCAGCGCGGTGTGCAGCTCCTCGGGGCGCGGCGGCCGACGGTCGGCGGGCAGCGAATCGGTCAGCGACCGCCCGGACAGGTCGGCGACGATCCGCCCGGCGACCTCGCCGACCTCGTCGCGGCGGTCGGCCCAGGCGCTGCGCACCCCTTCCAGGACCTGCCCGAAGGAGGGCATGCCGTGCCGGGGCCGAGGCGGGAAGTACGTGCCGAAGTAGAAGGGCTCGGCGTCGGGGGTGAGGAAGACGGTCATCGGCCAGCCGCCCTGCCCGGTGGCGGCCTGCACGGCCTCCATGTACACGGCGTCGACGTCCGGGCGCTCCTCGCGGTCGACCTTGACCGACACGAAGTGCTCGTTGAGCAGCGCGGCGGTGTCCTGGTCCTCGAAGCTCTCGTGGGCCATGACATGGCACCAGTGGCAGGAGCTGTAGCCGACGCTGAGCAGCACCGGCACGCCGCGCCGCCGGGCCTCCTCGAACGCGTCGGCGGACCACGGCCACCAGTCGACGGGGTTGTCGGCGTGCTGGAGCAGATACGGGGAAGTCTCATGAGCCAGGCGGTTCGGCATGGCTCCATCCTCTCCCAAGGTGACCCGGGGGGTCAGGAGCGGCAGGGGAGAGTGTCCGGCCGGGTCCGGGGTTATCCACAGGTCTGCCGGAATCCGTGCGGACGCGGAAGACTGTGCGTACGGCGAAGATCACCGCCCGGGCGCGGGACCGCCGACGACTGCGGGGACTGCTGGAGGGGGAGAGGCATGTCGGGCTCACCGGCCGCGCTGCGAGCGGACCATCGGGAGGCAGCGCGAGCTCTGTTGACCAGGGCCGTCGAGGAAGAGGTGCGGCGCTCGGACGGACGGCTGGACGCCGGCACGCTGCTCGGCAGAGCGCAGGCGGCGCTGGAGGATGTGGCGGGCAGCGCCGCCGAGGAGTACACCGCGTATGTCCGGGCCCTGGACGAGGCGGCCGCCGGTCAGCCGTCGCTTGCGCAGCGGCTGACCCGCAGGGAGCTGGGCACCCCCGCGGTGGCGACGGCGGTCGCGGCGATGGCGGCGTTCGGCACGGACCTCGCCTACGGCACGGGCGCGGGCGCGGCGCTGGGCGTGGGGGCCGCCGTGGTGGTGGCGGGCGCGGCGGCCACGGTCCTGAAGCTGACCGCGGGCCACTGGCCGGCGGCGCACCGCCAGGCCGGGCTGCGCGGTCAGCCCGGCGGCCCGGAGCAGCTGCGGCTGCAGTGGCTGACGGCGTTGGAGGTACGGGGCGTCCGGCCGTTCCTGGACCAGCAGCGGATGCTGACGGCGGCGGCCGCGGCGGCCCAGCCGGCCGCCGCGGCGAAGGCCGCCCGGGGGCCGCAGCTGCGCGGCGCGGACCGCAGCGCGGCCGCCCGGCAGCGGTCCGTACTGGAGCACTCGTTCTCCCAACTCCCCCGTCCCGACGGCCCGTTCGCCGGGCGGCGGGACGAGCTGACGCGGATCGCGCAGTGGGTGCACGCCGCCCGGGCGAGCACCGAGACCAGGCCGACGGTGGTGGTGCTGCACGGCGAGCCGGGCTCGGGGCGCACCGCGCTGGCGGTACGGGCCGCGCACCAGCTGCGCGATCAGTTCCGCGGCGCCTGCGTGGTGGACCTGCGCGGGGACACCCCCGGTGAGGTGCCGCTGCCGACCCGGGACGCGCTGCTGCATCTGCTCAACCGGCTGGGCGCACCGCGTGAGCAGCTGCTGTTCCGTGAGCGCCCGTCCCAGGAGCAGCACGTCAAGCGGCTCACCGAGCTGTACCACCAGCATCTGACCGGCCTTCCGGTGACGGTCCTGCTGGACGACGCCTCGGACCCCGAGCAGGTGCGCACCTTGATCCCGGACCGCTCCGACAGCCTGGTGCTGGTGACGTCCAGGGCGCCGCTGGAGCTGCCCGGGGACCTTCCGGCGTGGGTGCACCAGCTGCCCGTGGGGCCCCTGGACGCGGCGGGCGCCGAAGAGCTGCTGCGGGCCGCCGCGGCGGACGGAGCGCAGGCGCCGGGCGAGGCGGCCGCGCCCGACTCCCGGGCGGTCGGGGAGATCTCCGCGCTGTGCGCGGGGCTGCCGCTGGCGCTGCGGGTGGCGGGCTCCTCCCTCGGCTCGCGCACGGCCGCCGCGCTGGCCGCGGACCTGGCGGCCCACGACGCGGCCTCCCCGGTGGAGCGGGCGCTGTCGCTGCGCTACGCCGACCAGTCCGAGACGGCCCGGCGGCTGCTGCGCCGGCTGGCGCTGGTGGGCCGGGCGAGCCTGGGGGCGGCGGCCGCGGCGGCGCTGCTGGACGTCGACAACGCCGAGGCGGAGCGGCAGCTGACGACGCTGGCCCGAGCCGGGCTGATCGAGCACGTCCGCGGCGAGCGCTTCCGCCTGCACGCCCTGGTGCACCGCTTCGCCCACGCCCGGCTGCTGGACGAGGAGGACGCCGACGAGCGCGGCGTGGCCCAGGAGCGGCTGATCCGCGGCTATGCGGAGCTGGCCGACTCGGTCATCCGGCTGGTCGACGGCCGTACGTCGACCCGTGCCGACCGCTTCGGCTCGCACGGCTTCACGTCCCTGGACGCCGCCCTGCAGTGGCTGGACGACGAGACCAGCTTCATCACGGCCGCGCTGCGCCACGCCGACCAGGGTGTGGACCAGGCGACGGTCTCCCATCTGCTGGGCGCCCTGGCCGACTACTGCCTGCTGCGCGGCGACCTCTACCGCCTGGGCGAGCTGAGCGAGCTGACCCGGGCGGTCGGCCAGGGGCTGCTGGTCCGCTCGGTGCAGTGGCGTACGGGTGTGGCGGCCCGGCAGCTCGGCGAGCTCGACAAGGCCCGCGCGACCCTGTCCTCGGTGGTCGATCTGTACTTCGAGGCGCAGCATCCGGCGGGCGCCGCCCGCGCGCTGCGCGACCTGGGCATCACGCTCCAGCAGCAGGGCGACCTCGTCGAGGCCGCGGCCAAGCTCCGCGAGGCGCTTTTGCTGCAGTCGGGCCCGGACATGCGCGGCGACCGGGCCTGGACGCTGCACGCCCTGGCGGCGGTGGAGCGGGACCGGGCGCGGATCGCCGACGCCATCGCCATGCTCCGTGAGGCGCTTGAGTTGCACGAGGAGAGCGAGAGTCTGCACGGCCAGGCGTGGGCGCACTTCCAGCTCGGCCAGGTGTATCTGCGGATGGGCGAGGTACCGCGGGCGGAGAGCGCGCTGCACGCCGCGATGGAGCTGTACGGCCGGACGCACGACGAGCGGGGCGAGGCCTGGGCGATGACACAGCTGGCCCGCGCCCGGCTGCTGGACGGCGAGCCCGGGCCCGCGGCGGACCGGTTGCGGCAGGCACTGCCGCTGCACCATCAGCACGAGGACGCCCGCGGTGAGGCCTGGACGATGTACTACCTGGGCCAGGCGCTGGAGGAGCACGGCGAGCACGACGCGGCGCTGCGGCAGCTGGAGCGCTCGCGGACGATGTTCAGCCGGATGCAGGACGGCTACGGCCTGGCCTGCGCCCGGCACCACTCCGGGCGGGTCACCCGCGATCTGCGGGCGGCGCAGACCGGGTCGCTGCGCAACAGCGGCTTCGCCCGCCAGCTGCTGCAGGACGCCCGCAGGGACTTCCAGCGGATCGGGGTGCCGCACGGCGAGGCGTGGTCCTGCCTGGAGCTGGTGATCATCGACGCCGGCAACGGCCGGGCCGGGCAGGCGCTGGAGCTGGCCGACGAGGCGGCCCGGATATTCGCCGGCTACGACGACCGGCGCGGTGCGGACTGGGCGCGGTTCCTGCGCTGCACGCTGCTGCCGTTCGCCTCACCGGGCGGCAGCGTGGTGGGCACGGCCGTCGCCCAGGAGGAGCTGGCGCAGCTGGTGCGGGACGGCCACCCGCTGCGCGACGCGAAGCTGGAGGACTGCGCGGAGGCGTTCGCCCTGCTCCTGGACCGCGGGGTGGAGCCGGAGTCGGGCTGGCAGGCCTGGCGCCTGGGCATGGTGCCCAACCGCCACGCACGCGAGGTCATGGGGGTGCTGGTCACGCCGGGCGTCGTGGAGTGATCCGGGGCGCGGGTCCGGGCCACGCCGAGCCCGCGACGCCCCGCCCGGCTCGCTGCGGCGCCCGGCCGCCGAGGGCGTACGGCCCGGCTCGCTGACCGCTCGGGTCAGCGAGCCGCCGGGGCGGCAGGCCGGCCTGAGCCATTCGGCCGGCCCTCGGCCGTCACCCGGTCCGCGGGGACCGGCGAGCCGGTGCGGGCGGCCGGACGGGCCGTCGCCCGTCGGTCGCGCCGCACACCCGCCGATCCGCCCCCTCAGCCGGTCTTCGGCTCGGCGGCCGTCGAGGCGGCCGAGGCGCGGGTGCCCGCCTCGCCCTCCTCCGGCTGCTCGTCGAAGTCCACCTTCTTCATGTGCTTGTTCATGGACTTCATCAGCAGCCACACGGCGCCGCCGATGACCGCGAAGACGATGAAGCCGAGGACGCCGGGCGTCACCTTGTTCTTGTCGAAGCTGTCGGCAAGGGTGACGAAGTGCGTCAGGGCGAGGGTGCTTGTCGCGCTCATCATGGGCTCAATTGTTGCGGATGCCCGCGAAGAGGTCGTCCTCGGGGAGGGAAGTGTCCACGAGCGACTTCGCGAGCTCGTACTCCTCCGTCGGCCAGACCTCGCGCTGGATGTCCATCGGCACCCGGAACCAGCCGCCGTCGGGGTCGATCTGGGTGGCGTGCGCGATCAGCGCCTTGTCACGGATCTCGAAGAACTCGTCGCAGGGGACGTAGGTGGTCAGCGTGCGCTCACGCTGCTCGAACTGCTTCCAGCGCTCCAGCCACTCGCCGTAGGGCGACTCCATGCCACGCGCCAGCAGCGCCTCGTGCAGCGCGATGGTGCGCGGCTTGTTGAAGCCCTGGTTGTAGTAGAGCTTCTGGGGCTGCCAGGGCGCGCCGGCCTCCGGGTACTTCTCCGGGTCGCCGGCCGCCTCGAAGGCCACCATCGTGATCTTGTGGGTCATGATGTGGTCCGGGTGCGGGTAGCCGCCGTTCTCGTCGTAGGTCGTGATGACCTGCGGCTTGAACTCCCGGATCAGCTTCACCAGCCGCCCGGCCGCCTCCTCGACGTCCTGCAGCGCGAAGCAGCCCTCCGGCAGCGGCGGCAGCGGGTCGCCCTCGGGCAGCCCGGAGTCGACGAAGCCCAGCCACTCCTGCTTGACGCCCAGGATCTCCCGGGCCTCGTCCATCTCCCTCTTGCGCACCTCGTGGATGTGCTCCTCGATGTACGGGTCCCCCTGGAGCTTGGGGTTGAGGATGGAGCCTCGCTCACCGCCTGTGCAGGTGGCGACCAGCACGTCCACCCCCTCGGACACGTACTTGGCCATGGTGGCCGCACCCTTGCTCGACTCGTCGTCGGGGTGGGCGTGGACCGCCATCAAACGCAGCTGCTCAGTCAAGACTCGATCCTCAGGTAAAGGCCGGAGAAGATGCCTCCTATAGTGACCGAAGCGAGGGGGCGCTGTATTCCCTGGGGCGGGGACCCCCCGGGGGTTCCCGGTCGAGGTCCCCGTAGGCCAGGAGGACTGATCATGACCGCGGTGCGCGAAGGGCTCCCCGACGGACGCTACGGCCGCTCCGCGGACCAGCGCGCGGACCGTAAGCTCAAGATCGCCGGCGCGGTGTTCGGCGTCGCGCTGCTGGGCGTGGTCGGCTGGTCGGGCGCCTCCTACATCGCGGGCCAGGACCTCAGCGGCCGCGTGATCACCTGGGACGCGGTGTCCGACCACGCCGTCAAGGTCCATCTCGAGGTCGTCAAGGACGCCGACGCCAAGGGCGTGTGCACCCTGCGCTCGCAGTCCGCGGACGGCGCCGAGGTCGGCCGCAAGGACGTCACCGTCGACCAGCGCACGGACCAGGTGGACACCGAGGTCACGGTGCGTACGACGAAGCGGGCGACCAACGCGGTGCTGGTGGGCTGCACGGCGGCCGGCGACGGCTGAGCGCGCCCAGCACCCGGCGCCCGGCTGAGCGCGCCCGGCGCCCGGCGGGCCGTGACCGCACCGCGACGGTCCGGCGACCGCCCGCGACCACGCCTCCGGCCACGCCCGGCCGCCGCTGCCCGGTAGGCGTGTCGTGACCGCCTCTGATCAGGGATGATGCACAGCTGAGCGGTCACTGTGAATTTCCTCTTCCCCGTTTTGTGCCGGAATTGTTAGGCTCGTGGTTTCGCCCACCCGTGAAGGCGCAAACCTTCCTGGTAGGGCGTTTGATTTATCCCCAGTACCGACGAGGAGCACCTGTGACCCAGACCAGCGAGAACGTCACCTGGCTGACCCAGGAGGCGTATGACCAGCTCAAGGCCGAGCTGGAGCACCTGTCTGGTCCCGCACGCGCCGAGATCACCGAGAAGATCGCGGCGGCCCGCGAGGAAGGTGACCTGAAGGAGAACGCCGGGTACCACGCGGCCAAGGAAGAGCAGGGCAAGCAGGAGCTTCGCGTCCGCCAGCTGACCCAGCTGCTGCAGACCGCGAAGGTCGGCGAGGCCCCCGCCGCGACCGGCGTGGTCGCTCCCGGCATGGTCGTCACCATCGCGTTCGACGGGGACCCCGACGACACGCTGTCGTTCCTTCTGGCCTCGCGGGAGTACGCGAGCTCGGACATCGAGACCTACTCCCCGCAGTCGCCGCTGGGCACGGGCGTGAACGGCAAGAAGGTGGGCGCCGACGCGGAGTACGAGCTCCCCAACGGCAAGAAGGCGAGCGTGCGGATCCTCGACGCCAAGCCGTACAGCGGCTGAGTTCCGCGGCACTCACGGACAGTGCCGAAGCGGGGGGGGGGGGGGGGGGGCGGGGGGGGTCGTTCTCTCTTCTTTCCTTGTTCTCCCCGCCTGGTCCCCCTCCCCCCCTTTTTTTTCCCAGGAGCCCCCCGCCTCTTCCCCCCA
>NZ_JBWKCJ010000019.1:71079-162612 GCF_056436545.1 Streptomyces sp. NPDC043738 | reverse complement strand
CGCCCAAACCGGCCAACGCAGCAACACCCCCCTCCACGACGGCACCAACGGCGTCCACGCCATCCCCCTCGACCCCAACCGCCGCCCCACCACCACCCCCACCACCCCCACCACCGACAACCACAGCAGCGAGAGCGACCGCCGACCCGCCGCCGAACCCGCCGGCGCTCAGCCGAAGCCCCCGCCCGTCGTCCCGAAGGACGAGCCGGAGAACGCGGAGGCGGCACGGAACGAGCCGCACCGCCAAGAGGAGCTGCACCCCCGGATCGGCCCGGCGGAGACGGCCGACTCACGGCACCACGGCATGTATCCGATGGAACATCAGGCGAATCTGCGCGACAGCAACGACGTTCGCCAGGTGGACACCGATGTCCCCTACCAGCGCATGAGCGAATGGGCGGACATCCCGAAGGGCGAGACCCAGAGCCCGCTGGCGGCCGTCCTCAACCGCTGTGTGCCCACGCCGGACGAGAACGGAGTACCGCGCTACCCGCTGCTCCGCCGGCGCGACCTCATCGACGCCCTGCCCGGCTTCGAGACCCTGCACCCGGGTGAACAGGGTGCGGTGGTCGCCGCCATGGCGCGTATGAGCCACTCCTTCCACGCCGCGCATGCCGTCGGGATGAGCCCGGAGCCTCGCGAACACCCCTACGCCGACGACAAGGACAAGGACGGAAACCCCATCACGCAGGGGGCGAACGTCACGACCTCTCCCCCTGTCGTGGCACACCAGTCGAATCAATGGCCCACGGCCAGCCGTCAGGACGCCGACCTCAAGCAGGCGATCAAGGACGCCTTCGGCCAGGCGGGATTCTCCGGAGCGCTCAATGCGTCCGGCGACCACCGCCCGGACTTCACCGGCCGGAATTACGCCGTCGTCGAGGTCTACGACCCGAAGACGAAGGAAACGAGCTTCGTGGTCGACTCCTCCTTCGGAAATGACGCCCCCATTCCCGGAAAGCACTCCGAACCACACATCCTCGACTACCTGGACTCGCTCGACGCCGGCCGAAAAGACGGAGAAAAGTACGAGCGCCTCAGTCTTTATACGGATCGCGAGCCGTGCGGCCGGGGCCAGGGGCTGGCAAACTGCTCGGATACGCTGCGGGAAAGAATTCCCGGGGTGGACGTCTATTACGCGACGGAGTACCGGAAGAACGCGGAGACCGTACCCGAAGAAGTACCCGCCGGCACGACTCGCAAAAAACTGAACGACGGAGCCCATGTCTCCAATATGCTGGAAATCGGTAAGCTATGGGTCAAAGTCAAGCACCAGGGCGGCCTCTAGTGGCAGCACCCGACGGCAACACCTGAAAGGCGAAGCATGACGGACCGTGAATCCGGGAAATCAGGCAACACCTCGCCCCGCCAAGAAGTACAGGAATGGATCGAGGGCGCGGACCGGGCGAGTGGATTCGTCTTCCTCACCGGGGCGGCCGGTTCGGGAAAGACCGACCTGTTGCGAACCCTGGATTCCCGGTCCGATGCGATGCTCCTCGTCGACGCGGCGGGACTCTCCGCCGAGCAGGTCTTCCTCGAGCTCGTCGAGCTGCTGGACGTCCCGTACGACCTGCATGAGCGCAACCCCGTCCAGTACGCCAACGCACTGCGGCGCGCCAAGATCGAGCGGGTCGTCGCGGTGAGCAACGCGCATCTGGCGGGCGGCGTGCGGACCTCGTCCGAACCCGGGCGCGTCATGCGGTCCGTCGTCTGGTCGCTGGGCGCCGGCGCCGCCCGGACCGGCGTCCGGCTGATCGCGGAGGTGGATTCCTCCGTCGCGCCGCTGCCGAAGAAGGCCCCGGCCATCTCCCTCGACGGTGCCGGGACGACGAAAGAGGAATCCGCGGCGCTCCCCGACCCGCGCTCCGCGCAAAGCGCTGCCCTACGGACACTGGCTCAGGCCGAACTTCGCACCCTGCGCCTCGAGGAATGGTGCGCGCTGGGTGAAATCATCGGCTTTCGGCTCGACGTCGAGCAGGTGCGGCGCATCGCCGCGGAACTCGGTTCGCTGTCGCTCGACGGCGATACGGTGCGTTTCCTCCACGAGGGACACGCACACCGCATCCGGCGCGCTATGGCGGACGAAGGGCGTGAACTGAACGACCGGATCGTGGCCGCGCTGCGCCATCTGCCGCCGGGTCCGCTCGCCTCGTATGCGGCACGCGCCCTGCCCGCCCATGCGGCCCGGGCGGGGAATTTCGAGCAGGTGATCTCCGATCCGCGCGTATTGGCCACCTGCGACCGCACGGCCCTGCTGGAGCCGCTTCCGCTCGCCTTTCCCGAAGGAATCCCCTTGGGGTCGCTCGCCGCGGACATCCACTATCTCGACAAGCTGGGCATCGCGCCGTATGCGCACGAGGAGTGGGTTGCCTTCCTCCACCGCAACGCCGTGTGCCGGAACGACCTCGAGACGGCCAAGGCCCTGGACCGGGCCGTCGGCCTTCCCTGGCGGACGGAATGGGCTCGTTGGCGGCGGGGAGGCCGGTTCACCCCTTCGCCCGACCATGTCGGAGAGGTCGAGTCCCTGGTGGCCGTACCTGGTTCGGCCGTGGTGGAGAGCACGGGGTCCACCGGCGCCCGGCGCCGGTGGAACGCCCTGACCGGGACCCCGGCCGAGGCGCCGGACGAGGCATCAGACGCCGCGCAGGGGGCGACGACGGCCCCGGCACCAGCACCCGTCTGGGAAGCGGACACCGGTTGGAACAAGGTGGATCTGCGCCGCTCCGGGGCTTCGGCGACGGACGACGGCCGACTCACGCTGCGCGTCCCGGGGCTGAACGCGGCGGCGGCGGTGGGGGATGTCGTGGTGCTGGGCGGCACCCAAGGCCTCTACGCCGTGACCGTGCCCGAGAGCGGCGCGAGTACGGCATCCTCCCCCGCAACCGCAACCGCAACCGCAACCGCAACCGCACCGGCACCGGCCTTCGCCCTGCCGATGCTCGCTCCGCACGGCTTCGTCGCCACCCGCCCCTACCGCCAAGGCGACTGCCGGGCCACCCACGAGCGCCTGTGCACGGTCTTCGGCGCCGCCCGTACCCACAGGCCGGCCGGCTCCCGCATCCCCGACGGCCTCACCCATCGGCCCACGCGGGACTTCCTGCGGGAAGTCGGTTTCCCGGAGGTCGAGTTCTTCTTCGGCCTCACCACCCTGCCGCTGTCGGAAACGGGCCTCGAGGAAGTCGACTGGGAGCAGTCCCAGGGCGCCGAACGCCCCGATGGCGAGGGCCCGTTCTACCTCCTGGGCGAGTGGATCGAGGGCGTGCTCTGCCTGGACGGCGCCTCGGGCGCGGTCCACCGGGCGCCGAAGGCCACCGCGCCCGACGCCGGAGCGGGCACGGAAACCCTGGTCGGTACGAGCCTGGCCCGCTTCACCGCGATGGTGACGCTGCACTGGCAGCGGATGGTGGTCTACGACCAGTCGGGGAATCTGGACTCGGAGGAGCTGCTGGCCGAACTGGCCGACTGGCTGAAGGGGATCGACCCCGCGGCGGGGAAGTCCGAACCCTGGCGGCACGTCCTCGACCCGGACAACTTCGACACCTTGTGACACACGTGGTGCCACCACGCGGTGACACCACCGCACGGCCCGCCACGGTCGTTCCGTGGCGGGCCGTCATCGTGCCGTCGTCGTGCCGTACCAGGGCGTGTCCGCACGCGGCGGCACCGTGGGCGTCAGCCCTGGCGGCCGGCGGCGATCTGCCGGGACATGATCGTCGTCAGCTCGTACGCGGTGTGCGAGGCGGCCACACAGGTGATCTCCGCGTGGTCGTACGCCGGGGCGACCTCCACCACGTCCGCCGAGACCAGGTTGCAGGAGGACAGCCCGCGCACGATCTCCAGCAGCTCGCGGGAGGTCAGGCCGCCCGCCTCGGGGGTGCCGGTGCCGGGCGCGTGCGCCGGGTCCAGCACGTCGATGTCGATGGAGATGTACAGCGGGCGGTCGCCGATGCGCTGGCGCAGCTGGTCGGCGACCTCGTCCACCCCGCGCCGCATGACGTCCGCGGAGGTGACGATGCCGAAGCCCATCTTCTCGTCGTCGTCGAGGTCCTTCTTGCCGTACAGCGGGCCGCGCGTACCGACGTGCGAGAGCGCGGAGGTGTCGAGGATGCCCTCCTCGACGGCGCGGCGGAACGGCGTGCCGTGGGTGTACTCGGCGCCGAAGTAGGTGTCCCAGGTGTCCAGGTGGGCGTCGAAGTGGAGCAGGGCCACCGGGCCGTGCTTCTTGGCGACCGACCGCAGGATCGGCAGGGCGATGGTGTGGTCGCCGCCGAGGGTCATCATGCGGGCGCCGGTGCCGAGCAGGTCGTCGGCCGCGGCCTCGATGGTCTCGACGGCCTCGTTGATGTTGAACGGGTTCGCGGCGATGTCGCCGGCGTCGGCGACCTGGGCGAGCGCGAAGGGGGAGGCGTCCTGGGCCGGGTTGTACGGGCGCAGCAGGCGGGAGGCCTCTCGGATGGCGTTGCCACCGAAGCGGGCACCGGGGCGGTAGGAGACACCGGTGTCGAAGGGGACACCGACGACGGCCACGTCGGCGCGGCCGCCGACCTCGTCGAGGCGCGGCAGGCGGGCGAAGGTCGCGGGCCCGGCGTAGCGGGGGATGCGGGAGGAGTCGACGGGGCCGACGGGCTCGTGGGATGCGCTGGCTGCGGTGGTCATGAGGGTGAGATTACGGACGGGCCCCGGTGTGGCCCATGGACATTTGCGGGAGGGAGGCCGATCCCGTTCGACGTTTTGGACAGCGGGCGGCTCCGCTGCTCCCCGCCCCGCCGCCCGCCCGGTCGTCCGGGCCGCGGTGCGCCCGCCCGGCGCCCGCCCACACCGTCCGGGGTGTGGAAGTCCCCCGCCCCGGACCACACGTCCGGGCACAATGGCGCTATGCCGATAGCCTCCGCAGCCGCCGTACCCTCGCGCGCCGAACTCGTCGACCATCTCGTCCGCACCCGCATCGCCGGTGATGTCGCCACTCCCCGCGAGAACAACCTCTCCCACTACCGCAGGCTCGCCAACGGCGACCGCCACTACTGGTTCGGCCTGGAGTTCGGCGACCGGTGGTCGGACGAGCAGGACGTGCTGGCCGTGATGGCGGAGCGCTGCGGGGTGAGCGACGATCCGCACCACCGGCAGGGCCAGGACACCATCGACCCGGAGCTGACGGTGGACGCGCTGGACCGTACGGCGGCGGTGCTGCGCAAGGCGGCGGCCGACCGGCAGAGCGTGCTGTTCGCGACCGGCCACCCGGGCGGGCTGCTCGATGTGCACCGTGCGACGGCCGAGGCGCTGCGGGCGGCCGGCTGCGAGATCGTCGTCATTCCCGACGGGCTGCAGGCGGACGACGGTCTGGTCTTCCAGTTCGGCGACGTGGCCATGCTGGAGCGCGGCGCGACGCTGTGGCACACCCACTCCCCCGAGCCGATGGCCGCGATCCTCAACGGGCTGGAGCGCGAGGGCCGGCCGCAGCCGGATCTGGTGATGGCCGACCACGGCTGGGCGGGCTGCGCGGGCCAGCGCGGTCTCGACGCGGTGGGCTTCGCGGACTGCAACGACCCGGCGCTGTTCCTCGCCGAGGCGGAGGGCACGCTGCAGGTGACCATCCCCCTGGACGACCACGTCCGCAGCCCGCGCTACTACGACCCGCTGACCGCCTACCTGCTGGACGCGGCGGGGCTGCTGGGCTGAGGGCGAGGGCGCCGGGCGGCCGGGGCGCGGGGTCACGGGGCCGAGGGGCCGGGCCTGAGGGCCCCCGTCGGCTGGCGGCCGGCCCGATCGGCCCGACGAGAAATCGGCAGCGGAGTGTGTTCCCATCTTGACTGTCCGTGCTTCACCGGCAGAAAGGATGAGCCATGCGCGCGCTTCCCCCCAACGGCCTGCGGGCCGCGGCCGTCGCCCTGGCCGCGGCCGCCTGTGTGCTGGGCACCTCCGCCCCGAGCTCCGCGGTCACCGCGCACAGCGCCCCCGCCCCCGCTCCCCGGGCCGCCGACGAGCCACCGGCCGACGCCGCCCAGATCGCCATGCTCAAGCGCAGCGTGGCGGAGTGGAACAACTGGCGCGGGGCGCATCGCGGCGTCCGGCCGGCCCTCGCCGGCGCGTACCTCCACCACGCCGATCTGCGCCGCGCCGATCTGTCCGGCGCCCGCCTGCGCGGCGCCGACCTGCGCGGGGCCGATCTCTCGGGGGCCGATCTCTCGGGGGCCGACCTCTCCGGCTCCGTCCTCGCCGAGGCCGATCTCACCCACGCCGACCTCACCCGGGCCGATCTGGGCGGCGCCTATCTGGACGGCGCCAAGCTGGGCTGCAAGGGCCACAAGGCCTGCAAGGGATGACGTCCGACGGATGAGGGGACGACGGCCGGGGCACCGCACCGCACGGCCGCCTGGCGCCGTGCCCTGCGGGCCGCCTGACAGCCGCCCCGGCGGACACCCATCGGACCCGCCCTAGCGCGGAACCCTGATCACGCCCTCCTGGATCACCGAGACCGCCAGCCGGCCGTCGGCCGTGAAGATCCGGCCCTTGCCCAGTCCCCGGCCGCCCTGGGCGGTGGAGGACTCCTGGTCGTACAGCAGCCACTCGTCGGCGCTCAGCGGCCGGTGGAACCACATCGCGTGGTCCAGGCTCGCGCCGACCACGTCGCCGACCGCCCAGCCGCCCCGGCCGTGGGCGAGCAGGACGGAGTCCAGCAGGGTCATGTCGGAGACGTAGGTGACCAGGCAGATGTCCAACAGGGGACGGGGGATCTCCCCGTCGTCCTCCAGCTTGCCGTGGGTGCGGAACCAGACCTGGGAGCGGGGCTCGCGCACCTCGCCGACGGTGCCGAACGGCGGCTCGCCCACGTACCGCAGATCGATCGCGGCCCGGGCCTCCAGCAGCCGGTCGACGACGCCGGGGCCGGCGAACCGGTCGGCGTAGCGGGGCAGCATCTCGGCGGCGGTGGGCAGCTCCAGCGGGTCCGGTGCCGCCGGCATCGGCTCCTGGTGCTCCATCCCCTCCTCGTGCACCTGGAAGGAGGCGGAGAGGTGGAAGATCGGCTGGCCGTGCTGGACGGCGACCACCCGGCGGGTGGTGAAGGACCGGCCGTCGCGGATGCGGTCGACGGTGTAGACGATGGGCGCGCCGGGGTCGCCCGGGCGCAGGAAGTACGCGTGCAGGGAGTGCGGCGGCCTGTCGGCCGGAACCGTGCGCCCGGCCGCGACCAGGGCCTGCGCGGCGACCTGGCCGCCGAAGACCCGGGGTACGACCGAGGCCTGGGACTGCCCGCGGAAGATGTCCTGCTCGATCCGCTCCAGGGCGAGCAGACCGAGCAGGGACTGCAGTGCGTCGTTCACGTGCGGGGGACCCCTACAGGCCCATCGACTTGGCGATGATCGACTTCATGATCTCGCTGGTGCCGCCGTAGATGCGGTTCACCCGGTTGTCGGCGTAGAGGCGGGCGATCGGGTACTCGTTCATGAACCCGTAGCCGCCGTGCAGCTGCAGGCAGCGGTCGATGACGCGGTGCGCGACCTCGGTGCAGAACAGCTTGGCGCTGGCGGCCTCGGCCGGGGACAGCTCGCCCGCGTCGAGGGCCTCCAGGGTGCGGTCGGCGACGGCCTGCGCGGCGTCCACCTCGGCCTGGCAGGCGGCCAGCTCGAACTTGGTGTTCTGGAAGGCGGCGACCGGCTTGCCGAAGACGGTGCGCTCCTGCACGTACTGCGTGGCGAACCGGACGGCCGCCGCGGCCTGCGCGTAGGCGCCGAAGGCTATGCCCCAGCGCTCGGAGGCCAGGTTGAGGCCGAGGTAGGAGAACCCCTTGTTCTCCTCGCCCAGCAGGTCCTCGACCGGCACCTTCACATCGACGAACGCCAGCTCGGCGGTGTCGGAGACCTTCAGGCCCAGCTTGTCCAGCTTGCGGCCGACGGAGTAGCCCTCGGACTTGGTGTCGACGGCGAAGAGGGAGATGCCGAAGCGGCGGTCGTCCTCGCGCGGGGCGGCGGTGCGGGCGCAGACGATGACGCGGTCGGCGTGGACGCCGCCGGTGATGAAGGTCTTGGCGCCGTTGAGGACGTAGTGCGTGCCGTCCTCGGAGAGCTTGGCGGTGGTCTTCATGCCCGCGAGGTCGGAGCCGGTGCCCGGCTCGGTCATCGCCAGCGCCCACATCTCCTCACCGGAGACGAACTTCGGCAGGAACCGCTTCTTCTGCTCGTCGGAGGCGAGCATCTTGATGTACGGCAGGCCGAGCAGCACGTGCACGCCGGATCCGCCGAAGGAGACGCCGGCACGCGCGGTCTCCTCGTACATCACGGCCTCGAACTTGTACGAGTCGATGCCCGCGCCGCCGTACTCCTCGCCGACGCGGATGCCGAAGACGCCGAGCTCGGCGAGCTTGTAGTAGAAGTCGCGCGGCGCCTGGCCCGCGGCGAACCACTCGTCGTAGACGGGGACGACCTCGGCCTCGATGAAGGCGCGCAGGGTCTCCCGGAACGCCTCGTGGTCCTCGTTGAACACCGTACGGCGCATCTGCGTCGCCTCCTCCAGCTCACCGGCCTAGCCCATATCTAAGCGCTTGCTCAGCGAAAGCTACCGGCCGGTCACCAAAGCTGTCCAGAGGTCAACGAAAACCCGTGCGAGCCGGGGCGCCCTATGCCCCCGGCACCCCCAGCGCCACCGACTCCCCGCTCGCCGACTCGTCGGCCACCGCCCCGAAGGCCCCCAGCGCGAGCCGGTGCAGCAGCTCCGCCATCTCCGTACGGCCCGGCAGGGAGCCGGGGCGGCCCAGGTGGGGGGTGGAGTTCAGCAGGCCGAAGACGGCGTGCACCGCGGCGCGGGCCTGGGACTCGGAGGGCCCGGGGTGGACCTGGCGGACGACCTCCACCCACAGCTCGACGTACTGCCGCTGCAGCTGGCGCACCCGCTTGCGGTCGGCCTCCCGCAGCCGGTCCAGCTCGCGGTCGTGCACGGTGATCAGCGGCCGGTCGTCCAGCGCGAAGTCGATATGGCCGTCGATCAGCGCACGCAGCACCGCCTCGGGGCTCTCGCCGCCCTCCGCGACCCGCATCCGGCCGCCGGCGAGCAGCCGCTCGCTGATGCCGACCAGCAGCTCGGCGAGCATCGCGTCCTTGCCGGCGAAGTGCCGGTAGAGGCCGGGGCCGGAGATGCCCACGGCCGCCCCTATCTCGTCGACGCCGACACCGTGGAAGCCGCGCTCGGCGAAGAGCCGGGCGGCCTCCTTGAGGATCTGCTCGCGGCGGCTGTTCGGGGCGGGGGCCTGCGCATTACTCATGACGTCGATTGTAGACAGCCGGGTTAGTGCTCGTTAACCTGAGGGAAATGAGGTTAACGGCCATTAACCCGGATGGCCCGGCGGACGCCGATCGCGGCGCCGGGGCAGGCGATCGAGCAAGGGGGCTCGTACTGATGGAACAGGCACCGGTGCTGGGGAGCGCGGCCGTTCCGGCGTCCGACTCCTGGCGGGCCAACGAGGCCGCGCACCGCGAGCTGGCCGCCGAGCTGCGCGAGAAGCTCGCGGCGGCCCGGCTGGGCGGCGGCGAGAAGGCCAGGGCACGGCACACCGCACGCGGCAAGCTGCTGCCCAGGGACCGGGTGGACGCGCTCCTGGACCCCGGCTCGCCGTTCCTGGAGGTGGCGCCGCTGGCGGCGGAGGGCATGTACGCGGGCGCGGCGCCCGCCGCCGGAGTGATCGCGGGCATCGGCCGGGTCAGCGGCCGTGAGGCGCTGATCATCGCCAACGACGCCACGGTCAAGGGCGGCACGTACTACCCGATGACGGTCAAGAAGCATCTGCGGGCCCAGGAGATCGCCCTGGAGAACCGCCTGCCCTGCCTGTACCTCGTCGACTCCGGCGGCGCGTTCCTGCCCATGCAGGACGAGGTCTTCCCGGACCGTGAGCACTTCGGGCGGATCTTCTACAACCAGGCCCGGATGTCGGGCGCCGGCATCCCGCAGATCGCCGCCGTCCTGGGCTCCTGCACGGCGGGCGGCGCCTACGTCCCCGCGATGAGCGACGAGGCGGTGATCGTCCGCAACCAGGGCACGATCTTCCTGGGCGGACCGCCGCTGGTGAAGGCCGCGACCGGCGAGGTCGTCACGGCCGAGGAGCTGGGCGGCGGCGAGGTGCACTCCAAGGTCTCCGGTGTCACCGACCACCTCGCCGAGGACGACGCGCACGCGCTGCGGATCGTGCGGACCATCGTCGCAACGCTCGGCGAACGGCCCCCGCTGCCCTGGACGGTGCGCAAGGCGGACGAGCCCGAGCTCGACCCGGCCGGGCTGTACGGCGCGGTGCCGGTGGACTCCCGCACCCCCTATGACGTCCGCGAGGTGATCGGACGCATCGTGGACGGCTCGCGCTTCGCGGAGTTCAAGGCCGAGTACGGCACGACGCTGGTCACCGGCTTCGCCCACATCCACGGCCATCCGGTCGGCATCGTCGCCAACAACGGCATCCTGTTCTCCGAATCCGCCCAGAAGGGCGCGCACTTCATCGAGCTGTGCGACCAGCGCGGCATCCCCCTGCTGTTCCTGCAGAACATCTCCGGCTTCATGGTCGGCCGCTCCTACGAGGCGGGCGGCATCGCCAAGCACGGCGCGAAGATGGTGACGGCGGTGGCCTGCACCCGCGTCCCGAAGCTGACCGTCGTCATCGGCGGCTCGTACGGGGCGGGCAACTACTCCATGTGCGGCCGGGCCTATTCACCGCGCTTCTTGTGGATGTGGCCCAACGCCAAGATCTCGGTGATGGGCGGCGAACAGGCCGCCTCGGTCCTCGCGACCGTCAAGCGCGACCAGTTGGAGGCGCGCGGCGAGGAGTGGGGCGCCGAGGAGGAGGCCGCCTTCAAGGCGCCGGTCCGCGAGCAGTACGACACCCAGGGCAACGCCTACTACGCCACCGCGCGGCTGTGGGACGACGGCGTGATCGACCCGCTGGAGACCCGGCAGGTGCTGGGGCTGGCGCTGACCGCCTGCGCCAACGCCCCGCTCCCCCAAAGGGACCCCGCGGCGCCCGGCTACGGCGTCTTCCGGATGTGATCTTCATGAGGGGAATGCCCACACCCATGGCAACGACGATGTTCGACAGCGTCCTGATCGCCAACCGCGGCGAGATCGCGGTCCGCGTGATCCGCACGCTGCGCACCCTCGGCATCCGCTCCATCGCCGTCTACAGCGACGCGGACGCCGACGCCCGGCACGTGCGCGAGGCCGACACCGCCGTACGGATCGGCCCGGCCGCGGCCGCGGAGAGCTATCTGTCGGTGGAGCGGCTGCTGGACGCGGCGGCGCGCACCGGCGCGCAGGCGGTCCACCCCGGCTACGGCTTCCTCGCCGAGAACGCCGGCTTCGCCCGCGCCTGCGCGGCGGCGGGGCTGGTCTTCATCGGCCCGTCCGCCGAGTCCATCGAGCTGATGGGCGACAAGATCCGCGCCAAGGAGACGGTGCGCACGGCCGGCGTCCCGGTCGTCCCCGGCTCCTCGGGCAGCGGGCTGGACGATGGCCAACTGGCCGCCGCCGCACGGGAGATCGGCCTGCCCGTGCTGCTCAAGCCGTCCGCGGGCGGTGGCGGCAAGGGCATGCGGCTGGTCCGCGACGAGGCGCTGCTGGCCGACGAGATCGCCGCCGCCCGCCGCGAGGCCCGCTCCTCCTTCGGCGACGACACCCTGCTCGTCGAGCGCTGGATCGACCGCCCCCGGCACATCGAGATCCAGGTGCTGGCCGACGGCCACGGCAACGTCGTCCACCTCGGCGAGCGCGAGTGCTCGCTGCAGCGCCGCCACCAGAAGGTGATCGAGGAGGCCCCCTCGGTCCTGCTGGACGACGCCACCCGCGCCGCGATGGGCGAGGCGGCCGTCCAGGCGGCCCGCTCCTGCGGCTACCGCGGCGCCGGCACCGTCGAGTTCATCGTCCCCGGCAAGGACCCGGCCTCGTACTTCTTCATGGAGATGAACACCCGTCTCCAGGTCGAGCACCCGGTCACCGAGCTGGTCACGGGCCTGGACCTGGTGGAGTGGCAGCTGCGGGTCGCGGCCGGCGAGCACCTGCCCTGCGCCCAGGAGGACATCACCCTCACCGGGCACGCCATCGAGGCGCGGCTGTGCGCCGAAGACCCCTCCCGCGACTTCCTGCCGACCGGCGGCACGGTGCTGGCCCTGCGGGAGGTGCAGGGCGACGGGGTCCGCACGGACTCCGGCCTGACCGAGGGCGGGGAGGTCGGCAGCCGCTACGACCCGATGCTCGCCAAGGTCATCGCCCACGGCCCGGACCGGGCGAGCGCGCTGCGCCGGCTGCGGGCCGCGCTGGCGCAGACGGTCACCCTGGGCGTGACCACCAACGCCGGTTTCCTGCGGCGGCTGCTGGCCCACCCGGATGTCGTCTCCGGTGACCTGGACACCGGGCTGGTGGAGCGCGAGGCGGCCGGCCTGGTCGACGGCGAGGTGCCGGACGAGGTGTACGCGGCGGCCGCGGCGGTGCGCCAGGCCGCCCTGGAACCCCGGGCGGCACAGGGCGGCTGGCGCGACCCGTTCGCCGCGCCCAGCGGCTTCCGGCTCGGCGGCGAGCCGGCGCCGGTCCGGCACTGGCTGCGGGTGCCGGGCCGCGACCCGGTGCACGTCGACGTACGGCCCGCCGCCCCGGCCGGTCAGGTCGAGCCGGACCGCGTACGGATCACCGTCGACGGGGTCCTGCACACCTTCCACCGCAGCGGCGACTGGCTGGGCAGGGACGGCGACTCCTGGCAGGTGACCGACCACGACCCGGTGGCGGCGGCGCTGCGCGGGGCCGCGCGCGGACAGGGCGCGGACACCCTGGCGGCCCCGATGCCGGGCACCGTCACCGTCGTCAAGGTCGCCGTCGGCGACGAGGTCGCCGCGGGGCAGGGCCTGCTGGTGGTGGAGGCGATGAAGATGGAGCACGTCATCTCCGCACCGCACGCCGGGACCGTCACCGAGCTGGACGTCGGCGTGGGCGCGACCGTCGCCATGGACCAGGTCCTGGCCGTGATCGCGCCCCATGAGACACCCGAGGGCGAGCAGGAGGGCAGGTCATGACCGCGGCCGGACTGCCGATGGAGATCCGGGCGGAGAGCCTGCCCACCCGCGTGACGATCCATGAGGTCGGCGCACGCGACGGGCTGCAGAACGAGCAGACCGTCGTCCCCACGGAGGTCAAGGCCGAGTTCGTCCACCGGCTCGCCGACGCCGGCCTGCCGACGGTCGAGGCCACCAGCTTCGTGCACCCCAAGTGGGTGCCCCAACTCGCCGACGCGGAGCAGCTGTTCCCGCTGCTGGGCGACCTCGACCCGCACCGGCTGCCGGTGCTGGTGCCCAACGAACGCGGTCTGGACCGCGCGCTGGCACTGGGCGCCCGCCGGATCGCGGTGTTCGCCAGCGCCACCGAGTCGTTCGCCAAGGCCAACCTCAACCGCACGGTCGACGAGGCGCTGGCGATGTTCGCCCCGGTCGTCGCGCGCGCCAAGGACGCCGGGGTCCATGTCCGCGGCTATCTGTCGATGTGCTTCGGCGACCCCTGGGAGGGCCCGGTGCCCCTCGCGCAGACCGTACGGGTCTGCCGGGAGCTGCTGGAGCTGGGCTGCGACGAGCTGAGCCTGGGCGACACCATCGGCGTGGCCACCCCCGGCCACGTCCAGCGCCTGCTCGCCTCGCTCAACGAGGCCGGCGTGCCCACCTCCCGGCTGGGCGTGCACTTCCACGACACCTACGGGCAGGCCCTCGCCAACACCCTCGCCGCCCTCCAGCACGGCGTCACCACCGTCGACGCCTCCGCGGGCGGCCTCGGCGGCTGCCCGTACGCCAAGAGCGCCACCGGCAACCTCGCCACCGAAGACCTCGTGTGGATGCTGCACGGCCTCGGCATCGAGACCGGCGTCGACCTGGACCGACTGGTCGCCACGAGCGTGTGGATGGCCAAGGCCCTGGGCCGGCCGAGCCCCTCGCGCACCCTTCGAGCCCTCTCCCACAAGGAGTGACCCCCATGTCACTGGACCACCGTCTGCCCGATGAGCTGGAAGAACTCCGGCGTACGGTCGAGGCGTTCGCGCATGACGTCGTCGCCCCGAAGATCGGCGAGTACTACGAGCAGCATGCGTTCCCGTACGAGATCGTGCAGGAGATGGGCCGGATGGGCCTGTTCGGCCTGCCGTTCCCCGAGGAGTACGGCGGGATGGGCGGCGACTACCTCGCGCTCGGGATCGCCCTGGAGGAGCTGGCCCGGGTCGACTCGTCGGTGGCCATCACCCTGGAGGCCGGCGTCTCCCTGGGCGCCATGCCCGTCTACCGCTTCGGCACCGAGGAGCAGAAGCGCGAGTGGCTGCCCAAGCTGTGCAGCGGGGAGATGCTCGGCGCCTTCGGCCTGACCGAGCCGGACGGCGGTTCGGACGCGGGCGCCACCCGCACGACCGCCGTGCGCGACGGCGGGGACTGGGTGATCAACGGCAGCAAGTGCTTCATCACCAACTCCGGTACGGACATCACGGGCCTGGTCACGGTCACCGCGGTGACCGGCCACAAGGCTGCGTCCGATTCCTCTGACGGCAGCCCGCTGATCTCCTCGATCATGGTGCCGTCCGGCACACCGGGCTTCACGGTCGGCGCCCCGTACTCCAAGGTCGGCTGGAACGCCTCGGACACCCGTGAGCTGTCGTTCTCCGACGTCCGGGTCCCGGCCGGCAACCTGCTGGGCGAGGAGGGCCGCGGCTACGCCCAGTTCCTGCGCATCCTCGACGAGGGCCGGATCGCCATCGCGGCGCTGGCCACCGGCCTCGCGCAGGGCTGTGTGGACGAGTCGGTCGCCTACGCCAAGGAGCGGCGGGCCTTCGGGCGGCCGATCGGCGCCAACCAGGCGATCCAGTTCAAGCTCGCCGACATGGAGATGCGCGCGCACACCTCCCGGCTGGCCTGGCGCGACGCCGCCTCCCGGCTGGTGCACGGCGAGCCCTTCAAGAAGGAGGCCGCGCTCGCCAAGCTCTACTCCTCCGAGATCGCGGTGGACAACGCCCGCGAGGCCACCCAGATCCACGGCGGCTACGGCTTCATGAACGAGTACCCGGTCGCCCGGATGTGGCGGGACGCCAAGATCCTGGAGATCGGCGAGGGCACCAGCGAGGTCCAGCGGATGCTGATCGCGCGGGAGCTGGGCCTCACGTAGTCCGGCCCGTCCGGCGTTCGAGGACGGACCTTGCGTGTCGCCGGGCCGCACCCGCGGGTGCGGCCCGGCAACGTCACCGGCTCAGGCCGCCGGCCACGGCACCTCCGGCGAGCGGTAGTAGTTGATGCCCTGCGCGTCCCAGCGGGGGCCCTGCGCCGCCAGCCGGTACTTGTACGTCTCCCAGTCATGGGCGCTCGCCGGGGACCAGCCCAGTTCCGCGATGCCCGGCAGCCGCGGGAAGGCCATGTACTCCAGGTGCGCCGAGGTCGAGAGGGTCTCGGTCCACATGGGCGCCTCGACGCCCAGGATCGACCCCTCGGGGGCGCCCTTGAGGTAGCCGCCCGGGTCCCAGTCGTAGGAGCGCCGGGCGTCGACGTAGCCGGCCCAGGACAGCCCCAGCGGCGTGTTCTTGTCGTACTTCATGTCCAGGTAGGCCCGGTCGGCGGGCGAGAGGATCAGCGGGGTGCCGTTGCGGGCCGCGTTCACGACCTGGGCCTGCTCCTGCGCGCCCGTCTTGTCGTAGCCCCAGTACTGGGCGAGGGCCCCCTTCGCCGGGTGCGCTCCGGTCAGCTGGTGCCAGCCGATCACGGTCTTGCCGTACTTGGCGACCACCGGCTGCACCTTGTCCATGAAGGCGACGTAGTCCTCGTGGCTGGTGGAGTGCGCCTCGTCGCCGCCGATGTGGAGGTAGGGGCCGGGGGTGAGCGCCGCGATCTCGCGGATCACGTCGTCGATGAAGTCGTACGTCACCGGCTTGGGCACGCACAGCGAGCTGAAGCCGACATTGGTGCCGGTGTAGAGCGGCGGCGCCTGGCCGTTGCAGTTGAGCTCGGCGTAGGAGGCCAGCGCGGCGTTGGTGTGGCCCGGCATGTCGATCTCGGGGACGACGGTGAGGTAGCGGTCGGCGGCGTAGCGGACGATCTCGCGGTAGTCGTCCTTGCTGTAGTGGCCGCCGGGACCGCCGCCGACCTGCGTGGAGCCGCCGTAGGTCGCCAGCCGCGGCCAGGAATCGATCGCGATCCGCCAGCCCTGGTCGTCGGACAGATGCAGATGCAGCTTGTTGATCTTGTATGCGGCGAGCTGGTCGATATAGCGCTTGACCTGCTCGACGGTGAAGAAGTGCCGCG
Organism: Streptomyces sp. NPDC043738; assembly: GCF_056436545.1. Lineage (NCBI taxonomy): Bacteria > Bacillati > Actinomycetota > Actinomycetes > Kitasatosporales > Streptomycetaceae > Streptomyces > Streptomyces sp. NPDC043738. The sequence continues at coordinate 146,338 of NZ_JBWKCJ010000019.1, read as the reverse complement.
AGACGTCGAGCATCGCGCCGCGGTAGCCGTAGCGCGGGGAGTCGGCGATGGTGCCGCCGGCGATCCGCCAGGGCCCGCGCCGGGCACCGTGCCGCTCGACGCCTGCGGGCAGCAGCTGGCGCAGGGTCTGCACGCCGTGGAAGAGGCCGGCCGGGCGGGCGGCGCTGATGGTGACCGCGCGGCTGCCGGAGGTCAGCCGGTAGCCCTCCGCGCCCAGCTGCCCCGTGCCGCGGCCGCCGAGCCGCAGGACGATGCCGTCCGGGCCGCCCTTGGTGGTCACCGGCAGGTCGTAGCCGGTGGCGGGCCGCAGCAGCCCCGCCAGATAGCCGGCGATCCGCCTGGCCTCGCCGGAGCCGCCGGGCACCCGGATCCGGGTGCCCTCGCCGAGCGTGAAGGCGCTCCCGCCGCCGCGCACGGAGGCGGGCGCGGGGACCACCTGGTCCAACGGGGTGGCGGCCGGGCCGGCGCCGCCGCCGGCGGCGCCCTGCGGGGGTACGGCGGCGGTTCCCAGCCCCGCGGCCGCGACCAGCAGCAGCGAGAACAGCAGTCTGCGTCGTCTCATCGACGGTCCCTTCGGCGAACGTCGTTCATGGCAGCGTGCGTGACACCGTGCATGGCATGGAGCGACCGAGCGGTGACCATGCGTACCGCGAGCCTGGATCAGGGGTCAAGGTGTAGACCACTTTCCCGCACCCAAACCGGGGACCTGCCCGATTCCGGGCAGATTTCTTGCGAATCCTCGCGCCGCCCCGCAGTATCTACGGGTGCTCGAACGCCGTAACCGCAGCGCTGACGCGCCGCACGATGACCTGGTGGACCACCTGGTGCGCAGCACACCGCTGCAGCGCGGTGAGGCCGCCCGGGTGGTGCTCGACGTGCTGGCCTACTTCGACGAGACGACGGAGGAGTTCGTCCGCAGACGCCATCGCGAGCTGCAGTCCCAGGGGCTGCGCAACGAGGCGATCTTCGAACGGATCCGCCAGGAGATGCCGCATCGCGCCGTGGCTCCCCCCGACCTCTCGCCCCGCCAGCTGCGCCGCATGGTCTACGGCTGACACCGGAACGGCGCGCCGGGCACGACGACCGACGCAACGTCTTTCATCGGCACACCGTCTTCAACCGACGACAACTGTCTTTCTCGGAGGGTCACTGTATGTGCGGGATCGTTGGATATATCGGTAAACGTGATGTTGCTCCGCTGCTCCTCGAAGGCCTCCAGCGCCTGGAGTACCGCGGCTACGACTCGGCCGGTATCGCCATCCACGCGAGCGGCACCGGAAGGGCGGCGGGCCTGAAGACCGCCAAGGCCAAGGGCCGGGTCCGCGAGCTGGAGTCCCGCCTGCCCAAGCGCTTCGCGGGCACCACCGGCATCGCGCACACCCGCTGGGCGACCCACGGCGCGCCCACCGACGAGAACGCCCACCCGCACCAGGACGCCACCGGCAAGGTCGCCGTCGTCCACAACGGCATCATCGACAACGCCGCCGAGCTGCGCGCCCGTCTGACCGCCGACGGCGTGGAGTTCGCCTCCGAGACCGACACCGAGGTGCTGGCCCACCTGATCGGCCGCTCCGGCGCCGAGACGCTGGAGGAGCGGGTCCGCGAGGCGCTGCGGCACGTCGAGGGCACCTACGGCATCGCCGTGCTGCACGCCGACTTCACCGACCGCATCGTCGTCGCCCGCAACGGCTCCCCGGTCGTCCTGGGCATCGGCGAGCACGAGATGTTCGTCTCCTCCGACGTCGCCGCGCTGGTCTCGCACACCCGCCAGGTCGTCACCCTCGACGACGGCGAGATGGCCACCCTCAAGGCCGACGACTACCGCACGTACACCACCGAGGGCTCCCGTACGACGGCGACGCCGGAGACCGTCGAGTACGCGGCCGAGTCCTACGACATGGGCGGCCACGACACGTACATGCACAAGGAGATCTCCGAGCAGGCCGACGCGGTGGACCGCGCGCTGCGCGGCCGGATCGACGACCGCTTCTCCACCGTGCACCTCGGCGGCCTGAACCTCGACGCCCGCGAGGCGCGCGGGGTGCGCCGGGTGAAGATCCTGGGCTGCGGCACCTCGTACCACGCCGGCCAGATCGGCGCGCAGATGATCGAGGAGCTGGCCCGGATCCCCTCGGACGCCGAGCCGGCCTCCGAGTTCCGCTACCGCAACCCGGTCGTGGACCCCGACACGCTGTACGTGGCGGTCTCCCAGTCCGGTGAGACCTACGACGTCCTCGCGGCCGTCCAGGAGCTCAAGCGCAAGGGCGCGCGGGTGCTGGGCCTGGTGAACGTGGTCGGCTCGGCGATCGCCCGGGAGACCGACGGCGGCATCTACGTGCACGCCGGCCCCGAGGTCTGTGTGGTCTCCACCAAGTGCTTCACCAACATGGTGGTCTCCTTCGCGCTGCTCGCCCTGCACCTGGGCCGCATCCGCGACCTGTCCGTCGCCGACGGCAAGCGGATCATCGAGGGCCTGCGCAAGCTGCCCGGGCAGATCGACGAGATCCTCAAGGGCGAGGACGAGGTCAAGAAGCTGGCGGCCCACTACGCCGACGCCAAGTCGATGATGTTCATCGGCCGGGTGCGCGGCTACCCGGTGGCGCGCGAGGCCTCGCTGAAGCTCAAGGAGGTCTCCTACATCCACGCCGAGGCCTACCCGGCCTCCGAGCTCAAGCACGGGCCGCTGGCGCTGATCGAGCCCGCCATGCCGACCGTCGCCATCGTCCCGGACGACGACCTGCTGGAGAAGAACCGCGCCGCGCTGGAGGAGATCAAGGCCCGCAGCGGCCGCATCCTGGCCGTCGCGCACCAGGAGCAGGAGAAGGCCGACCACACCATCGTCGTCCCGAAGAACGAGCCCGAGCTGGACCCGATCCTGATGGGCATCCCGCTCCAACTGCTCGCCTACCACACGGCGTTGGCCCTCGGCCGGGACATCGACAAGCCCCGCAACCTCGCCAAGTCGGTGACCGTGGAGTAGTCGCGGCCCTCACCCTCAGGACGCAAAGAGGGGGCGGTGTCCCGCGCGTGCCACCATACGCGCGGAGCACCGCCTCCCCTGCGCCGGCATCGCCCAAACGCCGGCGGAATGCCGCCGCCCCGGGAACCGTCACCTCCCGGCCGGCAGCACGCAGTTGCCGTGCGCGCGGCCGCCCGGGCCCGTGACGCGGCGCGCCCACGTGAGCGTTTTCTACCCCTCAGGGGCACGCAATCCACCTCCGCGCAGCGGCGGAGATGGAGAAGTGGCTGCGCACGATGTCCATGGCGCCCCCTCAACTATGAGCGGCGCAAGGAGAGATGACCACGCGGCGAAGCCGCCGGCGCGGGTCAGGGAATCACGATCACCGGGCGCTGCGCCCGGCGGGCCAGCCGGCCGGCGACCGAGCCGAAGATCCGGCCGACGATGCCGTGCGTGGAGCCGACCACGATCGCGTCGGCCTCGTACTCCCGGCCGACCTCCTCCAGCTCATGGCAGATGTCGCCGCCGCGCTCGACGAGGATCCAGGGCACCTCGCTGAGGTGGTCGGCGCAGGCGAGCTCCAGGCCGAGCACTTCGGTGCGGTGGTCCGGCACGTCCACGAAGACCGGGGGCTCGCAGCCCGCCCAGACCGTCGTGGGCAGCCGGTTGGCCACATGGACGATGATCAGCCCGGCGCTGTGACGCCGTGCGATACCGATTGCATACGCCAACGCTCGCTCGCTCGACATGGAACCGTCGAAGCCGACCACGACGCCGTGCCGGAACACGGGGTCGCAGGAGTGTCGTGGCTCTTCCGCCGCTTCCAGGTCCGCCGTCGGTTCGGCGACCTGCTTGCGGTCCGCGGGTTCGGGGAATTCGTGACCGGCCATGGGTGTCTCGGCGAAGGCGTCCTCTTGCGGAGGGGCGAACGGGGAACGGCGATTGACTTGATCCGGCAGTTGACTGAGCTGGCTCTATCGAGGCGCGGGAGCCATAGTTCAATGAGGAACAATACGACTGGGAATCATCTTTCCAAGTCGATACCCCAAGAGTACGGCTCCACTCCCCCGCTGCCCAGAGCCCGCTGTGGGCGCCGGGCGCCCGTGCGGGGCGGGGCGGGGCCTCGAACGTTCCCCGGAGCATGCCGGAGCGTGGCGCGGAAGGCAATGCCCCGGCCTGCCCCCGTACGTACCCCCTCGCGGTGACCCATGATCGTCGGCGGCGTTGTAGTAGCAGCCCGTCCGAGGGGAGTACGAGATGCCGTCGCGGCCGGACAGATCACCCGACCCAGTGAGCGATGTCGTGCGCTGGGGCGCGTTCGGATGCGCCCTGGTGCCCCTCGTCCTGATCGCCAGCGGCGCCTCCTGGGCCTGCGCGGCCGGCACCGCCGCCGGCCTCGCGGCGCTGACCTGCGCCTGCCGCGCGCTGCTGCGGCGATCCGAACGGACCGCGACCCGGGAGCGCACCCATGACACCGGACGCCACCGGGACAAAAGGGGGCGTTCAGGGGTAGCGGGGCGCAAGGGCGGACGCCATTCCGAAGGGCGTACGCCGGTCGATTGAGGCGCTCGCAAGTCTGCGCGCGACCGTTTTCAGCCAACTTCCGGCCGGGTCCCCCACCTTGCCCCGGACCCCCCTCAACCCTGGTGTGAGCAGGGAGGAAAGGACCGCTGGGCATGGTTGTGTCCTACTGCGAACGGGCAGAGCCGAGACGCGTACTTCCCATGCAGGCCCGACGAGTGGAACGCTTCGTGATCGAATGCTTCGCGCCAAGTTGCCATATCGACATACCAGTGGGTGGTGAACTTGGCACTCCATCCTCACGGAACACAGTAGATTCGATCTTGGTAGTTACGGCGGGGGAACTGTGCAGGACCGAGAGGGCGAGACGACCGAGGGGGGCTTAAGTGCCATGAGCCAGGACTCCGCTGCCGTACCAGATGCCGCACGCAAGCTCGCCGCCCGACGACGCCGCGAAATAGTCGCGGTGCTCCTCTTCAGCGGCGGACCTATTTTCGAGAGCTCCATTCCGCTCTCGGTCTTCGGCATCGACCGACAGGACGCCGGCGTTCCGAGGTACCGGCTACTTGTGTGCGCGGGCGAAGATGCGCCTTTGCGCACGACCGGGGGGCTAGAACTATCCGCGCCCTACGGGCTGGAGGCGATCTCCCGTGCCGGGACCGTCGTCGTACCGGCCTGGCGTTCCATCACACAGGCCCCGCCGCCCGCCGCGCTCGACGCGCTGCGCCGGGCGCATGAAGAGGGGGCCAGAATCGTCGGGCTGTGCACGGGGGCCTTCGTCCTCGCCGCGGCCGGACTTCTCGACGGCCGACCGGCCACGACCCATTGGATGTACGCGCCGACGCTCGCCAAGCGTTATCCGTCCGTCCATGTCGACCCCCGCGAGCTCTTCGTCGACGACGGCGACGTGCTCACCTCCGCGGGGACCGCGGCGGGCATCGACCTGTGCCTGCACATCGTGCGCACCGACCACGGCGCGGACGCCGCGAACGCGCTGGCCCGCCGGCTCGTCGTGCCGCCCCGCCGGACCGCCTCCGACATGGGGCACCAGCGCTACCTGGACAGGTCATTACCAGAAGAGATCGGCGCCGACCCGCTCGCGGAGGTCGTCGCCTGGGCGCTGGAGCACCTCCACGAGCAGTTCGACGTGGAGACCCTCGCCGCGCGCGCGTACATGAGCCGGCGCACCTTCGACCGGCGCTTCCGCTCCCTGACGGGCAGCGCTCCCCTGCAGTGGCTGATCACCCAGCGGGTGCTGCAGGCCCAGCGGCTGCTGGAGACCTCCGACTATTCGGTGGACGAGGTCGCCGGGCGCTGCGGGTTCCGCTCGCCGGTCGCCCTGCGCGGCCACTTCCGGCGGCAGCTGGGTGCCTCGCCCGCGGCCTACCGCGCGGCCTACCGTGCGCGCCGGCCGCAGAACGGGGCACCCGAGCCCGCGCTCAGACCGGAGCGGGCCGAGCGGCCCGAGCGCGAGCGGGCGGCGCTGGGGGCGGGCGGCGCGGAGCGGTTCTCCGCCGCCGCACTGGCCGGCCACGGCCTGGCGACGGCGGAAGCGGGCGATGCGGGCAAACCCCAGTCGGATGCGTATGCCTCCCGGCTGGCGGAGACCCCGGTCGGCCGCGGAGTGGGGCGCCCCGTGCTCCCCGGACAGCGCGAGCGCCCCGTAGGGTGAGATGTATGAACGATCGCATGGTGTGGATCGACTGCGAGATGACCGGACTCTCGCTGGCGAATGACGCGCTCATCGAGGTGGCCGCGCTGGTCACCGACTCGGAGCTGAATGTGCTGGGCGACGGGGTGGATGTGGTGATCCGCCCCCCGGCCGAGGCGCTGAGCACCATGCCGGAGGTGGTGCGCCAGATGCACACCGCCTCCGGGCTGCTGGCGGAGCTGGACGGCGGAACGACGCTGGAGGCGGCCGAGGCGCAGGTGCTCGCTTACATCAAGGAGCATGTGCCGGAGCCGGGGAAGGCGCCGCTGTGCGGCAACTCCGTCGGCACCGACCGTGGCTTCCTGCTGCGCGACATGCCGACGCTGGAGAGCTACCTCCACTACCGGATCGTCGATGTGTCGTCCGTGAAGGAGCTGGCCCGGCGCTGGTTCCCTCGGGCCTACTTCAACAGTCCGGACAAGAACGGCAACCACCGGGCACTGGCGGACATCCGTGAATCCATCGCGGAGCTGCGCTACTACCGGGAGGCGGTGTTCGTGCCGCAGCCCGGCCCCGACTCGGACACCGCGAAGGCCATCGCCGCCAAGCACGTCCTGCCGGCCGAACCGCAGCCGGCGCCGCAGTCCGCACCGTCGCCGTAAGGCGGCCGGGGCTGTCTTTCGGGTCACGGCCTGACCTGCCGTGACCCGAAAGACACGCCCGCGCCCGGCAGGTGGAAAACCTGGGCGCGAGCACCCCTCCGGACCCTGTACACTTTTTCTCAGCCGGTGGGGAAAAGGAACCACACAGCACCGGTCATGGTGGGTATAGCTCAGCTGGTAGAGCACCTGGTTGTGGTCCAGGATGTCGCGGGTTCAAGTCCCGTTACTCACCCCATGTCAAGGCCCCCGACCTCAGGTCGGGGGCCTTGAACGTTATGTGCTGCGTCCGGCGGGGCGGCGCGGGGCCGGGCGGCGCGGATCAGTAGCCGACGGTGAAGCGCTCGCCGATGTGCCGGGGGCGCTCGATCTCGTCGAGGACGGCGACGGCGTAGTCCTCGGTGGAGATCCGGCTGCTGCCGTCGGCAGCGGTGACCAGGTCGTCGGTGGCGGTGCGGTAGCCGCCGGTGCGCTCGCCGGGCGCGATGGTGGCGGCCGGGCTGAGGTTGGTCCAGCGCACGTCGGAGACGGTGCGGTAGAAGTCCAGCGCGTCGCCGTGGGCGTGCATGATCTGCAGCAGGAACTCGGGCAGGCCCTCCGCGTCCCAGACCTGCTTGCCGTCCGGAGTGCGCAGCGAGCCGGCGCCGCCGACCGCGATCAGCCGGGGCGCGGCGTCGCCGAGGGTGCGCAGACCGGCGACGAGGGACTCGGCGGCGGGCTCGATGGTGGCGATATGGCCCGGTCCGTCGCCGCCGCCGACCGCACTGACGAGCACGTCCCGGCCCTTGGCCACCGCGGCGACCGAGGCCGGGTCCAGGATGTCGCCGGTGATCACGGTCAGGTTGGGATGGGTCGTGGTGATCTTCGCGGGGTCGCGGACGACCGCGGTGACCTGGTGACCGCGCTGGAGGGCCTCGTGGAGGATGCGGCTTCCGATGGTGCCGTTGGCTCCGAAGAGGGCGATCGTGGACATGGTGACTCCCAGCTGTGCTGTGTCCGGTGGTCGGCGTGGCCGGTGCTGCGGACTGACGTTTTCGGTCAGCGGACTCGCTGATGTCTTCTACGCTAGAGCTGGTAGCGGGACATTTCGGGGTGGCGAAGGGACCAGTGATGGTCAAAAAGCGACAGCAGGAGCCGGAGCCCGTTCCGGAGATCCGGGAGGTCGCGTTCGCCGCGCCGGCCGGGCGGCCCGCGGGCCTGGAGGTGATGACGCTCGCCGAGCTGCGCGAGCGCGCGGACGCCTGCCAGCTGGCCACCCCGCACCGCCCCGGCTTCCACCATCTGCTGACCCTGGACAGCGGCCGGCTGGTGCACAGCGTCGACTTCCGGGAGCATCCGCTCGCCCCGGGCGATCTGCTGTGGTCGCGTCCCGGGCAGGTCCAGCACTTTGGTGATCTGACCGGTGCGGAGGGGCGGCTGGTGCTCTTCGAGGCCGGCTTCCTGGATCCGGCGACCGCGGCCGCGGCCCGGATCGAGGACTGGTACGGGCCGCCCGTACGGCATCCGCGGGGCGCGGCGGCGCGCCGGGTGGAGGAGGCGATGCGCCAGCTGCACCAGGAGTTCGGGGCGCTGGGCGGACTGCCGCTGGAGATCCACCTGGAGGTGCTGCGGCACCTGCTGGCCGTACTGGTGCTGCGGGTCTCCCACGCGGGCGGGCCCGCCGACGGCGAGGCCGCCGGCTGCGAGGCGAGCGAGACGTATCTGCGCTTCAGGGACGCGGTGGAGCGGGGCTTCACCCGCAGCCGCCGGGTGGCCGACTACGCCCGCGCGCTGGGGTACGCGCCGCGCACCCTCTCGCGGGCCACCGAGGCCGCCGCGGGCACCGGCGCGAAGGAGTTCATCGACCGCAGGGTGGCGCTGGAGGCCAAGCGGCTGCTGGCGCACGGCGACCAGTCGGCGGCCCGGATCGCGGACCGGCTGGGCTTCGCCGACGCCACCAACTTCAGCAAGTTCTTCCAGCGGCAGACCGGCAGCACCCCGATCGCCTTCCGGGTGGCGGTGCGGGGCGGGGCGCAGCGGGTGGGGGGTGGGCCGCCGCGCCCCGCCTAGGGCGCGTGCGGACGCGCCCCGGGGGACGGTGGTCCGGGACGACGGGCCGGACCTCCGGTGGGGGTGGGACCTTGTATCAGCCGGTGTGGGCGCCGAAGGCCTTGGTGAAGTCCAGCGGGCCCTGCTCGATGGAGCTGCAGGTCGGCTGCGCGGACGGGGAGGAGCCGCCCTCGCAGGCCTTGTCGCGGGTCGAGGACCACATCGACAGCCAGCCCAGGTGCTTGTCCTTGGCGAACTTCACCAGCTGGGTGGCGTCCTCGACCTTGAAGACCTCCTTCTGGACGTCGTTGACGCCGATCATGGGCGTCACGGCGACGGCCTTCCAGGCGGCCGCGTCGCTCAGCCCGAGGGCCTTTTTGATCTGACCCTGGGTGGCGGTGGCGGCCTGGGTGGCGTAGGTGCCCATGTCGCCGTCGTAGGCGGGGCCGTAGTCCATCGCCATGATGTTGACGGCGGAGACCTTGACGCCGTTCTTCTTGGCGTCGGCGACCAGGTTCACCCCGTCCTGGGTCAGGCCCTCGGGCATGACCGGGAGGGTGAAGGAGACATCCAGACCGGGGTGCTTCTTCTGGAGCTGGGTGATGGCCTGGGCGCGGCGGGTGTTGGCGGCGGTGTTCGGCAGCGCACCGCCCTCGATGTCGAAGTCGACCTTGGTGAGCTCGAACTGGTCGATGACCTTGCCGTACGCGGCGGCCAGCTCGTCCGCCGAGCCGCAGGCCACGCCGAGTTCGGAGCCGTTGGCGCCGCCGAAGGAGACCCGCACGTCGCCGCCCGCCTTGCGCAGCCGGGGTATCTGCCGGGCCACCGGGTTGTCGCCGAGCTCGCCCGAGCCGCCCCACTTGGGAGTGCAGCCGCCGCCGGAGGTGACGAAGGCGAGGTGGAAGTTCTTCACGCCGGTCTTCTCGGCGGTGGCGGTCAGGTCGTAGGCGGGGCTGAGGGAGGTGTCGACGTACGGGGCGAAGCCGGCCGCGGCCTTGGCGGCGCCGGGGGTCCGGGGCGCCTTGCCGGCCATGGCGGAGCCGGCGACGGCGAAGGCGCCGCCGGCCGCGACGGCCACGGCCGCGCCGGTCACGATCAGCTGGGTGGTACGACTCTTGCGCCGGCGGTGTGCCGAGGGGGTCATCTGGTGCCTGCCTGTCGTCACGTGGGGGGCTGGGGTGCACCGTGGTGCGTCCCGCACGCTAGCGGCAGCGAAACGGACAAATGCCGGTATCCACACGGCGGTTGGCGGAATTATGGCTGCCTTAAGGGAGCGGAAGGGGGTGGTTAAGACCACCGGCCTATGCCGCGTGCCCGATCGCTCAGGAGCCGGCCCGGACTGCCCCCCGCCGTCCCCGGCCGCCGAGCGTGCGGCGCAGCCGGTGGCCGCGGCGTACACCGTGCCGGTCGCGGCCGCCGTCCAGCGCCAGCCAGACCCGTACCTCGGTGCCGCCGAGGACCGAGCGCCCCAGGCGCACATCGCCGCCGGTGGATTCGGCCAGCCGGCGCACGATGTCCAGGCCCAGGCCGGTCGAGCCGTCCCCTCCCCCGCCGTGGCCGCGGCGCAGCGCCGCGTCGGGGTCGGCGATGCCGGGACCGGCGTCCGAGACCAGCACGATCACGGCCTCCTCGGCGTTGTGCACATCGACCGCGAAGGCGGTGCCCTCGGGGGTGTGCCGGAAGACGTTGCCGAGCATCGCGTCCAGGGCGGCGGCGAGTTCGGGGCGGGCGACCGGGATGCGTACGGGGTTCTCCGCGCCGGCGACGCGCACGGTACGGCCCTCGTCCTCGGCCAGCGCCGACCAGAAGTCCATCCGCTCGCGGATCACCTCTGCCGCGTCGCAGCCGGCCGCGGCCGCCGCCTGCCGGGTCTGCGCCTTCTGCTCGCGTGCGGTGCGGATGATCTGGTCGACCTCGCGCTCCAGCTGCTCGACGGCGGCCCGGGTCTGCTCGGCGGCCGGGGTGTCGCCGAGCGAGGCGGTGTTGAGCCGCAGGACGGTCAGCGGGGTGCGCAGCCGGTGCGAGAGGTCGGCGGCCAGTTCGCGTTCGTTGGCGAGCAGTTGGACGACCTGGTCGGCCATGGAGTTGAAGGCGCTGGCCGCGGACCGCAGTTCCTTGGGGCCGTCCTCCGGGACGCGTACGCCGAGCCTGCCCTTGCCGAGGTCGAGGGCGGCGCCCGCGAGCCGCTCGGCGGGCCGCACCATGCGGGTGCCGAGCCGGTCGGCCACCGCCACCGAGCCGATGACCAGCGCGAGGCCGACGCCGGCCAGCACCGCCCAGGAGGTGGTGACACCGTTGGTGAGCGCGGCATCGGGGACGAAGACCTCCACGACCGCGATGCCGGAGGCGACGGCGGTCGGCTGCAGGAGCGCGGAGCCGCCGGGGACCGGTGCGATGGAGGCCCGGCCGAGCCGGACGGCGGCCGCGACATCGGCGGGGGCGGCCCGCCGGGAACCGATCTCGGCGGGTGCGCCGTTCTTGCCGGCCGCCGGGACGTGGACGCCTATCCGGCCGCCCGGCCCGGTCTCGGCGCTGGCGACCGCCCGCTCCAGCTGGACGCGGTCGGTGGTGATGGCGAGGACCGGGCCGATGGTCGCGGCCTGCCGTTCGGCGTTGGAGTAGGCGCGGTCGCGGGCCAGCTCCTTGACGACCAGTCCGAGGGGGACGGCGAAGGCGACCACGACCATCGTGGTGACCGCCAGTGCCACCTTGACCAGGGCCCATCTCACTGCGGCGGCTCCAACTTCACCCCCACACCCCGCAGGGTGTGCAGATACCGGGGCCGTGCCGCGGTTTCGCCCAGCTTGCGGCGGAGCCAGGACAGATGGACGTCGATGGTCTGGTCGTCGCCGTAGGACTGCTGCCAGACCTCGGCGAGCAGCTCCTTGCGCGGGACGACGACACCGGGGCGCCCGGCGAGGAAGGCCAGCAGGTCGAACTCCCGGCGGGTCAGGTCGAGCGCGACGCCGTCGAGTTCGGCCTGCCGGCGCAGCGGGTCGATGGCCAGGCCGCCGACCCGGATCACTCGTGAGGGCGGTTCCGCGCCGGCCGCGCCCGCCCGCGAGCGGCGCAGCACGGCGGACATCCGGGCCGAGAGGTGCTCGACGGAGAACGGTTTGGTGAGGTAGTCGTCGGCGCCGTCGTTCAGCAGCCGGACGATCTCGGCCTCGTCGTCTCGGGCGGTGGCGATGATCACCGGGACGTCGGTGATGCCGCGCAGCATCTTCAGCGCCTCGCCCCCGTCCAGGTCGGGCAGGCCGAGGTCGAGGATGACCACGTCGAAGCCGACCTGCGCCACCTCGCGCAGCGCCTCCAGTGCGGTCCCGACGCTGCGCACCGTGTGGGCGGCCTCGGTCAGATGCCGGATGAGGGCCGAGCGGACGAACTGGTCGTCCTCGACCACGAGCACACGTGCCATGGGCGGCACCGTACGCCATTCGGGCCAGTCCCCTTACCCGAGGTTGACGCCGGAACGGTGTCTTCCGCCCGCGCGGACCGGCTGCAACGGGGCGGGCCGGTGGTGCAGTATGAGCCAAATGCAACGAGGACTGGTTCACGCGGCGGCCTGGACGCTGGCGACCGGCGCCGCGGTCACCCTGTCGTGGTTCGGTGTGCACACCGTGCTGTCCGGCACGGCGTACGACGCCCCCCGCGCGCTGCCCCTTTCCGACCAGGTGGCCTCCTCGGGGGCGGACGGCGGCGCGACGCCGCGGGTCTCCTCGACCCACCGCCCCAAACCGTCCGCCTCGGCGGGACGCGGCCCCGCACCCGCCGACGGCAAGTCGTCGAAACCGGCCACGCCCTCGCCCACCGGCGCGACCCGGCCGGGCCGGTCCGCCGTACCGCCGGGCGGTTCCGGGTATCCGTCCCGCGGCGAGATCAAGAGCTACTCCACGGCGGGCGGCCGGGTCGTCTTCAGCGTGGCCGGCTCCTCGGCCGAGTTGGTGTCGGCGACCCCGAACTCGGGCTGGGAGATGCAGGTCTGGAAGCAGCAGCAGTGGATCCGCGTCGACTTCACGGGCGCCGGCGCGCATACGTCGGTGTTCTGCACCTGGAACGGGCATCCGCCGGCGGTGCAGATCAGCAACCAGGCGACCTGAGCCGGGCCGGCGCCGGTGCGCCGGGTCAGTCGAAGGTCCTCGCCGGCGGGGCCGGGGACGCGACGGCCGTGGCGTCGGTGACCGGGGCCGCGCCGCCGGTGAAGTCCGCCAGCGCGCGGCCGTGTTCGACCCGCCCGGACTGGGGGTCGGTTGCCGCGCGGCGGGTCAGTTCGGCGAGCGGGAGCGCGGTGTCGCAGGCCAGCAGGACGGCGTTGCCGAAGCGCTTGCCGCGCAGTACGGCCGGGTCGGCGGTCAGGCAGAGTTCGGTGAACGCGGCGGCGACGGTGGCTATCTGACCGCGCAGAAAACGCAGCGGCGGCCCGTCCGCGAGGTTGGCCGCGTAGTACCCGCCGGGCCGCAGCGCCCGGCGGACCTCGGCCACGAACTCGGTGCTGGTCAGATGCGCGGGCGTGCGTGCCCGGCCGAAGACATCGGCGATGATCAGGTCGGCCCAGCCGTCGGGGATCTTCGCCAGGCCCGCGCGGGCGTCGCCACCGCGCACCCGGATCCGCCAGCCGCTGTCCCACGGCAGCTGCCGGCGGACGAACTGGACCAGTGGCGCGTCGATCTCCACCACCTGCTGGGTGGAGCGGGGCCGGGTCGCGGCTATGTAGCGGGCCAGGGTCAGCGCGCCCCCACCGAGGTGGACGACGCGCAGCGGGGCGCCGGGCGGCCCGGCGAGATCGGCGATGTGCCCGAGCCGGCGCTGGTAGGGGAAGTCGAGGAAGGCCGGGTCGTCGAGGTCGACATGCGACTGCGGGGCGCCGTCGAGCAGCAGCGTCCAGCCGCGCGGCCGGTCCCGGTCGGGCCGCAGCTCCGCGAGCCCGCCGTCCACCGGTTCCGTGACCGGCTCCGCTCCGCCGCGCCCGCGCCTGCTCCTTGCCATGCCCTCCAGTATGACTGTCGTCCCGCATGCCCTACCCCCTGGTCAGGGCGGTGCGGCGGTACGGGGACGGCAGAGCGGCGGACCCCCCGCGACCGCGAGGCCGGGCGGTCCGCCGAATGCACTACTTGCCTCCGATGCTGCCGTTGACGCAGCGGTTCCCGAACGCCGGGTTCAGCAGCGCAAGGATGTTGAGGCTGTTGCCGCAGGCGTTGATCGGGATGTTGATCGGTACCTGGATCACGTTGCCGCTCAGGAAGCCCGGGGAACCCTTGGCGTAGCCCTTGGCCACGGCGACGTTCCCAGCACGGTGGTGGCCGTGGTGGTGCTTGCGCTTCTTGTGGCCGCCGTAGCTCTGCTGGATGTACTGAACGTCACCGGCACGCTCGTGACCACCCTGCTGGGGGACACCGCCACCGGCAGACGCGATGCCTGCGCCACTGACCACCAGGGCGCAGCCGGCCGCAGCCGTCGCGACGGACTGGACGAACCGCTTCATCCCATTCTCCTTTCAGTTCGCGAATGGGGCACCCGGTCACAACGAGCCGAATGAAGCAGGGATGCGGGCATTCCCCCTTACGGGAAATCATTGGTCCTTCTGGCAGTAATCATTAGCCCTTCTGGCAGCAAGCCGCCCCGCCGGCGAAATCCGCCATTGTGCCGATCGGGATCCCCGCGGGGTATCCGGCGTGCCTGTCGCGGTTTCCAACATGATTTCTGTCAGAGTGCTCTCCTGTTTGACTGATAGAAGTCGGAGAGGACGACATGCGGAAGTCGATGGACCGCACCGGGCGCGGCGTGTGCGCGCTGGCTTCCTTGGCATTGTCGGCCGCCCCGGCTTCGGCGGCCGCGCCGGCTCCCGGGGAATCCGCCCGCATTCCCTTCGCCGAACGGTTCCATGCGACCCAGCACGGCGGTATCGCACGCGCCGCCAACTCCGCGGTCACCTGCGGCGGGACGGACCGCCGCGCGGCGGCGGCCTGCGCGGCCGAACGGCAGGGCGGCGCCGGCGGCCACCACCGGCTGGCGTACGTCGACGTCGACTCCGACCGCGGCACCGCCAACTCCAGCGCGGCGGACCTGCGGCTCCCGGCCGGCTCCCGGGTCAGCTACGCCCGGCTGTACTGGGGCGGCAACCTGCGGGCCGGCGGGCGCAAGGCGGCCGAGGACAACGGCCGGGTGCTGATCGCCGGGCCCGGCGGCCGCTACCAGGAGGTGCGCGCCGACTCCGTGACCGGCCGCCGCACCGCACTCGCCGCCGCCGACGGCTTCCAGGCGTCCGCGGACGTCACCGATCTGGTGCGCAGGAGCGGTCCGGGCGGCTACACGGTGGGCCGGATCAACGTCGCGACGGGCCGGTCCACGGCCGGCGCCTGGGGCGGCTGGACGCTGGTGGTCGCGTACGAGAACGCCGAACTGCCGCTGCGCAGCATCGCGTTGTGGGACGGCTTCGAGCCGCTGGGTGCGCAGGGCCGCACGCTGTCGGTGCGGCCGGCGGGGCTGCGGATCCCGGCGAACGCGGGCGGCCGGCTGGGGACGGTGGCCTACGGCGCGAAGCGGGGCGTGGGAACGGACGGACTCAGCGTCCAAAGCGGGCGGCGCCGCCCGTACGCGCTGGGGGACACCGCCAATCCGGCGAATGATGTGATGAATTCGACGATCACCGATTTCGGCCGGGAGACCGCCCGGAAACCCGCCTACCGCAATACCTTCGGAATCGATTCCGATGTATTCGACCTGAAGCCCGCACTGCGGTACGGCGGCGATCGGCTCACTTTCCGCTTCACCACGCGCGATCCCGGATATCTGCTCGGCGCGTTCTTCTTCCAGGCCGACGCCGAGCACTGAGCCACGCGCCCCGGAATTGTCCGCGAAGACCGCCGAAAGACCCGCAGTCCGTAGAGAGTCCGCTGAGAGTTCTGTCAGCTCGGAGTCAGGGGAGCAGTGCGTGCCGGCCCAAGACGTGCCGTGGCGGGAGAGGCCCGCGGTGCTCCACAGGTACCGCCGGCTGCCCGGGGCGCCGTGCCCGAAGCGCGGGAGGCGGATCGGGCGATGACGACGGAGAGCACCGACGCACCCCGTTCCGCCCGGGTCCGGCCCCCGTCGGCGGTGCCCCGCCCGCCGGCCGTCGCGGTCGGTCCGCCGCGCGGGCCGGGCCGGGCGACCCTGCCGCCGCCCCGGCCCGGCCGCGGCCTGCTGCGGCGCACCGTCGCCCCGCTGATGGCCGCCGACTGCCTGGCCGCCGCGGGCGCCGCGCTCCTCGTCCTCGGCCCCGACGCGCCGCCGGCGCTGCCCGCCGCCGCGCTGCTGGGACTGCTGCTGCTCCACACCCGGGCCGGGCTCTACCGTCCCGGCCCCGCGCCGACCGCGCTGGGCGATCTGCCGGCGCTGCTGGGCCGGGGCGCCGTCTGCTGGTGCGCGACGGCCGCGGTGCTCGCCGCCGTACGCCCCGACCGGGCGCTGTCGCCCGCGCTGCTGGTGCTCGCCGTGTCCGCGCACGGCGTGCTGGTGTGCGGCGGCCGGGCCGCGGTCTACCGGGCGCGCCGCAACCTCGCCCGCCGCCGGCCGCGCGCCGCGCTGATCGTCGGCGCCGACCCGGCCGCCCGGCAGCTGGCCGCGGTGCTCGCCGCCCACCCCGAGTACGGGATGCGCCCGGTGGGCGTGGTCCCGCCGGCGCCGGTGCCGCCCGGCCCCCCCGAGGACGCCGCGAGCCGGACCGCGCCGCCGCGGCTCCGCTCCCCCCAGGACATCGCCCGGGCCGTCGTCCAGCACACCGTGCGGGATGTGGTGTTCACCCTGCCGCCGTACGCCGACGCGCACACCGCCGCGCTGCTGCGCAGCTTCGTCGACCAGGGTTCGGCGATCTGGCTGGCCGGCGCCGCGGCCGCCCGCGAGGGCCGGCCGCCCCATCGGGAGACCGAGAACCTGTGGGGCTTCGCCTGCCGGCCGCTGGACACCGCCCCGCCCCGGCACGGCAGTTGGGGCAAGCGGGCGCTGGACCTCTCGCTGGCCGCGCCCGCGCTGGCGGCCCTGGCGCCGGTGCTGCTGGGCTGCGCGCTGGCGCTACGGCTCGCCGACGGGCCCGGTGTGCTCCTGCGGCAGGAGTGCACCGGCCGCGGCGGCGACACCTTCACCCGGCTGACGTTCCGCACCCTGCGCCGCGGCGACGGGCACGGGGCGACGGCACCCCCTTACGCGGCGGACGACGCCCCGGCGAGCCGGGTCGGGCGGCTGCTGCGGCGCACCTCGCTGGACGCGCTGCCGCAGCTGTGGAACGTCCTGCGCGGCGAGATGAGCCTGGTCGGGCCGAGCCCGGAGCCGCCCTGCCGGGTCCGGCGGTCGACCCGGCACTGCCCGGAGTACGCCGCCCGGCACCGGATGCCGGCGGGCATCACCGGACTCGCCCGGGTCCACGGGCTCGGCCGGGACGCCTCGGCCGAGGACCGGGCCCGGTTCGACAACCTCTACATCGACAGCTGGTCGCTGTGGCAGGACATCCGGATCCTGCTGCGCACCGCGGCCTCGCTGCTCCGGCTGGAGGGCAGATGAGCGCGGGCGCGGCGGCGGGCGGCCGGCTCGCCGCACGGCCCACCGACGCGACCACCACTCCGGCCGCTACCCCCACCCCTGGAGGCACCCGGTGAAGGTTCTGCATGTCATCACGGGCCTCGACATGGGCGGCGCCGAGCAGCAGTTGCGGCTGCTGCTGCGCCGGCTGCCCGCCCAGTGCGAGGTCGTCACCCTGACCGGTCCGGGGCCGGTCGCCGACGGCATCGAGGCGGACGGCACCCCCGTCACCCACCTCGGCATGACCGGCGACCGCGATCTGACCGTGCTCCCCCGCCTGGCCGCGCTGATCCGCGCCGGCGGCTACGACCTGGTGCACACCCACCTCTACCGGGCGTGTGTCTACGGCCGGATCGCCGCCCGGCTGGCCGGTGTACGGGCGGTGGTCGCAACGGAGCACTCCCTGGGCGACGCGGTCATCGAGGGCCGCCGGCTGACCCGCGGCGTCCGCGCGCTCTACCGGGCCACCGAGCGGCTGGGCGCGGCGACGGTCGCCGTCTCGGACACGGTCGCCGCCCGGCTGCTGCGCTGGGGCGTGCCCGAGCGGCGCATCCACGTGGTGCACAGCGGCATCGAGGCGCACCGCTTCGGCTTCGACCCGGCCGCCCGCGCCCTGGTCCGCACCCGGCTCGGGCTGCCGCTGGACGCCTTCGTGGTCGGCGGCGCCGGCCGGCTGGTGCCCGGCAAGCGGTTCGACGTCCTGGTCCGGGCGGTGACCCAACTCCCGGGCGTCCACCTGCTGCTGGCGGGCGAGGGACCGGAGCGGGAGACGCTGCGGCGGACGGCGGAGCAGTTCGGGTCGGGGGATCGCATTCACCTGCTGGGCGCCATTGGTGACGCGACGAGCGTCCAAGCGGCGCCACCACGCGCCGTTGGTGACGCAGAGCGCGTCCCAGCAGCGCCACCAGGCGCCGTCGGTGACGCGACGAGCGTCCAAGCGGCGCCACCGAGCGCCATGGGTTACGCGGCGGGCGTCCGGGCCGCCGCGCCGGGCGCCGTGCCCGGCGGCCGGCCCGACATCCCCGGTCTGCTCTCCGCCCTCGACGTCTTCGTCTCGCCGTCCCCGGACGAGGCGTTCGGGCTGGCCGTCCTGGAAGCGCTGGCGTCCGGGCTGCATGTGCTCTACGGCAGCTGCCCGGCGGTCGAGGACCTGCCCGCGGACCAGGCGCCCGGCGCCCGGCGCTTCAGCCCCGGCGTCCACGAACTGGGCACCGCGCTCAGGGAGTTGCGGCGCCACGAACCGGGCCGGCTGCCGGTACCGCCGGTGGTGCGGCGCTATGACATCGCGCGCAGCGCCGAGGCGCTGATGAGCGTGTACGAGCAGGCGGTGGCCACCGCCGCCGCGCCCCGGTGGCGCCGCCCCGTGCCGGCCCCCGCGCCGCCGGCCCACCCCTCCGCGGTCGTCCCGCTGCCGGACCCGTCCCGGTCGCCCGCCCCGTCCCCGCTCTCGAACAGGTAGGTGGCGCCACGGCGAGCCGTCCGCACCGTTGAGTCCGCACCGATGAGTCCGACCGATGAGAAAGCGCAGGCAGCATCCATGTACGACCTCGTGGTGGTGGGCGCCGGCCCCTACGGACTCTCGATCGCCGCGCACGCGGCGGCGGCCGGGCTGCGGCTGCGGGTCCTGGGCCGGCCGATGGCCTCGTGGTGCGAGCACATGCCCGACGGCATGCTGCTCAAGTCCGAGCCCTGGTCCTCCAGCCTCTCCGCCCCGTCCGGCCGCCACAACCTGTCCGAGTACTGCGCCGTCCACGGCCTGACCGCCGAGCACGGCGTCCCGCTGACCCTGGAGACCTACCTCGCCTACGGCAGGTGGTTCGGCGAGCGGGCGGTGCCGCAGGTCGAGGAGGTCGCCGTCACCGCCGTACGCCCCGACGGCGAGGACGGCTTCCAGGTCGAGACCGACACCGGCGAGCTGATCGCGGCGCGGACCGTCGCGCTCGCCGTCGGCATGGTGCCGTTCGCCCACCGCCCCTGGTCACTGCTCGAACTGCCCCCGGAACTCGCCTCGCACAGCAGCGACCACCGCGATCTGCGCCGCTTCGCCGGCCGGGACGTCGCGGTGATCGGCTCCGGGCAGTCCGCGCTGGAGACCGCGGCCCTGCTGGCCGAACAGGGCGCCCGGCCCACGCTGGTGGCCCGCGCGGACCGGCTGAACTGGAACAGCCCGCCGCAGCCGCTGGACCGCGGCCTGCTGCGCGCGCTGCGCGATCCGCGCTCCGGACTCGGCACCGGCTGGCCCAACTGGGTGTGGGCGCGGCTGCCGTGGGCGGTGCGCCGGCTGCCCGCGGCGAGCCGGGTCCGGATCGCCGAGACCGGGCCGGCCCCGGCCGGCGCCTGGTGGCTGCGGGGGCGCTTCGAGCCCGCGGTGCCCGCCCGGCTCGGCCACCGGGTCCGGGCCGCGGTCCCGCACGGCGACGGGGTGCGGCTCCATCTCACCCATACGGATGGCGGCTCGGAGACCGTCGACGCCCACCATGTGGTCTCGGCGACCGGATTCACCCCCGACCTCCGGCGGCTGCGCCTGCTCCACCCCCGGGTGCGCACCACCCTGCGGACCGTGGCCGGCAGCCGCGCGCCCGAGCTGAGCTCCGGCTTCGAATCGTCCTGGCCCGGGCTGTTCTTCGCGGGGCTGCTCAGCGCCCCGTCGTTCGGCCCGTCGATGCACCTCGTGCACGGGGCGGGCTTCACCGCGGCGCGGCTGCTGCGCGGTGTACAGCGGCGACTGGGCGACCGGCGGGGCGCCCCCACCATCCCGCGCCCGGCACGGGACGGTGCTCCGGCCGCCGCGAGCGGCCCGGCCCCGGAGGCGGCGGCCGGCGAGCCCGCGCACTGACCCGGCCAGCGGGCCCGGCCCAGCGGCCCGGCCCGCCACCGGCCCGGCGCTCACTGGCAGCGGTCGCAGGCCTCGATCGTGCGCGCCGCCTCGCCGAGCGCCGCGCGCAGCACGGCCGGGTCGGTGGCGGCGGCGCCCGCGCCCTCCGGTGACACCAGCCAGCCGGTGCCGGTCACCGGCGGCTGCGCCGCGCCGCCCTCAGCGGCCGGTACGCCGGCCCGCCCGTAGGTCTGGGTGCACGCGCTGCCCGGCACGTCCCAGCCGTCGGCCGTGCCCGCGGGCACCAGGAAGCCGAGGGTGTCGCAGGCGCCGTCGTGCAGTACGGGGCCGACGCCGTCGCGCAGCCGGAGGATGTCGACGGCCTCCAGCCCCTGCCGGGCGGGCACCGTGACGAGGTCACAGGGCTGGACCGGTACGGCGGCCGTGCCGCCGGGGACGACCTGCTTGCGCCGGCCCCGGACCTGGCCCGCGGACCCGTTGCCGCCCCTGCTCACGCCGGTCTCCCACACGGAGAACCCCTCCTCCTGCACGCGCCGCACCCTTTACACCGAGTTCAACGGACGGGCACGTCAACAGCTACGGCGGCGTAACGCTGCAAAGGATGGCAGTTCATGGCAGATCACGCGCGAGATATCCGATTTGTAGCCAAAGTGTGTGTATCGGCGCCCTGCCAGCCGGTACGGTCGTCCCGCCGCACCGCCAGGAGGCGGCATCGCCACAAGATGGCACGGAGAGGGTCCGCCATGGCGTCGCCAGCAACACGTTCAGCGTCGTCCCGCACCGTACCCGCTCGCCCGAACACCGCATTCCGGCAGCTGCGCGGCCGGCTGTCACCAGGCGAGTTCGCGGCGGCGGTCCGACGGGCCGCCCGTGAGATCGGTGAGCAGGTCTCGTGCGACGCCCGCTATGTGGGCCGCGTCGAGTCCGGGGAGATCCGGTGTCCGAACTACGCCTACGAGCGGGTGTTTCGGCACATGTTCCCCGGGCTGACGCTGCCCGACATGGGTTTCGCGCCTCGCGAGGCGGTACGCGGACGGGGGGCGCGTACGGCGGCGGTCAGCGCCGTGCCCCTGGCAACCGACACCGACCACCGCGATACCTGTATCCAGATCTGCGAGGAGAGCGACGTGCTGCGTCGCGCGTTCATCACCGGCGGCCCGGCGGCAGCCCTGGGCTTCGCCGCCCTGCACCCCGTCGAAGCCGCTGCCACCGCCGCGTCCGCCCATGTACCGCCGCCGCGCACCCCGGTCGGCGGCCGGGCCGGCGCGGCCGAGGCCACCGCCGTCGAGCAGGCCGTGCGCCACATCCGGCTGCTGGACGACCGGCACGGCGCGGAGGGCATCTACCGCC
This sequence comes from Streptomyces sp. NPDC043738, assembly GCF_056436545.1. Lineage (NCBI taxonomy): Bacteria > Bacillati > Actinomycetota > Actinomycetes > Kitasatosporales > Streptomycetaceae > Streptomyces > Streptomyces sp. NPDC043738. The sequence continues at coordinate 124,784 of NZ_JBWKCJ010000019.1, read as the reverse complement.
GCGCCACCCAGCCGCTGCGCGCCGCCTACGAGTTGCTGGACGCAGACGTCCAGCACCGCAAGGTGTCCGACCGGCTGCACTCCGGGGCGGGCGAACTCGCCATCACCGTCGGCTGGTTGGCGCACGACTCGGGCCGTTTCGACGACGCCCGCTCACACTACGCGGAGGCCCTGGCCACCGCCCGGGTCTGCGGCGACGCCGCCCTGGAGGCGCACGCCTTCTGCAACACGGCCTTCCTCGCCCGGGACGCCGGCCGGCCGCGCGAGGCGGTGCGCGCCGCGCAGGCCGCACAGCAGGCCGCCAAGCGGCTGGCCTCGCCGCGGCTGCTGTCCCTGCTGGCGCTGCGGGAGGCGGGCGGCTGGGCGGGGCTGGCCGACCGCGCCGGCTGCGAGCAGGCGCTAGGCCGGGCGGAGCGGCTGTTCGCGGCCGGGCAGCGGGACGGCGACCCGGAGTGGATGACGTTCTACGGCGAGGCGGAACTGGCGGGCCTGGAGGCGCAGTGCTGGTCGGCGCTGGGCGACGCGCAGCGCGCGGCGGAGTACGCGCAGCGCGCGGTCGCCCTGCAGGATCCGCACTTCACCCGCAACATCGCCCTGTTCACCGCGGAGCTGGCGGGCGACCTCGCCGACAGCGGGGCGCCCGAGGAGGCCGCCGCGGCCGGTACCCGGGTGCTGGCGCTGCTGGAGCAGGTCCACTCGGCGCGGATCCGTACGATGCTCGACCGCACGGCCCGTACGCTGCGGCCGCACCGCGGGATCGCGCCGGTCGCCGCGTTCCTGGAGTGGCACGCGGCCTCGGTCGCGGCCTCCGCGGGCGGCTGACCGGCGGCGGGGCCGCTCAGCCCAGGTGTCCGGTGTCGTTCCAGCGCTCGATCGCCGGCTCCCCGTAGGCCCAGCCGAGCACCGACAGGGACGTCGGCTCCAGCCGGATGCGGGCGGCGAAGGAGATGTCCAGGCCCAGCCAGCGGGCGCCCAGGACGCGCAGGATGTGGCCGTGCGCGAAGACCAGCACGTCGCGGTCGGCCGACCGCGCCCAGTCGACGACCTCGTCCGCCCGCGCGGACACCTCGGCGAGCGTCTCGCCCTCGGGGACCCCGTCGCGCCAGATCAGCCAGCCCGGCCGCCGGGCCTTGATCTCGTGCGGGGTCAGGCCCTCGTACGCGCCGTAGTCGAACTCCATCAGCGCGTCCCACTCCTGCGCCCGGTCGCCGAAGCCGGCCAGCTCGCAGGTCTCCTTCGCGCGCACCAGGGGGCTGGTGCGGACCTCGACGCCCGGCAGGCCGTCCCAGGGGGCGTGGTGCAGCCGCTCGCCCAGGAGCTTGGCGCCGCGCCGCCCCTCGTCCAGCAGCGGGATGTCCGTACGGCCGGTGTGCCTGCCGGAAAGGGACCACTCGGTCTGCCCGTGCCTGGCCAGGAATATGCGCGCTGCCATGGTCGTACCTCTCGCCGATCGCTCGGCTGGTCGTTGCTCGGTGCGGGCAACGTTGACCGCGGGACTCCCATTCTCGCGCACGGGGGCGTTTTGTCCGCGGGCGGGGAGGGGCCGGATCGCGGACGGGCCGGTGGGGTGTCAGTGCGGGATGCGAGACTTCGGCGGGTGAACACCTTCCGCGACAGCCGACCCGCGTCGGCCGCCCCTGGAGCGGGGCGGCAGGCGCCGGCGCCGGGCCCGCGGCCGGCGGCGCCCCCACCCGGCGTGGGCCGGGCCAGGCTCACCGAGCTGCGCGGCCCCGGCGTACGCCCCCGCTCGCTGGACGCCCGCGCGCTCGCCGCGCTGGCCGCCAACCCGGGCTGCCGGCGCCGCGCGCTGCTGGACGGCGCGGGCATCGACAAGGGTGCGCTGGCCCAGGCGCTGGGCTCGCCCGCGACGCACGGCCAGTCCCAGTTCGCGCTCATCCGGGGCAACGCGTTCGAGGCCCGGGTGAAGGCCGACGGCGGCACGGAGCTGCTGCGGCTGCTGCACGAGCGGCTCGCGCCCGGTACCCCGCCGCCCGGGCCCGAGGAGATCGCCGCCCCCGATCTGTCCGCGGCCGGGCCCGAGGGTCGGGCGGCGCGTACGGCGCTGGCGCTGCGCGAGGCGACCGCGGCCGGCGGCTGGGCGCTGCTGGACCACCCGATGCTGGTCCTGGAGGTGGCCGGCTCGCCGGCCTATGTGGAGCCGGACGCGGTGGTGGTGCATCCGGACGGCGGCTGGACGGTCGTCGAGATCAAGTCCTTCCCGATGATCGACGGTTCGGCCGACGCCGCCAAGGTGGGGGCCGCGGCCCGCCAGGCGGCGGTCTATGTGCTCGCCCTGGAACAGGTCGCCGGGCATGCCGCCGCGCATACGGGCCGCGCGGTGCGGGTGAGCGACCGGGTGCTGCTGGTGTGCCCGAAGGACTTCTCCAACCTCCCCGCGGCCGCCGCCGTCGACGTCCGCAAGCAGCTGGCCACGACCCGGCGGCAGCTGACCCGCCTCACCCGGGTCGAGGAGATCGCCGCGTCCCTCCCGCAGGGCACGACGTTCGACCTCCGGCTCGCGGACGACGGCCGGACCCCGACCCGCCCGCCCGAGGAACTGGCCGAGGCCGTGGAGGCGGTCGGCGCGGCCTACGCCCCCGAGTGCCTGGCCGCCTGCGAGCTGGCCTTCCACTGCCGCAAGCGGTCGCGCCAGGAGGGCGCGGTGGAGGCCCTGGGGCGCGGCGTACGGGGCGAGCTGGGCGGGCTGGGCACGGTCGAGGAGGTGCTGGCCGCGGCCGCCACGACGGACCCCGGCGCCTCGGACGACCCGGCGGTCCTCGCCCTGCGCCGGGCGGCCGCACTGCGCGCCCAGGCGCTGGCCGGCGCGGCTTCGCGGGCATCGGAGCCGGTATGTCGATGATCGAGACGCTGGCCCGGATGGAGGCGGTGGCGGCCGGCCGCGCCCAGCCGCGGTGCACGGTCCGCCACCGCCATCTGTCCGAACGGCCGCTGGTCCTCGTCCCGTTGACGACCGCCGGCGAGGCCGGCGCTCCCCTGGGCGCGCTGGTCGGCACGGACCGCGACAAGCCCGCGCTGCTGGTCGTCCCGCAGCCGCGCGACCGCGATCTGCGCTTCGCGTTCCTGGCCGAGCTGGCCGATGCGATGCTGCCCTACGTGGACGGCTTCGCGGACGCCGTCGAGTGGGAGGAGCGCAAGGAGACCGACCCGGAGACCGGCAAGAAGGTCCCGGTGCAGGTCGAACTGTGCGCGGACGCACCGCAGTTGATCGTTCCGAGCGCCGCCGGCATCGACTACGTCCGGCTGCTGGGCCGTTCGATGCGCTTTCGGCGGACGGCCGAGCAGGAGCCGGAGGCGCCGTATCCCGCGCCGCCGCACGTCCCGTTGCTGGGCCGCTGGCTGACGCACTTCGGCGAGCGGGCCAGGGTCCCCGGATCCGGCCTCCTGCAGTCCATGACGGGCCTGCTGACCCGCCATTGGGTGAGCGGCCAGAGCGCGCTGGAGGACCAGCATCTGGGCGCGCTGCTCTCCTGGATCGACCCTCCGCACGGCATGTCGGGCCAGGAGGCGGCCGAGCGCGCGGAGTCGGCGCGGGACGCGGACGGGCAGCTGCTGTGCCCGCCGGCCGGCCCGGCCACGGACCCGGCGTTCGACAACCGGCTGCTCGCCCCCGCGACGGCCCGTTACGACGCCGGGCTGCCGGGCGCCGAGGACGCGCTCCGGGCCCTGGTGGCAAGCCAGTTGCGGCCGGCCTGGGACGCCGTGTGGCACGGTGTCGACCTGCTGCGCGCGCTCCCGGAGGGCGCCCGTGTCGCCGACCGCTGGAAGCGCGACCGCTGGTCGTACACGGCGCACCGCGACCGGGTGCGCGCCGGGGAGCCGCCGCAGCCCAAGCGGGACGACGCGGTCACCGCCGCGCAGAAGCTGTCCGCGCGGGAGACCGCGCAGGCTCAACTGGACGCCCAGGAAGCCCTGGACGACCCGCTGGTGATGGCGGGGCGCCGGCTGGCCGGCGAGGCGTTCGAGGGCACGGTCACCGCGGTCGAGATGGCGATGTCGGAGGGCCGGCGCCCGATGCCGCGCCCGCTGGTCACCCTGGAGACGGCCGACCTCCCGCAGCTGTCCCGGGGCACCAGGCTCCACCGCGCCCTGGCGGACGGAAGGACCCAGCCCGCCGAGTTCGTGGCGTATGCGGACTGCGGGCCGGGCAGGCTGGTGGTGCGGCTGACGGGCGGCATGGGGCGCGGCAGGACACCGGAGCCCGGTTCCCTACCGGAGCCGGACGACACGGTGTGCTGGACGCTGTTCGAACACGCCCCGCGCGGCGGCCCGGAGCTGCCGGACCCCGAGGACACGCCCTGGACGCACGGCGGCCCGCCACCCGCCGCCGGGGACGCGCCGAACGAGACCCCCGACCCCGTGACACCGGAGGACTTCCTGTGATGCGCGCCCGCTGCTGGACCGACCCGGAGCACACCGCCGTATGACGGCCGGCCAGGACCCTTCCGCCACCGCCCGGTCCGCCTTCGACCCCGGCGCCGCGGCCGCCGCGGCCACCGACGCGATCCTGCACGACACGCTGCACGGCCCCGGACGCGGCGTGGTCGTCGACTCCCCTCCCGGTGCCGGGAAGTCCACCCTGGTGGTCCGCGCGGCCCGCGAACTGGCCGCCGCCGGGCGCCCGCTGATGGTCGTGGCGCAGACCAACGCCCAGGTCGACGACCTGGTCCTGCGACTGGCCGCCAAGGACCCCGAGCTGCCGGTCGGCCGGCTGCACAGCAGCGAGCCCGGCGCGTTCGACCCGGCGCTGGCCGAGCTGCCGGCGGTCCGTACGTCCGCGAAGGTCGCCGATCTGGCCGGGATGGACATCGTCGTCTCGACGGCCGCGAAGTGGGCCTACACCAAGGTCGCCGAGCCCTGGCGGCACGCCATCGTGGACGAGGCCTACCAGATGCGGTCGGACGCGCTGCTGAGCGTGGCCGGGCTCTTCGAGCGGGCGCTGTTCGTCGGCGACCCCGGGCAGCTGGACCCCTTCAGCGTCGTGGGGGCCGAGCAGTGGGCCGGGCTCGCCTACGACCCCTCGTCCAGCGCGGTCGCCACCCTCCTGGCCCACAACCCCGGCCTGCCACAGCACCGCCTGCCCGTCTCCTGGCGCCTGCCCGCCTCGGCCGCGCCACTGGTCTCCGCCGCGTTCTACCCCTACACCCCGTTCCGCAGCGGCACCGGCCACGGCGACCGCCGGCTGGCGTTCGGCGTGCCGGGCGACGGCTCGGGCGTGGACCGCGTCCTGGACGAGGCCGCCGAGTCCGGCTGGGGCCTGCTGGAGCTGCCCGCCCGCCATACGCCGCGCACGGACCCCGAGGCGGTGCGTGCGGTGGCCCTGGTGGTGCGCCGGCTGCTGGACCGCGGCGGCGCGGCGACCAGCGAGCTCTCGGCCGATCCGGCGCCGCTCACGGCGGACCGGATCGCGGTCGGCACCGCGCACCGCGACCAGGCCGCGGCCGTCCGCGCCGCGCTCGCGGGCCTGGGCGTCGCCGAGGTCACGGTGGACACCGCCAACCGCCTCCAGGGCCGCGAATTCGACGTCACGGTCGTCCTCCATCCGCTCTCCGGCCGCCCCGACGCCACCGCCTTCCATCTGGAGACCGGCCGGCTGTGCGTGCTCGCCTCGCGGCACCGCCACGCCTGCATCGTCGTCTGCCGCGCCGGCGTCACCGACCTCCTGGACGAGCACCCCTCGACCGAGCCGGTCAGCCTGGGCGTCACGGTCAAGTTCCCGGACGGCTGGGAGGCCCACCACTCCGTGCTGGCACATCTGGACGAACATCGCGTCGCCTGGCGTCCTTAGGGCCTGTCCGATGGGTCGGGCCCCAGGGGCCCACGGCTTCCGGCCCCCTTGCGCGGGGCGGGACAATGGAATGCGGCACACGATCTGGAGGTAGGTACATGTCCGAGCCGCGACCGGCTCCCGACCCACGTGGTACGGCGCCGGGGCCCCGGCGCATGAGGCCCGCGCAACTGCTCTTCGAGCCCCCGGAGGCCACCGCCGACCCCGAGCACTTCTTCGATCTGGAGTCGATGGAGGACCCGCGCGAGCTGCTCAGCCGCGCCACGGAGCTGACCCTGGCCTTCCGCGCCGCGGCCGACCGCGCCACGGAGTTCCAGGCGCTGGCCGCCGCCCAGCTGTCCGACCCCAGCAGGTTCGACCGGCTGCCGCTGGCCGTGCTGGCCGAGCAGGCGGAGTGGACCGAGGACTACGCCCGCAAGATGGTCGAGTTCGGCCGCAGCCTGATGCGCAGCGGCAGCACCCTGCCGGGCGACATGGCCTGAGCACACCAGGTCGCGCCGGACGGCGCGCACACCCTCCCACCCCTCTGTGCGGCTCATGGTCCGTGACCATGAGCCGCTGGCATATGCGAGGGGGCAAGATACCCGGTCGCGTACCGCCCCGTCCTGATTTCCGCCAATCAGCCAAGGCCGTACGCGTCGTATCGGTAGACCTGTCCCCATGAGTGAGCGCAGGGAGCGAATCGTGAAAAGGTGCGCGCGTCGCGAATGCGAGGCCGAGCGAAGCGAGGTTTCGGCATGAGTGACTGGCTGCCCGAGACTCCCCGCACCCTGGACTTCCCCACCACCGCATACGTCACGCTCGCGGGCGCCGAGTGGCTCGCCTCCGCCAGCCCCCGTCCGGACGAGATGCACGCGCTGTGGGCGCTGCAGCCGACCGCGCCCAGCGCGCTGCCGTGCGGCACCGCCTTCGACGTGATCAACGCTCCGGCGCTCTTCGGGCGGCGCATGGTGGACCGCTTATGGTCCGACGGCCCCGGCTCGGGGCCGGTCGCGGCGCACCGCGGCCGGATCCTGCTCTTCGCCGCGCCCGGCACGGCCCAGCGGCTGCCCGCCCTGCTCGTCTGGGAGGAGTGGTCCGCCGCCGTCCCGCCGCTGCTGTGCCACGGCAGCGGCGACGCGGTGACCATCCCGCCGCTGCACCCCCGCACCGGCCCGGCCGGCGTTCCGCAGGACCCCGCCGGCCCCGCCGCCTCCCGCTGGCTGGTCGCCCCCGACACCCGCGATCCCTGGCTCCCCGGGCCCGACGTCCTGCTGTGGGCCTGTGTCCGCGCCGCCCGCGCGACCGCCGGGGCGGAGCGGGAAGCCGCAGCTCAGCACCCCGTTTCGGCCCTGATGCCGGGCTGAGGGAAACCGATTTTTGTCCTCCCCGACCATGATGCTAATGTTTTCCCCGTCAGCAGGCGCCGCTAGCTCAGTTGGTTAGAGCAGCTGACTCTTAATCAGCGGGTCCGGGGTTCGAGTCCCTGGCGGCGCACAGACAGTCGAAGGCCCTCACTCCGGTGGGGGCCTTCGTCGTGTGCCGGCACGCCGCCTGGTGCGCCACCGCTCGTGCGCCACCACCGCGGGCCTCAGCCGCGCCCGATCTTGACCGCCCAGTCCCCGTCGCTCGACCGCCCCGCGACCTGGATGCGCACGCCGTCCTCGGCGGCGTCCATGCTCTCCCCCACGCCCAGCGGCGCGTCCGCGAGCGGCGGGTAGACGGACGTGCCCCAGCAGGCGGAGGTGCCGGGGTGCCCGTCGAGGACCTGGACGGGCCCCGCCCCGGAGGGGGTCTCGCTGCGCACGCGGTAGACCAGGACGCCCTCGGTGCACACGCCGCGGTCGTTGCCCACGGCACCGCGTGCCTCGATCACCAGCGCGCTGTCCTCCCCCGTACGCACCACCAGCAGCCGCGGCCGGCGCTGGCTGCGGGGCTCCCTGGGGGCGGACAGGGTCCGCAGCGAATGCATGGTGGGGCCGGCGAGACCGGCGCAGTCGACCTGGTTGTCGGCGATCCAGCCGAGCTTCCACTTGTGCCAGGCGAAGGGGTCGGGGGCCAGCCCGAACTGGCTGCCCATGAGGTCCCAGTCACCCACATAGGTGTCCCAGTCACCCTTGCCGTCCCGCGGACGGTGGTAAAGGTCCGGCAGGTCGAAGACGTGACCGGTCTCGTGGGCGAGGACATTGCGGTCCGGCGGGCTCTGCTCGAAGACGGTGACGAATCGATGCAGGTCACGGTCGTCGGCATGCATCGGCTGATCGAGGTTGACGACCTTGGTGGCGTCCGAATCGACGCCGGGAGCGTCCGGATCGGCGACGAAATAGACCATGTCGTAGCGGCTGAAGTCCACCGACGGATCCGCGGCGGCGACCGCGTCGCGCAGATAGGACGCGCGCCGGGCGGAGTCCCAGTCGCGCCGTATCCCGTACGCGTCCGACGAGCGCGGCATCTTCACCCAGGCGGGGTGCACATGCGCGCGCAGCCGGAACTTCCCGTAGGAGGCGCGCGCGAAGAAGGCGGAGGTGGCGGGGAAGTAGTCGCGCGAGAGCGCCCGCGGGGCGGCGGCGGGCCGGGAGTCCGGGAAGGAGAGGTAGATCATGACGGCGCTGAGCGGGCGGTCCGGGCGCGTGTAGGAGCCGTTCCAGCTGTCCACGCCCTCGGAGTGGTGCGCGTCGGAGCGGCCCAGCGCACACGCCAGGGCGGCCTCGGAGGCGGTGGCGGGTCCGGCGACGACGGAGGTGGCGATCAGTGCGCTCAAGGACGTGATGACGGCCGCCACGCGCCGCAGGCGGTGGTCCGCCCCGTCGGGCGTCAGGGCGCGCGGCACATATACCTCCAGGGACGGATTCGGAGACCTCATCTACCCTGTCGGGATTTAAAGCTATTCGTCCTGTTTCGGAGGACCAGACGAGTGACCGGCGCGTCCCCACCGTCTCGTAACGGAAAGTCACAAACGACCAAGGGGGCAATCAGTACGAACAGAGCCGAGCAGAAATGGCTGAAGTTCCGTCATGGGTGCCGACGATCACGGCTGCGTCGCTGGCTCGGCTGTTGTGCCAGCCTCTATGATCGCCACACTTTCCAGCGCGAGAAGCACCCTCCATACGAGACAAGCGCCATGCGGGAGCGAGCAGTGAGCGGACACCCCGACGGCCCGGGCCGCACACCCGGAGCGACACTGCCCTCAGTGACGGAACGTAACGGCACGACCAAAGAATCCGCCGACGCCCGGCGCACCCCCACCGGCTGCTGCGACGACACCGCCGCCTCGCTCGGCGACTATCGCGCCGCCTTCCACGCCGGACGCCTGGCGATGGCCGTCCTCAACCGCGACGGGCTGGTCCTCGCGGCCAACCCCGCCTTCGGCGAGCTGGTCGGCACCGACCCGGACCAGCTGGTCGCCGCCACCGCGGCGGACCTCACCGACCTCGGCGCCGACCCTCGGGTGTGGACCGCCTACCGCGAGGTACTGTGCGGCCGCAGCAAACGGCTGCGCTGCACCCGCCGCCTCAAACACCCCGAGGGGCACTCGGTCTGGGTGGAGGTGACCGTCGAGCCGCTCACCCCGGAGCCGCTCAGCGGCGAGGAGCGGATGCTGCTGTCGGTGGCCGACATCAGCGACCGGCACGACCTGCTGGCCCGTCTGCGGCATCTGCAGATGCACGACCCGGTGACCCGCCTGCCCAACCGTGCGCTGTTCTTCGAGCGGCTCTCCACGGCGCTGGAGACGGCGTCCTTCGAGCCGACCGGCACCGGCCGGATCGGGCTGTGCTACCTCGACCTGGACGGCTTCAAGGCCGTCAACGACACCCTCGGGCACCGCGTCGGCGACCGGCTGCTGAGCGCGGTGGCGCAGCGGCTGACGCGCTGCGCGCAGAGCGCGGTGGAGCGCGCGACGGGGCGCGGCGAGCATCTGGTGGCGCGGCTCGGCGGTGACGAGTTCGCTCTTTTGGTGGAGGACTCCACCGGCACCGACCAGCTGGCCGAGCTCGCCCAGTGCGTGCTCGACGCGCTGCAGCGCCCGTTCGATCTGGCCGGGCAGCGGCTGTCGGTGTCGGCGAGCATCGGCGTCGTGGAGCGGGCCGCCACCGGCACCACCGCGACCGGTCTGATGCAGGCCGCGGACACCACGCTGTACTGGGCCAAGGAGGACGGCAAGGCCCGCTGGACGCTCTTCGACCCGGAGCGCAACGCACACCGGATGACGCGCCAGGCGCTCTCCAGCACGCTCCGCCCGGCCGTCGACCGCGGCGAGTTCACCCTGGAGTACCAACCGCTCGTCGGCCTCGGTGACGGCCGGGCACAGGGCGTGGAGGCCCTGGTGCGCTGGCGGCATCCGCAGTTCGGGACGCTGTCGCCGAATCGGTTCATCGCACTGGCGGAGGAGAACGGCGCGATCGTCGAGCTGGGCCGGTGGGTCCTGGAGCGGGCCTGCCATCAGGCGCGCGCCTGGCAGCTGGCGCACCCCGGCGGCCAGCCGCTCTTCGTCAGCGTCAATGTGGCCGTGCGTCAGGTGTGGGACTCCGACCTGGTCGCGGACGTGGCCGGGATCCTCGCCGAGACCGGGCTGCCGCCGGAGCTGCTGCAGCTGGAGCTGACCGAGTCGGCGGTCATGGGCTCGGCCGGCCGGCCGCTCCAGGCCCTGCAGGCCCTGAGCGACATGGGCGTGCGCATCGCCATCGACGACTTCGGCACCGGCTACTCCAACCTCGCCTACCTCAGCCGCCTCCCGGTCTCCGTACTGAAGCTGGACGGCTCCTTCGTCCACGGCTTCCGCTCCCAGGAGCACCCCAATCCGGCGGACGAGATGATCGTCGAGGCGCTGGTGGCGCTGGCGCACCGCCTGGGCCTGACGGTCACCGCCGAGTGCGTGGAGAGCGCCGAGCAGGCCGAGCGCCTCCGGCGGATCGGCTGCGACACCGGCCAGGGCTGGCTGTACTCCAGGCCGGTGGCCCCGGAACGGGTCGCGGCGCTCTTCATCTAGGGACACCACGCCTAGGGCCTGTCCGACGGGTCGGGGCGCGGGCCCGGCCATGACCCGTCGGACAGCCCTTGGGGCGGCTATATGCCGTAGGCGTCCGCGATCAGCTCGTACGAGCGCAGGCGCGCCTCGCCGCTGTGGACGTTGGCCGTGATCATCAGCTCGTCGGCGCCGGTGCGCTTGGCGAGGTCGTCCAGGCCCTGGCGGACCGCGTCGGGGGTGCCGTGGACGACGTTGCCGAGCCAGCTGTCGACGAAGCCGCGCTCCAACTCGTTGAAGCGGTAGGCCTCGGCCTCCTCCGGGCTGGGGACCAGGCCGGGGCGGCCGGTGCGCAGCCGGACCATGGCCAGGGCGCCGGTCATCACCTGGCGGCGGGCCTCGCGCTCCTCCTCGGCGGCCAGCGCCCCGACCCCGATCAGGGCGTACGGCTCGGCGAGCACCTCCGAGGGGCGGAAGGCGGCGCGGTAGAGGTCGAGCGCGGGGACGGTGTTGGCCGCGGAGAAGTGGTGCGCGAAGGCGAACGGCAGACCGAGGGTGCCGGCGAGCCGGGCGCTGAAGCCGGAGGAGCCCAGCAGCCACACCGGCGGCCGGTGGGGGGACTGCACGCCGCCGGGCGAGGTGGCCTGGACCGGGCCGGGGACCGCGTGGATCTTGGCGTACGGGTGCCCGTCGGGGAAGGAGCCGTCCAGGAAGCGGGTCAACTCGGCCAGCTGCTGCGGAAATTCATCGGCGCCCTCGTGCAGGCGCTCGGTCCGGCGGAGCGCGGCGGCGGTGGCGCCGTCGGTGCCCGGAGCGCGGCCCAGGCCCAGATCGACCCGGCCGGGGGCCATCGCCTCCAGTGTGCCGAACTGCTCGGCGATGACCAGCGGGGCGTGGTTGGGCAGCATGACGCCGCCGGAGCCGAGCCGGATCCGCCGGGTGTGCGCGGCGAGATGGGCGAGCAGCACCGCGGGGGAGGAGGAGGCGACGCCGGGCATGGAGTGGTGCTCGGCGACCCAGTAGCGGTGGAAGCCGCGGCGTTCGGCCGTACGGGCGAGGTCGACGGCGGTGCGCACCGCGCCGGATGCGGTGGCGCCCGCGCCCACCGTCACCAGGTCGAGCACCGACAGCGGGACCGGGGCGCTGCCCTGGGCACTGCCCCGTATCCCGTCGCCGCCGTCGCGGCCCGCCTCGCGGCCGGCCCGGGTCTCGTCGTCTTCGCCGCTCACAGTGCGGGTCCTCCTCGCTTGGCGCTGGGTCTGCGAGGTCGACAACCGGAGAGGATCTCCACTTATTCCCGGCCGGTTGTTCCCGGCCGGTGCGGCGCGGTCCGCTACGGGCGGGGGGTCGGCGAGAACAGCGCCCCCAGTCGCGGGCAGGAGATCGTCCGGTCCAGCAGCCGCAGCCCCTCCCAGGCCGTCACCTGATTGGCGGTGAGCACCGGCTTGCCCAGTGCCGCTTCGAGGGCGGGCAGATGCGCGGCGGTGTGCAGGGCGGTGTCGGGCAGCAGCACGGCCTCGGCGTCCGGGTGGTCGCCGGCGCGGGCGAGCGCGAGCACCTCCTCGCGGCCCCAGGTGCCGACCTCGGCGGCGGTGATGATGCCGCTGCCGCGGGTGGCGACGACCTCCGCACCGGCGGACTTCAGAAACGACCGGAAGTGCTCGGCCACGTCCTCCGGGTACGTCGCGGCGATCGCCACCCGGTGGACGCCGAGCGCCCGGACGGCGTGCGCGAAGGCGAAGGACGTACTGGAGGCGGGCAGGCCGGCGGTGGCGGACAGCTCCCTGACCTGAACGCGCGCGCCCTCCCAGCCGAAGACGAAGCTGGCGCTCGTACAAGCCCAGACGACGGCCTGGGCGCCGCGCTCCTTGAGTTCCGCCACGCCGGCCGCCAGCCGGGCGGCGGAGCCCATCTCCAGCAGCGCGTCGACCCGGTGGGCGTCCTCGCCGATGTCGGTGTGCACGAGCGGCAGGCGGACCGCGCCGCCCAGGATCTCCTCCAGCCGGGGGTAGTCGTCCTCGGCGGAGTGGCCGGGGTAGAGGAAGCCGACCGATGCCATTCAGGTCTCCCTTGCGTGTGCGGCTGCGGGTGCCGTGGTGTTCAGGGTGCGGGTGCGCTCGCGGGGGGTGCGGTGAGCTGTCGGGCAGGAGCGCTGCCGGCGGCACGCGCGGCGCCGGCAGCGCCCGGGACCGGGGCCGGGACCGTCAAACCGGGGGCAGCGGACCGGAATCCTCGGGTGGGTAGGGCGACGGATCGACACCGTCCACCGGCTCCCCCTCCGGGGGCGCGGGGGGTCCGGCGAAGGCCGCCTCGGGGGTCGCCCGCGGTGCGCCGGCTCCCGGTCCTTGCGGCACCACCGGCTCCGACCCGCTCATCGCGGCCGGGCCGCGGCGCGCCACCGGATCGAGCAGCGCCTGGTACGGGCCCACCGCCGGTACGCCGATGGCACGCAGCGCGGCCCACATCGTCACCTGATTGGCGGACAGCACCGGCATCCGCAGCTCGGCCTCCAGCTGCGGGATGACGTCGTAGGTCGGCAGGTTCGTACAGCTGATGAAGAGCGCGTCGGCGGCGCCGATCACGGCCGCGCGGGCCATGTCGACGACGTCGCGGTAGGGCACCTTCCAGATGTGCCGGGTCAGTCCGAGGTAGGCGCGGCCGGTGACCGTGATGCCCGCCTCGCCGAGATAGTCCTCCAGGGAGTCGGTGACCGATTTGGTGTAGGGCGTGACCACCGCGATGCGCCGCGCGCCGATCTCGCGCAGCGCCTCGATCAGTGCGCCCGAGGTGGTGAGGGAGGGAACCTCCCCCGCCTGGGCCATGGCAGCGCACATGGCCCGCTCGCCCGCGACCCCGCCGACGAAGCTGCCGGAGGTGCAGGCATAGCAGATGACCTGCGGTGATACCGCGCACAGCGCCTGGACGGCGGCGTCCAGTGTTTCGTGCTCGCTGACCAGACGGGCCAGGTCGAGGCTGACCTCGACGGGCACGAACGGAGTTCGGGTGAGGTGGAGGGACACGTCGTCGGGAACCCAGCGCCACAGCTCGCGGTCGAGCGCGAAGTCAAAAGGGGCGACAACGCCCACACCGAGCTGAGGCTGGGGACCACCCAGAAAGGAGACGTCCATTGAAGGCCCCTAGAAAACGAAGGGCTGACGGCCAGGCCAGTGGCCGGGGGAAGGGTGTGCAGCCGGATCAAGCCGGGACGTCGGGACAGATGCCGTTGTTGACACGGTAGATACGACTTCTTAGCGTGGTCAATCCTCGCATCTCAGGCATCTGTCGGCGCCCCTTTTCAGTGAAAGGGGCTCACGTTTCAGAACGGTTTCTGGCCTATGTCCGAAAGCACCGGAAGCACGGTCCTCGTCCTGGGGTCCGATCCGCCGCCGAAGCTCGACCGGCTGACCGGCCGGGCCCGGGTGATCTTCGCGGACGAGACCTCGCTGGCGGAGCTACTGCCCACCGCCGACGTGCTGTTGGCCTGGGACTTCACCTCCGACGCGATCCGCGAGGCCTGGCCCCGCGAGGGCCCCAGACCGCGGTGGGTGCACACCGCGAGCGCGGGCGTGGACCGGCTGCTGTGCCCCGCCCTGATCGCCGACGACACGATCGTGACCAACGCCCGCGGCGTCTTCGAGCAGCCCATCGCCGAGTACGTCGCCGGCCTGGTGATCGCCATGGCCAAGGACTTCTACGGAAGTTGGGAGCTGCAGCGGCAGCGGCGCTGGCAGCACCGCGAGACGCTGCGGCTGGGCGGCACCCGCGCGGTCGTGGTGGGCTCCGGGCCGATCGGCCGCGCCATCGGCACCACCCTCCTGGCACTGGGTGTCAAGGTCGATCTGGTCGGCCGGCGGGAGCGGAGCGACGACCCGCAATTCGGCCTCGTACACCCGAGTGACGCGCTGAACGACCTGCTGCCCCGGGCGGATTGGGTGGTCTGCGCGGCACCCCTGACGGACGCCACCCGCGGCCTGTTCGACCGGGCGGCGTTCGCGCGGATGCCGGAGCGGGCGCGGTTCATCAACGTCGGGCGCGGCCCGCTGGTCGTCGAGGACGACCTGGTCGCGGCGCTGCGCGGGTGGCGGATCGCGGCGGCGGCGCTGGACGTCTTCGAGCACGAGCCGCTGACGGCGGACAGCCCGCTGTGGGACGTGCCGCATCTGATCATCTCGCCCCACATGAGCGGCGACACGTTGGGCTGGCGCGATGCGCTGGCCGAGCAGTTCCAGGACAACTTCGACCAGTGGTCGGCCGGCGAGCCGCTGCACAACGTCGTCGACAAGCGGCTCGGGTACGTACCGGTGCAGTGACGGCGCGGACCGCCGGGCCGCGGCGCGGCGCGGCGCCCCCACCCACCGCCCCGCCCCGGGGCGGCCGACGCGCGGAGGACGCATGACCACCGAACCGACTCACCTCGCCGACCTGACCGCCACCCGACTGACGGCCGGGTACGCCGCCGGCGAGTTCTCCCCCGTCGAGGCCGCCCGCGCGGTCCTGGAACGCGCCGAGGCCGCGCAGGCCGCCACGAACTGCTTCACCCGGATCGACGCGGACGAGGCGCTGGCGGGCGCCAAGGAGTCGGCGGAGCGCTGGCGGGCCGGTGAGCCGGCCGGTCCGGTGGACGGGGTGCCGGTCACCGTCAAGGACATCCTGCTGACGCGGGGCGCGCCGACGCTGCGCGGTTCGCGGACGGTGCGGGCCGAGGGGCCGTGGGAGGAGGACGCGCCGTCGGTGGCCCGGCTGCGGGAGTCCGGTGCGGTGTTCGTCGGCAAGACCACCACCCCGGAGTTCGGCTGGAAGGGGGTCACCGACAGCCCGCGGCACGGGGTGACCGGCAATCCCTACGCCCCGCAGCGCACCGCGGGCGGCTCCAGCGGCGGCAGCGCGGCGGCGGTGGCGCTGGGCGCCGGGCCGCTGAGCCTGGGCACGGACGGCGGCGGCTCGGTGCGCATCCCGGCGTCCTTCTGCGGGATCTTCGCGCTCAAGGCGACCTACGGGCGGGTGCCGCACTATCCGGCGAGCCCGTTCGGAACGCTGGCGCACGTCGGCCCGATGACCCGCGACGCGGCGGACGCGGCGCTGATGATGGATGTGATCACCGGCCCGGACTGGCGGGACTGGTCGCAGCTCGGGCCGGCCGCCGGCTCGTTCCGGGACGCGCTGGCCGGTCCGGTCTGCGGGCTGCGGGTGGCCTACAGCCCGTCGCTCGGCTGGGACGTGGCCGTCGCTCCGGAGGTCGCCGCGGCGGTGCGGGACGCCGTCGAGACGCTCGCCGGGCTCGGCGCGTCCGTCGAGGAGATCGACCCGGGCATCGCGGACCCGGTGGAGGCGTTCCACACACTGTGGTTCAGCGGGGCGGCGCGGGTGGTGCAGCACCTGGACGACGCGGACCGCGCGCTGCTCGACCCGGGGCTGCGGGAGATCTGCGAGCAGGGTGCCCGCTACAGCGCGCTGGACTATCTGGCCGCGGTCGACACGCGGATGGCGCTCGGCCAGGCGATGGGGCGCTTCCACAGCGCCTACGACCTGCTGGTGACCCCGACCGAACCGATCACCGCCTTCGAGGCCGGCGCGGAAGTGCCGTCCGGATCCGGCCACACCCGCTGGACGGGCTGGACGCCGTTCACCTACCCCTTCAACCTCACCCAGCAGCCGGCCGCGTCGCTGCCCTGCGGGGTGGACGGCGACGGGCTGCCGATCGGCGTCCAGCTGGTCGGTGCGCGGCACGCGGACGCGCTGGTGCTGCGCGCCGCGCACGCCCTCTACGAGGCGGGGGTGGCACAGATCCCGGCGCCTAGGCCCGCCGGAAGTTGAGGGTCTCCCCCAGTGCGCCGGCCCGCCACAGGTCCTGGCAGGCGTCGGCCATCCGGCCCAGGCCGTCGACGACGCTGCCCCACACGATGCCGGGCACCCAGCCCGCGTCACCGTTGATCAGCAGGTTGTTGCGCTCGTAGAAGAGCGCGAGATCGACGACGGTGGCGCGGCCCTGGTGCTCGGCCTGGCTCTCGTAGCCGTAGGACGCGGTGCCCAGTTGGGTGTCGCTGAAGGTGAAATAGCACAGGTCGCCGGGGATCGGGGTGATCGTGGGGTTCTCCAGCGGCGGCTCCTCGGGCGCGAACGGCGCCAGCAGGGCGTAGATCTCGTTGCGGGCGTACTTCGCGTGGTAGACGTCGCCGCCGAGCGGGAGGGCGTCCCATACGGCGTTGCAGGTGATCGGCGCGCGGTCGTCGAGCAACTTCGCCGTGCAGCGCACGCCGCGCTTGTCCAGCGAGACTTCGATGAAGCGATCGGTCATGCTTCGGATCGTAGGGGGCAATCCCGGCGTACGGAACGGCATGGAACAGTACGGCACGACTCCCAACCGCTTGTATCAAGGGCCGGAAACGATCGGCATACTCGCCAGGCGTTCGGGTAGCCGCGCGCCCATGGCTCCACCACCATGGAACACCACAGAAACCACAAGCCAATTGACACGCGGCATCCGCCGCCGATCGCTGCTCGCGGGGGTGGCGGCGCTCGGCGCGGCGGGTGTCGCCGGGGCGTCCGCCGGCTGCTCCCGGGTCGACGTCACCGGCGCGACGGGCGGCGGCCATCTGCTCGAGGACCTGCGCAGCAAGGGCACCGTGCGGATGGGCATCGCCAGCGAACCACCGTACGCCTCGATCAACAGCAAGGGCGAGCTCACCGGCGAGGCGCCGGCGGTGGCCAAGACGATCTTCCAGCGGCTGGGGATCAAGAACTTCGAGCCGGTGCCGGTCGAGTTCGGCGCGCTCGTGCCCGGCCTGCACTCCTTCCAGTACGACGTGATCGTCGCGGGCATGTTCATCAACAAGGCGCGCTGCCAGGCGGTGCTCTTCTCCGACCCGGACTACGAGTCGAAGGACGCCTTCCTCGTCCCCAAGGGGAACCCGAAGAAGATCAAGGACTATCCGGACATCGCCAAGCAGGGCCTGCGCATGGGCACCGGCATCGGCTACGCGGAGATCGACTACGCGGTCGGCAACGGCGTCAAGCAGGGCGCGATCCAGACCTACGGCGACCAGATCGCCGGCATGGAGGCGCTGGAGGCGGGCCGGATCGACGCCTTCGCCGGGACCGCCCTGACCATGATCGAGGCCCTGAAGACCGGTCAGCACCCCAAGGTGGAGATGACCGCGCCGTTCACCCCGAAGGTCGACGGCAAGCCCCAGCGCGACGGTGGCGGCTACGGCTTCCGGATCGGCGAGACCAAGCTGCGGGACGCCTTCAACCGCGAGCTGCACAAGATGAAGAAGAGCGGCGAGCTGCTGCGGATCGCCAAGCCGTACGGCTTCACCGAGGAGTTCATGACCGACCTCACCGCGAAGGAGCTCTGTAACAAGTGACCTCTGCGCTGTGGGGACTGTTCTTCGAGGGGCTGTGGATCACCGTCCAGCTGATGGTCTACAGCGCCGCCCTGGCCGCCGCTGTCGCCTTCGGCATCGGCCTGGCGCGCACCTCGCGCTTCTGGATCGTGCGCTTCCTGTCCGGTGTGTACGTGGAGTTCTTCCGCGGCACCTCGGCGCTGGTACTGATGTTCTGGCTGTTCTTCGCGCTGCCGCTGCTGGGCTGGCAGCTCGTCGGCATCTGGGCGGGCACGCTGGCCCTGGGCCTGTCGTACGGCGCGTACGGCTCCGAGATCGTGCGCGGCGCCCTCCAGGCGGTGCCGGCCGCCCAGCGGGAGGCGGCCATCGCGCTGAGCTTCTCGCCCTGGCAGCGGCTGCGCAAGGTGCTGCTGCCGCAGGCCGTTCCCGAGATGATGCCGCCGTTCAACAACCTGCTGATCGAGCTGCTCAAGGGCACCGCGCTGGCGTCGCTGCTGTCCATCGGCGAGCTCACCTTCCAGGCCAAGCTGGCCCGGCTGTCGACGGGCCAGAGCGCCCAGGTCTACGGAATCATCCTCGTGCTGTACTTCGTGGTCGCGTTCCTGGTGACCCGGATCATGCGGGTGCTGGAGCGCCGCGCCAAGGCCTCGGTCGGCCGGGCGGTGCCCAAGGGCGAGGGCTGGTTCTCCCGCAAGCTGCCCGTCGAGAAGCAGGGACCCGAGGCGCTGGCCACCGGAGGTAAGCCGTGAACAACTGGTCGTGGAGCTACATCGGCGACATCATGCCCGACCTCCTCAAGGGGCTGTGGATCACCGTCCAGGCGACGATCTACGGCTCACTGGTGGCCTTCGCGCTCGGGCTGGTGTGGGCGCTGGCCCTGCGCTCGCCGAGCCGCTGGGTGACCTGGCCGGTCAGCGCCGTCGTCGAATTCATCCGCAACACCCCGCTGCTGGTGCAGCTGTTCTTCCTGTTCTTCGTGCTGCCGAGCTGGGGGCTGACCTTCGCGCCGCTGACCACGGGCGTGATCGGTCTGGGCCTGCACTACTCGACGTACACCGCCGAGGTCTACCGCGCCGGCATCGACGGCGTGCCGCCCGGCCAGTGGGAGGCCGCCACGGCGCTGAGCCTGCCGCGCCGGCGCACCTGGATCGCGGTGATCCTGCCGCAGGCGTTCCGCCGGGTGGTGCCCGCGCTCGGCAACTACGTCATCGCGATGTTCAAGGACACGCCGATGCTGGCCGGCATCACCGTCGCCGACATGCTCTTCCAGGCGAACAGCATCAGCGCCACCACCTTCGACTACCTGGAGCCGATCACCGTCGTCGGCATCCTCTTCGTCGTCATCTCCTACCCCACCTCCCTGCTTCTGCGAGCCCTGGAGCGTCGTCTTGTCCGCTGACAGCAATTCCCCCAAGGACCACTCCGAGGAAGCGGCGGCCCCCGCGGGTGAGGGCAGCGAGCTGATCCGTTTCGACAACGTCACCAAGCGCTTCGGGGCCAACACCGTCCTGGACGCGCTGGACTTCACCGTCTCCTCGGGCAAGCACGTCACCCTCATCGGCCCGTCCGGATCCGGCAAGACCACGATTCTGCGGCTGCTGATGACGCTGCTGAAGCCGGACGAGGGCACCATCAAGGTCGGCGGCGAGTACCTGACGCACGAGGAGAAGGGCGGCAGGCTCGTACCGGCCGGGGAGAAGCACACCCGGGAGGTCCGCAAGAACATCGGCATGGTGTTCCAGCAGTTCAACCTCTTCCCCAACATGAAGGTGCTGCGCAACATCACCGAGGCGCCGGTGCACGTCCTGGGCATGAGCAAGGACGCCGCCGAGGAGCGGGCCCGCGAGCTGCTGGACCTGGTGGGGCTGACCGAGCACCTCGACAAGTACCCCACCCAGCTCTCCGGCGGCCAGCAGCAGCGGGTCGCCATCGCCCGCGCGCTGGCGATGCGCCCGCAGGTGCTGCTGCTGGACGAGGTGACCTCGGCGCTCGACCCGGAGCTGGTGGCCGGGGTGCTGGACGTGCTGCGGGACATCGCGCACACCACGGACATCACGATGCTGTGCGTCACCCACGAGATGAACTTCGCCCGGGACATCTCCGACGACGTCCTGATGTTCGACGCCGGCCGGGTCATCGAGTCCGGTTCCCCGGAGAAGATCTTCACCGAGCCGGAGCACGAACGCACCCGGGAGTTCCTGAGCGCCGTGCTTTGAACCGCGCGCCATGGGCGCGGTGAGAGAGGTGGGGGGGGGGGGGGGGGGGGGGGGGGGGCCCCCCCCCCTCCCCCCCCCCCCCCCCCCCCCCCCCCCCCCCCCCCCCCCCCCCCCCACAGGTGAACTACGCGCCCAGGGCGCCTACTTCACCGGCGCCATCTCGTCGACGATGCCCGGATGGTCGTCGATCCACTTCTCGACGCCCTTGTCCTCGTTGCCCTTGCCGGCGTCCTGGATCGCCTTCTCCAGGCTGCCGAGCTCGTCGGCGCTCATCTTCCAGTTCTTCAGCCAGCCGTGGAACTCCGGGAACTTCTCCGGGAAGCTCTTGTTGCCGACCGTCTTGATCTGGTTGTTGGCACCCCAGGTGCCCTTGGGGTCGGCGAGCTTGGTGAGCTTGTACTTGCTGTACGCCCAGTGCGGCGACCACAGCACGACCGCGACGGGCTCCTTCTTCTGGTACGCCCGGTCCAGCTCGGCGAGCATCGCGCTGGTACCGGCCGAGGTGACCTCGAAGTCCTCCAGGCCGTAGGCCGGCGCGACGGTGTCCTTGAGCCGCTTCATCTCGCCGGTACCGGGCTCGATTCCGATGATCTTGCCCTTGAACTCGTCCTTGTGGGCGCGCAGGTCGTCGAGGGTCTTCACGCCCTTGACGTAGGACGGCACCGCGATCTCCAGCGAGGTCTTGTCGTACCACGGTCCGACGTCGACGAGGTCCTTCTCGTACTTGTCCCAGTACTGCTTCTGCGCGACCGGCAGCCAGGCGTCGGTCTCCACGTCGATCTGCCCGGTGGACAGCCCGGTCCACATCGGGCCGATGTCGAGGTTGCGGATGTTCGGCCGGTAGCCGCGCTTCTCCAGGACGTTCTTCCACAGGTAGGTGGTGGCGATGCCCTCGTCCCAGGCGGGGTAGCCGATGTTCGGCGCCCGGCCCGCGTCCCTGCCCTTGGCGTAGGTGGCCTCGCCGCCCGGCGCGACCTTGTCGACCAGGCCGGGGTTCTTCTTCAGCCAGGTGCGGACGCCGTCCTGCTCATGCCCCTCGCCGGCGCTCTTGATGTCGTTCTCGAGGCTGGTGAGCTGCTTCTCGTCCAGGTGGAAGTTCTTCATCCACCGGGCGACCTCGGGCTCGTCCTTCGCGAAGCCCTTGCGGCCCAGCAGGTGCAGGCTGTCACCGGAGCCGAACGACCCCTTGGGGTCCTTGAGCTTGGTGAGCGGGTACTTGTCGTAGGCCCAGTGCGGCGACCACAGCGTGACCGCGATCGGCTTCTTCTGGTGCACGGCGCGGTCCAGCTCGCTGAGCATGGAGGCGGTGCTGGACTCCTGGACCCGGTACTCGCCGCCCAGGCCGTAGTCCTTGAGGACCTTCTCCTTGAGGATCTTCATCTCGCCGGCGCCCGGCTCGATGCCGGTGATCTTGCCGCCGAACTCGCCGCCCCTGCCCTTGAGGTCGTCGAGGGTCTTGACGCCCTTGACGTAGGACGGCACCGCGATCTCCAGCGACGTCTTGTCGTACCAGGCGCCGAGGTCCTCCAGCTGGTCCGCGTACTTCTTCCAGTACGAGGCGTGCGTGGTCGGCAGCCAGGCGTTGGTCTGGACGTCTACGTCACCTCGGGCCTGCCCGGCGAACAGCGGACCGGCCTCCAGGGCCTGCACCTTGGGCTTGTACCCGCGCTGCTCCAGGATCTCCTTCCACAGGTACGTGGTGGCCTTGCCCTCGTCCCAGTTGACGTAGCCGAGGCTGATCGGCCGGCCGTTGCCGCCGCCCTGGCCGCCGCCCTTGCCGAACACGCCCATCCCGCCGGCGACCAGCGCGAGGACGACCACACCGACCGTCGCCACGGACGTGGCGGGCCGCCACTGCAGGAACTTCAGTCCGCCGAGCGCCGCCTGCGCCTTGGCCAGCGCCCGCCGGCCGAGCGGGGAGACCCGCTGGTTGAGCGCGCCGGTCATCCGGTCCAGGTACATGGCGAGGATGACGACCGCGAGGCCCGCCTCGGCGCCCAGCGCCACGTTGACCGAGCTGATCGCGTTGTAGACGGACGAGCCCAGTCCGCCGCCGCCGACCATGCCGGCGATGACGACCATGGACAGCGCCAGCATGATGACCTGGTTGATGCCGGCCATGATCGTGGGCAGCGCCAGCGGCAGCTGGACGCGGAAGAGCGTGCGCCGCGGGTGGGTGCCGAACGCCTCGGCGGCCTCGACCAGTTCCTGGTCGACCTGCCGGATGCCGAGCTCGGTCATCCGGACCGCGGGCGGCATGGAGAAGACGATGGTGGCGACGATGCCGGGGACCACACCGAGGCCGAAGAAGAGGATGCCGGGGATGAGGTAGACCATCGCCGGCATGGTCTGCATCAGGTCCAGGACCGGGCGCAGCGCACCGCCGACGACCCGGCTGCGGGCCGCCCAGATGCCGAGCGGCACGGCGACCACGACGGTGATCAGGCAGGCCACCAGGACCAGGGAGAGCGACTCGATGGTCGGGCCCCACTGCTCGATCGAGTCGATCAGCGCGAACCCGAGGAAGGTGAGCAGGGCGGCCGGCAGACCGCGCAGCCACCAGGCGAGCACCGCGAGGATGCCGGCCAGCAGCAGCGGTTCGGGCCCGGCGAGGACCGTGTGGATCCCGTCGTAGAGGCCGTTCAGGACCTTCGTGATCAGGGTGAAGAGCCAGTCGAGGTTGTCGCGCAGCCAGTTGACGGCGTCATTGGCCCAGCTGCCTATCTGGATCCTAGGCACCGGCGATCACCTTGCCCTTGGGCTCGCTGTCCGCGGCCTTGGCGGCGGTCTTCGCCACGGACCGGGCGGGGGCGACGGCCGGGGCCGGGTCCTGGGCCGCGCCGGACTCGCCGAGCACGGCCAGCAGCCGCTCCGCCGGCACGGCACCGACCAGCGCGCCCTCGTCGTCGGTCACGGCGACCGGAACGGTGCTGGTGGAGCAGGGGGCGAACAGTTCGGCCAGCGGGGTGTCGAGGCCGACGGTCGCGGGCGCGGCGGCCCGGAACTCCGCCTCGGTGGCGAGCTCGCGCCCGTCCGGCGCCGTGGTGCCCAGCACCGTGCCGGTCCCGGTCATGATCGCGCCGGCGGTCAGCACCCGGCTGCGGTCCACGTCCTGGATGAAGGACGCGACATAGTCGTTGGCGGGCCGGACGAGGATGTCCTCGGCGCTGCCGGTCTGGACGATCCGCCCGTCCCGCATCACCGCGATCTTGTCGCCGAGGCGCATCGCCTCGTTGAGGTCGTGGGTGATGAAGACGATGGTCTTCTTCAGGGTCTTCTGCAGCTCCAGCAGCTGGTCCTGCATATCGCGGCGGATCAGCGGGTCGAGCGCGCTGAAGGACTCGTCCATCAGCAGCAGGTCGGCGTCGGTGGCCAGCGCCCGGGCCAGGCCCACGCGCTGCTGCATACCGCCGGACAGCTCGTCGGGCCAGGACTTCTCCCAGCCCTCCAGCCCAGTCAGGGCCAGCGCCTGGGTGGCGCGCCGCTCGCGCTCGGCGCGCGGCACGCCCTGCACCTCCAACCCGTAGGCGGCGTTCTCCAGCACACTGCGGTGCGGGAAGAGCGCGAAGTGCTGGAAGACCATGGAGATCTTCTCGGAGCGGACCTTGCGCAGTTCCCGGTCGCTGAGCGAGGTGAGGTCCTGGCCGTCGAAGCGGACGGTTCCGGCGGTCGGCTCCAGCAGCCCGTTGAGCATGCGCAGCAGCGTGGACTTACCGGATCCGGACAGACCCATGACGACGAAGATCTGGCCCTCGTCCACCTCGATCGACGCGTCGATCACGGCGGCGGTGGTGCCTTCGGTGCGCAGCTCGTCCCGGCTCGCGCCGGCTTCGAGGGAGCGGACCGCGTCCTCGGGTCTTCTGCCGAACACCTTGTACAGGTGCTCGGCTTGCAGCCTGGACACATAAACCTCTCTTGTCGCACGAGAAACGACCTGCCACCCCCGCAGGCAGGTCGTGGTGCGGGACGGGTTCGGCCCGCCTTCACCGGTGAAAAGTTTGGATCTCCACCGGGTCCGCACCGGCTGCGCGCCTGCCCGCCCTTATACGGCTCAAACACGACGGTGTTCTAGATCACAACGATGCGACGTATGGGGCATACGGCATCATGCGAGGTGTGACTCGACGCCTGATGCTCCTCGACACCGCCTCTCTCTACTTCCGCGCCTATTTCGGGGTACCGGAATCGGTCAAGGCGCCGGACGGTACGCCGGTGAACGCGGTACGCGGCCTGCTGGACTTCATCGCCCGGCTCGTCCAGGACCACCACCCCGACGACCTGGTCGCCTGCATGGACTTCGACTGGCGCCCCCAGTGGCGGGTCGATCTGATCCCCACCTACAAGGCGCACCGGGTCGCCGAAGAGGCCCCGGCCGGGTCCGCGGAGCCCGACGAGGAGGAGATCCCCGACACCCTCTCGCCGCAGGTCCCGGTCATCGAGGACGTCCTGGACGCGCTCGGCATCGCCCGTATCGGTGCGGCCGGCTACGAGGCCGACGACATCATCGGCACCCTGACCGCGCAGGCGAAGGGCCCGGTGGACATCGTCACCGGCGACCGCGACCTGTTCCAGCTCGTCGACGACCGGCGCGGGGTCCGCGTGCTGTACCCCCTCAAGGGCGTCGGCACGCTCCAGATCACCGACGAGGCGCTGCTGCGCGAGAAGTACGGTGTGGACGGCCCCGGCTACGCCGATCTGGCACTGCTGCGCGGCGACCCCAGCGACGGCCTGCCCGGCGTCCCGGGGATCGGCGAGAAGACCGCCGCCAAGCTGCTCGCCTCCTACGGCGACCTCGCGGGCATCATGGCCGCCGCCGAGGACCCCGCCTCGAAGGTGACCCCCGCCCAGCGCAAGCGCCTGCTGGAGGCGCGCCCGTACGTCGCCGTCGCCCCGAAGGTGGTGAAGGTGGCCGGCGACGTCGCCGTCCCGGACGTCGATCACACCCTGCCCACCGAGCCGGCCGACCCCGAGTGGCTGGAAGCGCTCGCCACACGGTGGGGTCTGGGCGGCGCCCTGCACCGTTTGCTCGTCACCCTCCACCGATGACCTGTTAGGTTAGGTATACCTAACAAGTACCGGATCAGGGGAGACCGCCGTGGCAGCAGAGCGTCCGTCCCGCAAGAAGCCCGCCGTGCACCGCGCCCGGGTACAGCGCACCGAGCGGCTCACCCCGCACATGGTCCGCGTGGTGCTGGGCGGTGAGGGGCTGGCGGAGTTCGCCGCGGGCGAGTACTCCGACCACTACGTCAAGCTGGTCTTCCCGCTGCCCGGCGTGGAGTACCCCGAGCCGTTCGACATCGCGCAGATCCGCGCCGACTTCCCGCGCGACCGCTGGCCCCGGACCCGTACGTACACCGTGCGCGCCTGGGACGGCGACGCCCGCGAGCTGACCGTGGACTTCGTGGTGCACGGCGACCAGGGCCTGGCCGGCCCCTGGGCCGCCGCCGCGAAGCCCGGCGAGGAGATCTTCCTGCTCGGCCCCGGCGGCGCCTACGCCCCCGAGCCCGGCGCCGACTGGCACCTCCTCGCCGGCGACGAGAGCGCGCTGCCCGCCATCGCGGCCTCCCTGGCCCGCATGCCCGCGGGCGTACCGGTGCACGCCTTCATCGAGGTCGCCGGCCCGGAGGAGCACCAGGACCTCGCCGCCCCGGCCGGCGCCGAGATCACCTGGCTCCACCGCGGCGGCGCCCCCGTCGGCCGCGAACTCGTCGCCGCCGTACAGGCCCTGGACTTCCCGGCCGGCCGGGTCCAGGCCTTCGTCCACGGCGAGGCCGGCTTCGTCAAGGAACTCCGCCGCCTGCTGCGCGTCGAGCGCGGCGTCCCCCGCGAGTCCCTGTCCATCTCCGGCTACTGGCGCGCCGGCCACGACGAGGACGGCTGGCAGGCCTCCAAGCGCGACTGGAACCAGCAGGTGGAGGCCGAGCAGGAGTCGCCCGCGGCGGCCTGAGCGGCGTCACCGCGCACCCCCGCCACACCGCCCGGCTACTCCACGGAGAGGTCCTCGTAGGCGAGGGTCACCGTCTCCGTGGCGGGCCCGGAGCCGGTCGCGTCCAGCTCCGGGCCCGTCCAGGAGGACGCCCAGGCGTTGGCGAGGTGGATCCGCCGGACCGGCTGCTTGGCGGCGTCGGACACGGTGATGGTGACGTTCTGCCGCGCACCGTCGACGTCGCCGTCCAGACTGGACTTGATCCAGTCGGTGAACGCCGTGCTCTTGTCCATGCCACGGGTGAGCGTGACCTCGCCGGCCCGGAGGGCGCCCGGCTGCTTGCGCACGATCAGTTCGCCGGTCGAGGAGACCTGCCGCACCTCGACCACGTCCTGACCCAGGGTCAGTCCGGAGACGTCCTGGAGGGTCTCCACCTGGAACTTGCCGAGTTCGATCGTGAAGGTATGGCTGGTGAGAGCATCGCCGGTCAACATGGGCAGGGCCTCCTGCGGTTCGCGCGTGGGCGGCCGGGGACGCCCCCCGGCCGCCTGACCACTCCTCACAACGACCGACGGCGGGCCAGGTAGCGCACCTCAACCCTGGTCCGGCCCGCCCCGGCCCTCCCCCTGCTCGTACCTGCGCGCCGACGCCTCCACATGCGCCAGCCGCCGCATCGCCATGAGGACCGCGTCCCCCAGTACGGTCCCCACCACCACGCTCTCCACCAGGCCGTCGACCTCCGCATTGCGGCCCACCCATGCGAGATCGGCGGTGGCCACCCGTTCGCAGGCCTCGGCGTAGTCGTCGACGATCTCCTCGAACTCGCCGTGCCCGATGCCCCGGAAGGTGGCCAGCGCGACGGCCAGCGCCTCGACCGCCGGGTTCTCCGGCTCCACCCGCCAGCCGCGCCGGCGGATCAGCGCCGCGACCTTGCCCCGCGCCTCCTCCATACCGTCCGGGGTGGCGGTCGGCGGCGGGGTGATCGCCAGCTGCGCGGCGCCGAGCACCTTGTGCACCGACTCGCCGGGGGAGTCGACGGCGGCCAGCACCTCGCGGACGGCCGAGACCGAGAGCCCGCCGACGTCCATCAGCCCGCGGATCAGCCGCAGCCTGCGGACGTGGCTCTCGTCGTAACTGGCCTGGTTGGGGCTGCTCAGCCGGCCCGCGGGCAGCAGCCCCTCCCGGACGTAGTACTTGATCGTCGGAACCGCGACGCCGGTCGCGCGACTCAACTCCCCGATGCGCATGCCGCCCTTTCCCGCGCCCGGCCACCGCCCGGCGCTCCTTGCCTCCCGGGGCGCCCCGCCCGCTCCCGGCCTTGCCAATCCGGTCCCCATCATAGATAGTCCAGCTATCAGATAGCGGTAAGCGCCACTATCCATTCTTCGCTTCAGGGGGACCCGTATGTCCAGATATCGTTCGCTGCTCGCCTTCTCCTGGGCGATGGCCGCGCTCGCGGTCGTCGCGGCGGTCGGCCTGGTCGTCGACGACCGGGTCCTGGCCGGCGCACCGATCTGGTTCAAGCCGCTGAAGTTCGCGGTGTCGTTCGTGGCCTACGGGCTGACGCTCGCCTGGATGCTGTCCCGGCGCCCGGTCCGAAGCCGGGCCGCCCAATGGGCCGCACACACCGTCGTGGCCGCCGGGACCATCGAAATGGCGATCATCACCGGACAGGCGATCCGCGGCCGGCGCAGCCACTTCAACATCGAAACCCCCCTGGACCAGGGCCTGTTCGTCGTCATGGGCCTCACCATCGTGGTCCTGTGGACGGCCACCCTCGTCATCGCGCTGCTGCTCTTCCGGGCCCGCCTCGGCGACCGGGCCGCGACCTGGGCGATCCGGCTCGGTCTGCTGATCGCACTGGCCGGGCTGCTGCTCGGCGGGCTGATGCTGGCGCCCACCCCGCAGCAACAGGCCGCGGGCCAACTGAGCACCGTCGTCGGCGCACACAGCGTCGGCGTCCCCGACGGCGGTCCGGCCATGCCGCTGACCGGCTGGAACACCACCGGCGGCGATCTGCGCATCCCGCACTTCGTCGGCATGCACGCCCTCCAGGCGCTGCCCCTGTTCCTGTACGGGATCGAGGCACTGGCCGGCCGGTTCGCCCGGCTGCGGCACGAGCGGGTGCGACTGCGGCTGGTGCTGGTCGCGGCCGGTCTCCTCACCGCGCTGCTGGCGCTGGTGACCTGGCAGGCGCTGCGCGGCCAGGCGCTGGTCCATCCGGACGCGCTGACGCTGGGCGCGCTGGGTGCCATCGGGGCGGCCGCCGCGATCGGGACGTACGCGGCGCTGCGGCGACCCGCGGACGCCCCCACCCAAGACGACCGCAGCACGGAATCCGCCACCCCCGCACCGGAGTTGACCGCATGAGCGACCGTACCCTCTTCGACCTGGCCTTCCTGCTCGCGGCACCGTTCTGGGCGCTGCTGGTCCTGGCCCCCGGATGGCGCTGGACCGACCGGATCGCCGCCTCGCCGCTGCCAATGGTGCCGGTCCTCGCGGTCTATCTCGCCCTGGCAGTCCCGGTCTTCCCGCAGCTGTGGGCCGCCGTCAGCCACCCCGGCCTCGCGGCGTTCCAGGAACTGCTGCGGCTGGGCGGCGGCGCCGGTGCGATCTGGGCGCAGGTGATCGCCTGGGATCTGTTCCTGGGGCAGTGGATGTACCGCGAGGCCCGCGCCCTGGGGATCCATCCGCTGGTGATGGGGCCGCTGCTGGTGCTGACCGTGCTGCTCTCCCCCCTCGGCGTGCTGCTCTTCCTCGGTCTGCGCGCGGCCGTCCGCCTCCGCAGGCGCCGCGCCACCGGAGAGCGGCACCCCGCGGCACACCGACGGCTCTCCACTCCTTGACAACAAGAGTCGTGGCGGGAGTCCCGACGGGCCGGTCGCCCTCCGGTGAACACGGCGGCGCCGCGCCCCCTGCGTACGGGAACGCGGCGCCGCCGCAGTGCCGGGGCCGGGGCCTGCCGGTCAGCCCACGGACGAGTACGCCACCACGCCCCGCAGCACACCGTCCATCGCCCGGCGGGCCGTCCGCGCCACCGAGCCCTCGGGCGGGGCGGCCGCCGCTATCTGGCCGAGGATGTCGACCAGCTGCTTGCACCAGCGGACGAAGTCGCCGGCCGGCATCTCGGCCTCGCGGAGCACCTCGTCGAGGCCGAAGCCGGAGGCCCAGCGGTAAGCCGCCCAGGCGAAGCCGAGGTCCGGCTCGCGCTGGCCGACGCCCTCCGCCTGGCTGATCTTGTGGTCCTCCTCCAGGGCGTCCAGCCGGCCCCAGATGCGGACCATCTCCCCCAGGGCGTCCCGGGCCTTGCCGGACGGCAGCTTGGGCGCCGCCGCGTCGTCCGCCTGCCGCGCCTCGTACACCAGCGCCGAGGCGCAGGCCGCCAGCTCCGCCGGGCCGAGTCCCTCCCAGACGCCGTCGCGCAGGCACTCGCTCGCCAGCAGATCCAGCTCGCCGTAGAGCCGGGCCAGCCGTCGTCCCTCGTCGGTGACCGTGTCGCCTTCGAGGTAGTCCAGCTCGGTCAGCAGCGCGCAGATCCGGTCGAAGGTACGGGCGATGGTGTTCGTCCGGCCCTCGATCCGGCGCTCCAACTGGCGGGTGTCGCGCAGCAGCCGGTGGTAGCGCTCCGCCCAGCGGGCGTGGTCCTCGCGCTCGTCGCAGCCATGGCAGGGGTGCGCGCGCAGCTCCGTACGGAGCCGGGCGATCTCGCGGTCGTCGGCCGCCTCCGAACGGGGCCTGCGATGCCGCGACGGCACCATATGGCCCGCCTTCGTCCGCAGCGCGGACGCCAGATCGCGGCGCGACTGCGGGCTGCGGGCGTTGAACGACTTGGGGATCCGCATCCGGTCCAGCGCCGCGACCGGCACCGGGAAGTCGATCGAGGCCAGCCGCTTGACCTGCCGCTCGGCGGTCAGCACCAGCGGCCGCGGGCCGTCCTGGGCGTCGAAGCCGCGGTGGCCGTTGGTCCGCCCCGAGGGCATGCCGGGGTCCAGGACCAGCGCCAGGCCCGCGTACTTTCCGGTGGGCACATGGATGACATCGCCGGGCTTGAGCTTCTCCAGGGCGGCCGCGGCGGCCACCCGCCGCTGTGCCGCGCCCTGCTTGGCCAGCTCCGTCTCCCGGTCCTTCAGCTCCCGCCGCAGCCGGGAGTACTCCTCGAAGTCGCCGAGATGGCAGGTCATCGAGCCGCGGTAGCCGGCCAGCCCCTCCTCGTTCTTCTGCACCTGGCGCGATATCCCGACGACCGACTTGTCGGCCTGGAACTGTGCGAAGGACATCTCCAGCAGCTCCCGCGAGCGGTGCCGGCCGAACTGGGAGACGAGGTTGACCGCCATGTTGTACGACGGCTTGAAGGAGGAACGCAGCGGATACGTACGCGTCCCGGCGAGGCCGGCCAGCGCACCGGGGTTCATCCCCCGCTGCCACAGCACCACCGCATGGCCCTCGACGTCGATGCCGCGGCGCCCGGCCCGGCCCGTCAGCTGGGTGTACTCGCCGGGGGTGATGTCGGCGTGCTGCTCGCCGTTCCACTTCACGAGCTTTTCCAACACCACCGACCGCGCGGGCATGTTGATGCCCAGGGCCAGTGTCTCGGTCGCGAAGACGGCCTTGACCAGGCCCTTGACGAACAGCTCCTCGACGACCTCCTTGAAGGTCGGCAGCATGCCGGCGTGGTGCGCCGCGATGCCCCGCTCCAGGCCCTCCAACCACTCGTAGTAGCCCAGCACATGGAGATCGGTGTCCGGGATACCGGCCGTCCGCGCCTCCACTATGCGGCGGACCTCCTCACGGCCCTCCTGGTCGTTGAGCCGCAGTCCCGAATAGAGGCACTGCTGGACGGCGGCCTCACAGCCGGCCCGGCTGAAGATGAAGGTGATCGCGGGCAGCAGGCCCTCGTTGTCCAGGCGGTCGATGACCTCGGGCCGGCTCGGCGTCCAGATCCGGGCGCGCTGGCGCCGCTCCCGCTCACGGTCCGCCTCGCGCAGATTGCGGCCCCGGCGCTTGTCCCTGCCGAAGGTCGGCCGGCTGTTCTCCATCCGCGCCAGCCGCTCCAGGTCGGGGTTGACCTCGCGGCGGCCACCGCCGCTCCGGCCGTCCCGCTCCTCGAACAGGTCGTAGATCCGGCGGCCGGCCAGGACGTGCTGCCACAGCGGCACCGGACGGTGCTCGGAGACGATCACGGCGGTGTCGCCACGGACCGTGTCCAGCCAGTCGCCGAACTCCTCGGCGTTGGAGACCGTCGCCGACAGTGACACCAGCGTCACCGACTCGGGGAGATGGATGATCACCTCTTCCCATACGGCGCCGCGGAAGCGGTCGGAGAGGTAGTGCACCTCGTCCATGACCACATAGCCGAGGCCGACCAGCGACTGGGAGCCGGAGTACAGCATGTTCCGCAGCACTTCGGTGGTCATCACGATCACCGGCGCCTCGGAGTTGACGCTGTTGTCGCCGGTCAGCAGACCGACCTTGTCCGCGCCGTAACGCTTGACCAGATCCTGGAACTTCTGGTTGGACAGCGCCTTGATGGGCGTGGTGTAGAAGCATTTGCGGCCCTGCTCCAGGGCCAGATGGACGGCGAATTCGCCGACGATCGTCTTGCCGGACCCGGTGGGGGCCGCGACCAGCACGCCTTTTCCGGCCTCCAGGGCCTGGCATGCCTCGACCTGGAACGGATCCAGATCGAAGTCGTACATCTCTCGGAACGGGGCGAGTGCGGTGGCCTGCTCGGCCGCCCGGAGCTTGGCGGCGGCATAGCGCTCAGCAGGGGACATGTCCTCGGTCATCGTGCTTACGAGACTACCGGCCACCTCTGACAACGACCCGATCTTTATGTGCGGCCTTTACCGAGCGGATGTGACGCCCGGGTCCGCACAGCGCGACGGCCCCGGCTCGTCGAGCACGGGGCCGTCACGGCATGTCATGAACCGTTACGTCACGTCGTCGTAGCCGCCGCGACGCGCCGTGCCGCCCTCGCCGGCGTCCCCGCCCGCCTGCTCGGGGAGCATCCGCCCGGACGACACCGACTCGATCTCGCCGACCCGCTCGGGCGTCAGGTCCAGCTCGGAGGCCTCGTCGTCGCTCAGCCCCGCGTCCGGGTTGCCCAGCCTGCGGCGGCGGTCGTTGAGCAGGCAGACGCCGGCGGCACCGAAGTACAGCACCACGATCGGGGCGGCCAGCAGGCCCATGGTCAGCGGGTCACCGGTCGGCGTGGCCAGCGCCGCGAAGATCGTGATGCCCAGCACCATGAACCGCCACCAGCTCATGATCCGGCGGCCGGTGAGCACCCCGCCGAAGTTGAGCAGTACCAGCACCAGCGGCAGTTCGAAGGCGAGGCCGAAGACCAGCACCATGCGCGTGACGATGTCGAAGAACTCGTCGGCCGGAAACTGGTTGGCCCAGTCGCTGGGCGTCAGCCCGACCAGCGCGCCCGCGGTGGTCGGCAGCACCGCGTAGGCGAGGTAGGCGCCGCCGAGGAACAGCGGCACGCCGGCGCCGACGAAGCTCAGCGCGTACTTCTTCTCGTGCCGGTGCAGCCCCGGGGCGAGGAAGGCCCAGAGCTGGTAGAGCCACACCGGGCTGGCGATGACCACGCCCGTGGTGAGGGAGAGCTTGAGCATGATCGTGAACGGTGCCAGCAGACCGTTCGCGGTGACCACGACGCACGGATGGTCCCGCGGCGCGGCCGCCGTGGTGCCCTTGGGGCATCCCACCGTGTCGATCACCGGGCCCGTGATGAAGTGAGCGATCCACTCGTACTGCCACATCGCAACGGCGGTGACCACACCCATCGCCAGCACCGACTTCAGCAGCCTGTTACGCAGCTCACGCAGGTGCGCCGCGAGCGGCATCCGCCCCTCGGGGTCCTTCTCCTGCTTGCGGGCAGACTTGAGCAACCCACTTCCTCGTCTCGTGCATCAGCCGTGACCGACCCCGGGCCGGTGCGACTGGATCGGTTCGGTCAGCTCTGCTTGGTGGTGTTCGGCTCGGCCACGGGGCGCGAGCTGCTCACATCACCGGGAGCCGCCTGGATCGTACGAGGGGCCGGCTGCGCGGCCTCGGAGGAAGCCTCGGACGTCGTACCGGTGGTGGCACCGCCCTCCGCCTCGCCGTCCTTCTTCATCGCCTTGGCCTCGCTCTTGAGGATGCGAGCGGACTTGCCGAGCGAACGCGCCATGTCCGGCAGCTTCTTCGCGCCGAACAGCAGCACAATGACAACGAGGATCAGAATGATCTCGGGGGCCCTCAGGTTGCTGAGCATGTGCGACTACCTTCTCGCCGGGGCGGCGTCTGCTGGTTGCCTGCCGATGGGTCGGACTGGCGTGCTGGTGCTGCATCGATCGTAACGTTCGGTGGTGAACGCCGGGCAATCCCCTTGCATACTCCCGATTGCCCCGACCGCCGCGCTGTCTGAACCGCGGATCAGCCTACCCCTCCACCCCCGCGCGGCAGCAGAGCGCCGACGCCCGCGGCGACGTCCCGGCCCCGGAGGTCAGTCCCGGCCGGCCTCGTACATCCGGGAGGCCAGCGGGGTGGCGGCGCGCTCCAGGTCCTGGGCGGCCCGCTGGATCCGCTCCGACGTCGCACCGACCTGGCGGGCCAGCCGCCGTACCTCGACGAAGACGCGGACGGCGAGGACGCCGAGCACGGCGATCCCGGCGAAGCCGAGGGCGACAGCGATCATGGGCCAGAGCATGGAGCGAGCCTATCGGTCAGCCGATGTGCAGCCGCAGCGTGCGCACCCCGCCGCCGGTGAGCAGCTCCACGATCCGCTCGCCGGCCGGTTTGCGCACCGCCCGTCCGCAGTCGGGGCAGGTGAAGGAGTAGAAGGTGGTGCGGCTGCTGGCGCCGATCGCCAGCCGGAAGGCGTCCGAGGCCAGCTCGAAGCGGCCCCGGCAGTCCGGGCAGGCCGCCTTGAAGAGCACCGGAGCGGTTGCGCCCGCCATCATGGTCGTCATCCTTCGCTGCCTCCTCCTTCTCCCTGCCGTGCACGCGGTCCGCGGTGAGCCCGACGCCCCGGGCGATCCCGGCGCGCCGCGCGCTCACTCGCCGTACGCCGCGAGCGCCTGGTCCGCCGCGCGCCGCGCGCTGTCCGCGAGCGCCTGCGGCGCCACGATCCGGCCGTCCCTGCCCAGCCGCAGCGCCAGCCGCCGCAACGAGGCCGGGTCGGGGGTGCGCAGGGTGATGCGCAGCCCGCCGTCGGGGAGCTCCTCGGCGCTGTCGTGCGGGTAGTACTCGGCGACCCAGCGGCCGCCGGGGCCGACCTCGATGGACACCTCGGGGTCCTCGGCGGCCGGCTGCACCAGGCCCTCCGACAGGTCGCGCAGTTCGACCGGCGGCGGATCGGCGGGCGCGTCGAGCAGCTTGATCTCGGCGACCCGGTCGAGCCGGAAGGTGCGCCGGGCCTCCGAGAGCCGGCACCAGGCCTCCATGTACGTGTGGCCGACCGCGAAGAGCCGGATCGGGTCCACCTCGCGCTCGGTCAGCTCGTCGCGGGCCGGGGAGTAGTAGCGCAGCCACAGCCGGCGCCGCTCGGCGATGGCGCGGTCGACGTCGGCGAAGACCCCGCCCTCGGACTCGAAGGTCACCGAGAGCCGGGCGCTGGCACCGGCCGCCTCGCCGGCCGCCGCCTCCAGCTTGGCGGTGGCGCGCAGCAGCGCCTGCCGGTCGCCCTCGCGCAGCCCGGGCAGGGTGGCCACGGCGCGGGCCGCGACCAGCAGGGCGGTCGCCTCGTCGGCGGCCAGCCGCAGCGGCTCGGCGACATCGTCGGGGTTGTGCCACCAGATGCGGTCGCCGTCGGTGTCGATGTCGAGCAGGTCGCCGCCGCGGAAGCTCGTCCCGCACATCGGCAGTACGTCGAGGTCGGCGATCAGCTCGTCCTCGGTGATGCCGAAGGCGCGGGCGACGTCGCCGACGCGGGCGCCGGGGCGCTCGCGCAGATACGTCACCAGCGACAGCATCCGGCGGGTCTGGTCGATCGCGTTCGTAGCCATGGAGTCGTTCGTCCCTCTCAGCCCTTGGCCACGGCGCGCAGCCGGTCGATGACCTCGGCACGCAGCTCGGCGGGTTCCAGCACGACCACGTCGGGCCCGAACTCCACGAGCCAGGCGTCGAGTCCATGGCCGCTGGGGATCTCCAGCTCGTCCCAGCCGTCGCCCAGATCGCGGACGGTCAGCGCACGGGCCCGCAGCGGATAGCCGTGCTCGGCGCGGAGCTTGATCCTGGCGGTGCCGGTGGCGGTCTCCCCCGCCCAGCTCTCCACGGTCTCGCGGACCGTGACGTGATCGGGCACCGGGGCGGTGAACTTCCCTTGCCGCGAACGGACCTTGCCGGTGATCCGGGAGAGCCTGAAGACCCGCTCGGCCTGGCGGTCGCGGTCCCAGCCGGCGAGGTACCAGTGGCCGCGCCAGCACTCCAGGATCCACGGTTCGACCTGCCGCTGCTCGGGGTGGGCGGCGGTGGACTTGCGGTAGTCGAAGACGACCGGGCGGCGGTCGCGGCAGGCCAGCATCAGCGGCTCGAAGGCGGCCTCGTGGGCGGGGATGCGGGGTTCCAGGGCGCTGTGCGGCTGCCCGGCGTCGTAGTCCTCGCCGTCGCCGGCCAGCGGCATCCCGGCCGCGCGCAGCTTCTGCAGCGCGCCGCTGGCGGCGCCGGCCAGCCGGGCCTGCTGCCAGATCTTGGCGGCG
The DNA here is from genome assembly GCF_056436545.1 of Streptomyces sp. NPDC043738. Lineage (NCBI taxonomy): Bacteria > Bacillati > Actinomycetota > Actinomycetes > Kitasatosporales > Streptomycetaceae > Streptomyces > Streptomyces sp. NPDC043738. Next base: position 88,866 of record NZ_JBWKCJ010000019.1, on the reverse strand, counting down.
AGCCCGAGGGCGGCGGCCTCCTCGGCGTCCAGGGTGATCGGGGGGAGGCGGTTGCTGTCGCGGCGGGCGAGGTAGCCGATGTCGCCCTCGATGCCCTCGACGGTCTCGATGACCAGGCCGAGCTCGCGCAGATCGTCCTTGTCCCGCTCGAACATGCGGTTGAAGGAGTCGTCGCCGCTCGCCTCGATGTAGGCCTCGATGGACGATCTCAGCTCGCGCTTGGTCAGCGGGCGTCGCGTCCCCAGCAGGCACAGCGCCAGGTTCATCAGCCGCTCGGCCTTGGCAATCGCCATCGACGCCCTTTCTCGTTGAACTCCCGATCGTTGACCGTACCGCTCGGGGTGGTCCAGGCAAAAGCCGAGGGCCCGTGCCAGGGATGGCACGGGCCCTCGGATGCCTCGCGGGCGCGCGGTCCCGGGCCGGGACCGGCGGCCGTCTCAGACGGCGACCAGGTCGCAGACGAAGATCAGCGTCTCGCCCGGGGCGATGCGGCCGCCGCCGGCGCCGCGCTCGCCGTAGGCGAGGTGCGCGGGGATGGTCAGCCGGCGGCGGCCGCCGACCTTCATGCCCTGCACGCCCTGGTCCCAGCCGGCGATGACCTGTCCGGCGCCGAGCTGGAACTCCAGCGGCGTGCCGCGGTTCCAGCTCGCGTCGAACTCCTCGCCCGAGCTGAAGGCGACGCCGACGTAGTGGACCTTGACGAAGTCCCCGGCCTTGGCGACCGCCCCGTCGCCCTCCCACAGGTCCACGATCTCCAGCTCGGTGGGAGCCGGGCCCTCAGGAAAGTCGATCTCGGGCTTGTCGATGTTCACGAATGTGCTCCTACTTACGAATCTTTACGATTGCCGGGTCAGTCTCGCAGATCTCGCCGAGGGCGCGATCAGACCGTGCCGACGATGTCGACCGAGAAGACCAGGGTGTTCTTGGCCAGCTCGTGCTGCGGGCTCGCGCCGTAACCCAGCTTCGGCGGGATCACGATCTCCACGCGGTCACCGACGTGCTTGCCCACCAGGGCCTTGTCCCAGCCCTGGACGACCTGCCCGGTGCCGATCTGGAACGCGGTCGCGCCACCGTGGTCCCAGGACGAGTCGAACTTCTTGCCGTCCTCCCACTTCACCCCGGTGTACTGCGCGATCAGCCCGTCGCCGGCCTTCACCTCGCGGCCCTTGCCCTTGATCAGGACCTGCTCCTTGAGGTCCTTGGGAGCCTTCTCACCCTTGGGGACGGTGATCGTCGCGGCCTTGCCGTCCGGCGCCTTCACCTCGGGCATGCCGCTCTCCGGCGCCACCTGCTCGCCCTCGGCGTGCGCCTTCTTGTCGACCTTCTGGGCGCCGACCACATCGACGACCCACACCAGGCCGTCCCCCGGCTTGATGCCGGACTGGGGGTTGAGGCCCTCCCCGATCAGCGCCTTGGCGGTGCCCTCGACCTCGAAGCGGCTGCCGACCTTCTGCCCGGCGACCGCGGACAGCACCTTCGGCGGCAGCATCTGCTGGGTCATCTGGTCGGTGACCTCGCTGACGACCTGGGTACGCGGCGCCCCCTTCTTGCCACCGGGCTGCGGCGTCCAGGTGCTGCCGAGCTTCTGGCCCTTCATCGACTCCGCGGAGAAGTCCAGCCGGACCAGGTCCCCCTTCTTGACGACCGCGCCGTCCCCCTTGATCAGGGTCTTGGTGACGGCCGTGTCGGACGGCTTGGCGCCCTTGGGCACGGTGATCTTGGGCTGCGCCCCCGCCTTGCCCTCGACCTTGACGACGGCCTCGCCGGACGAGCCCTTGCCGTCGTCGGACCCGCAGGCGGCGGTGAACAGCAGGAGGGGCACGGTCAGCGCAGCCGCAGCGGCGCGACAGGTGTTCTTCGTGAGGTTCATGTGTCCATCTCGGGGCTTGTGGGGAAGGTGGGCAATGCCAGCCACTCTACGACCTGTCCCCGTGGACCTCCCCCGGCACAACACAGCGATGTGCCGGGAGCTGCCCGCTCCCGGCACACCACCCCTTCCCCGCGGGTCACATCCCGGCGATCAGCTTCTCCACCCGGTCGTCCACCGAACGGAACGGGTCCTTGCACAGGACCGTGCGCTGCGCCTGATCATTGAGCTTGAGGTGCACCCAGTCGACGGTGAAATCGCGCCGCTGTTCCTGGGCCCGGCGAATGAAGTCACCGCGCAGCCGGGCCCGAGTCGTCTGCGGCGGCACCGACTTGCCCTCGAAGATCTTCAAGTCATTGCAGATCCGCGCCGCTTGGCCCTTCCGCTCCAGGAGGTAGTAAAGCCCCCGGCGACGGTGAATGTCGTGATACGCGAGGTCTATCTGCGCCACGCGCGGATGGGACATGGTGATGTTGTTCTTTGCGCGGTAACGCTCGATCAGATGATGTTTCATCACCCAGTCGATCTCGGTGGAGATCCGGTCGAGATCCTCGTCCCGGATCGCCTCCAGCGTCCGGCCCCACAGCTCCAGGACCCGCTCGACGAGGCCCGTACGGATTCCGCGGCGTTCGCAGAAATCCACGGCCTTTTCGTAGTACTCCTGCTGGACTTCGAGCGCCGACGCCTCGCGCCCGCTGGCCAGCCGCACCTTGCGCTGGCCGGTGATGTCGTGGCTGACCTCGCGGATGGCCCGGATCGGGTTCTCCAGCGTCAGATCGCGCATGACCGTGCCCGCCTCGATCATGCGCAGGACGAGATCCGTGGCGCCCACCTTGAGCATCATCGTCGTCTCGGACATGTTGGAGTCGCCGACGATGACGTGCAGCCGGCGGTAGCGCTCGGCGTCCGCGTGCGGCTCGTCCCGGGTGTTGATGATCGGACGGGAGCGGGTGGTCGCCGAGGAGACGCCCTCCCAGATGTGCTCCGCGCGCTGGCTGACGCAGTAGACCGCGCCCCGCGGGGTCTGCAGCACCTTGCCCGCGCCGCACAGCAGCTGACGGGTGACGAGGAACGGAATGAGGATGTCCGCGAGCCGGGAGAACTCGCCGTGGCGGGCGACGAGATAATTCTCGTGGCAGCCGTAGGAGTTTCCCGCCGAATCGGTGTTGTTCTTGAAGAGATAGACGTCGCCCGCGATTCCCTCCTCATGCAGGCGGCGCTCGGCGTCGACGAGCAGGCCCTCGAGAATGCGCTCGCCGGCCTTGTCGTGGGTGACCAGCTCGGTCACGTTGTCGCACTCGGGAGTTGCGTATTCCGGGTGCGAACCCACGTCCAAGTACAGGCGGGCGCCGTTCCGCAGGAAGACATTGCTGCTGCGGCCCCATGACACGACACGGCGGAAGAGGTACCGCGCCACTTCGTCAGGCGACAGTCGGCGCTGTCCCCTGAACGTGCACGTGACGCCGTACTCGTTCTCCAGCCCGAAAATGCGGCGGTCCATGACTGAACATTACGCCTGACGGCCTGCTCTGAAACCGGGTTCGACGGCCCCGTTTCGATCATTTTCCGCCGGAGCCGCCTCCGTCGTACGCGGCCGGGGCTCCCCGAGAAATCGCTTCGTCGACAAAAGGACGGACAACGCGGCGAGACCACCCGCCCCGGCCACGGCGAATCCCGCCGCCGCACCGCCGGCCTCCACCGCCGGGCCGGCCACCGAGGCGCCCACGGCCGAACCGACCCCGAACGTCGTCACCAGCCACGAAAACGCCTCCGTCACCGTCCCCTTGGGCGCATGCCGGTCCACGACCACGAACGCGCAGGCCAGCGCCGGCGCCAGAAACACCCCGGCCGCCCCCGTCAGCGCCGTCATCCCGGCCACACCGGGCACCAGCGCCAGCGGCAGATACCCCAGTGCCAGCAGCGCGACGAGCAGCCGCAGCCGCCCCTCCGGCTGTCCCGGCCACTGCCGCGCTCCGTAGACGATGCCACCGAGCAGTGCGCCCGCGCCCAGCGCGGAGAGCAGCCAGCTGGAGATCATCCCGCCGCCGTGCTCGTCGGCGTACGCCACCGCCGCGACCGCTATCGACCCCAGTGCCAGCCCCACGAACAAGAACGCCCCGATCAGCACCAGCATCCCCGCCGAGCGCAGGGCCCCCAGCCAGTGCGCCTCCCGCGGCGCGCTGCGCCACCGCCGGGACGGCTCGGAGACCACGACGGAGAGCGCGCCGAGCACCCCCATCGCGTTGATGACCAGGAGCGCGGCCCCCGCCGACCAGACCGCCACGCACAGCGTCACCAGCAACGGCCCCACCGCGAACATGACTTCCTGCGCCACCGCGTCCAGCGCGTACGCGGCGTGCACCTGGTCCGCGCGCCGGAGCACCCCCGGCCACAGCGCCCGCAGACCGCCCTCCAGGGGCGGGGTGAAGACTCCGGCGATCACCATGGCGGCGTAGGACAGCCACAGCACCTCCAGGCCGACGACCGCCAGCAGCGCCATCCCGAGGGCGGAGAGCACCGCGGCGGGCAGCATCACCCGGGGCTGGCCGTAGACGTCCACGGCCCGGCCGAGCAGCGGCTGGCCGATGGCGGTACACACTCCGTAGACCGCGGAGAGCGCGCCGGCCAGCGCGTATCCGCCGCCCTCGGCGCGTACGAACAGCACCACGGCCAGCGCCGCGGTGGCGTTCGGCAGTCTGCCGACAAGGGTCCCCGTCAGCAGCCGGACCGCGTAACGGGTCCTGAGCAGCTCCGCATATCCCGCGGCCATCGCCGCTCCTTTCCGTCCGGACCAATCGAACGTGCGCACGTGTTACGTATAACCTTCGTCGTTATACGTACCATGGCGACAACCCGCGGTCCACCCCGCAGCGGCCGAAAGCGAGGAGTGAAGCACCCGGTGACCAGCAACGAGGCCACGCCATCCCCCGGTACGAGCGCCGGCTCCCCCGGAGCGGTCGGCGCCGCGCGCCCTGGTCGCCCGGCCACCAGCCGGGACGTGGCCCGCGCCGCCGGGGTCTCCCAGGCCGCCGTCTCCCTCGTCCTCGGCGACAAGTGGCAGGGCCGGGTCTCCCCCGGCAAGGCCGAGGCGGTGCGCACCGCCGCCCGCGAACTGGGCTACCGCCCCAACCTCGCCGCCCGCAGCCTGCGGATGGGCCGCACCCGCACCGTGCTCCTCGTCGTTCCCGCCCTGACCACCGAATTCTTCGCCCGGGTCTACACCGGCGCGGCCCGGATCGCCGCCGACCACGGCTTCGGCGTCGTCCTGTACCCCTCGCCCGAGGGCGTGGGCCCCGCGCGCGACCCCTTCGACTCCGCCGCGGCCACCCTCGACGGCGTGCTCGCCTCCTCCATGGCCGCCGAGGCGCTCACCGCCCTGCGCACCGCCGGCCTGCCGCTGGTCATGCTCGACAGCGACCCCGGAGACGACCGGGCCTCGGCCACCGTCAACCTCGATATCGCCGACGGCGTACGGCAGTTGACCGGCCATCTGCTCGCCCTCGGCCACCGCCGCATCACCCACCTCGCGGCCGCGGTGGACTCCTGGACCTTCGACGTACGCGCCCGCGCCGTCTCCGCGGCCCTCGACGGCGTCCCCGGCGCGCTGCTGCGCCGCGAGCCGGCCGCTCTCGGCGTCGACGCCGGACTGCGCGCCGCGCATGCCGCCCTGACCGGCCCCGGCCCCCGCCCCACGGCCCTGCTCTGCGACGACGACATCATCGCCGCGGGCGCCTGCAAGGCCGTCCGGCGCCTCGGCCTACGGGTCCCCGAGGACGTCTCCGTCACCGGATTCGACGATCTCGCCCTCGCACTCGCCGTCGAGCCGGAGCTGACGACCGTAAGGCTGCCCGCCGAGGAGTTCGGCGAGGCCGGTATGCGGGCGCTGATGGCTGTGCTCGACGGCCGCCCCGAACCGTCCCCCACCCTGCCGGTGGAGCTGGTCACCCGCGGCTCCACCGCCCCGGCGGCGGCCGGCGACAACGCCGCGCGCCCCGGCGGGTGATGACCCACCGGGGCGCGCGATCCGGACCACCGGCCCGGAAGCGGTACGTCAGAGCAGCGGCTCCCCTTCGGGACCGTCCTTGTCCGTACCGTCCTGGCCCTTGGCTCCCTTGCCCTTGGCGCCCTTGGTGCCGCTCTCCTCCGGGGCGGCCCCGGACTCGCCTGCCGCCGCGTCGGCGTCCGCCGCCGGCTCCTCGGCACCCGCCTCGCCGCCGCCCTCCAGCAGACGGGACAGCTGACGGCCCAGGATCCGCTTGAACTTGCGCTGCTGGGGCCGCGTACGGTCCAGGGTGGCGACCTCCAGCTGCTCGGCGGTCAGCGTGCGCTCACCGCCGTTGGTGTCGCGCGAGAGCGACTCCACGGCCAGCTTCAGCGCCTCGGACAGCGTCATGCCGTCGCGATGGCGCTGGTCGAGGTAGCTGCTGATCTGGTCCGCGTTGCCGCCGACCGCCACCGAGCCGTGCTCGTCGACGATCGAGCCGTCGTGCGGCAGCCGGTAGATCTGGTCGTCCTCGGGGGCGCTGCCGACCTCGGCGACGATCAGCTCGACCTCGTAGGGCTTCTCGGCGGCGCTGGAGAAGATCGTGCCGAGCGTCTGGGCGTAGACGTTGGCCAGGCCGCGCGCGGTGACGTCCTCGCGGTCGTAGGTGTAGCCCCGCAGATCGGCGTAGCGCACCCCGCCGATCCGCAGGTTCTCGAACTCGTTGTACTTCCCGACCGCCGCGAAGGCGATCCGGTCATAGATCTCGCTGACCTTGTGCAGGGCCCGGGAGGGATTCTCGGCGACGAAGACCACGCCGTCGGTGTACTGCAGCACCACGACACTGCGGCCGCGCGCGATGCCCTTGCGGGCGTACTCGGCGCGATCGGCCATGGCCTGCTGGGGTGAGACATAGAACGGCGTCGACACCGGCTATCCGTCCCTTCCTGTCAAGAGCTCGTTCAGTGGCGAATGCATAGCGGAACATCCGTCCCGTCAGAGCAGCGCGGCACGCGGGCCGTCGGGCTGGTCGAGGCGGCGCTCGTGAATCGCACGGGCGATCTCCGCGACCTCGGAATCGGCCAGCTTCTTGAAGCCCTCATCGGTGATGACCGTGACGATCGGGTAGATCCGCCGGGCCATGTCGGGCCCGCCGGTCGCCGAGTCGTCGTCGGCGGCGTCGTACAGCGCCTGGACGACGGCGGTGGCGGCCTGATCCTCCGTGAAGTCCTCCTGGAACAGCTTCTTCAGCGCACTGCGCGCGAAGACCGAGCCGGACCCCGTCGCCGCGAATCCCTGCTCCTCCGAGCGCCCGCCGGTCACGTCGTACGAGAAGATCCGGCCCTTCTCGCGGTCGAGGTCGAAGCCGGCGAACAGCGGCACCACGGCCAGGCCCTGCATGGCCATCCCGAGATTGCTGCGAATCATCGTCGACAGACGATTCGCCTTGCCCTCCAAGGAGAGTTGGGCACCCTCGACCTTCTCGAAGTGCTCCAGCTCCAGCTGGAAGAGCTTGACCATCTCGACCGCGAGGCCGGCCGTGCCGGCGATGCCCACCGCGCTGTACTCGTCGGCCGGGAAGACCTTCTCGATGTCCCGCTGCGCGATGACGTTGCCCATCGTGGCCCGCCGGTCACCGGCGAGCACCACGCCGCCGGAGAACGTCGCGGCCACGATCGTCGTGCCGTGCGGCGCCTCGATGGCACCCTGCACCGGCGGCAACGGTCGGTTGCCGGGCAGCAGCTCGGGCGAGTGCGCCCCGAGAAAGTCCATGAACGACGAGGATCCAGGCGTCAGGAAGGCAGCTGGTAGACGCCCGGTGCTTCGAGTGTTGGCTTCCACACGATTCCTTCCAGATACTCGGCCGCCCGCCTCAAGACGTCCGGCCGATCCTTGAATTGGCCCAAGGCTGCGTTGCAACTGAAGCACAGTACGCCTCGGACCTTACCCGCCTCGTGATCGTGATCCACATGTACGGGGTCGGCATCCAGGCAGATCACGTACATCCGGCGCCGCTCCGTGTTTCAGCGCGGCGTGCTCGGCGTCGGCGATGCCGGCGGTGGCGGCCGAACGCCCGGCCGCCCACCGCCGACATCACCCCTGGAGCCCGTCACGCCGATGGCGATCCGCCACGAACGGAGCGAGTGGCAGCACTCGCTCACGTCCGGTCCGGCGCTTCGCCCCCCTCGTTCACGTACGTGATTACTGTCCGCCCTTTTGCACGAAGGAGCGCACGAAGTCCTCGGCGTTCTCCTCGAGCACGTCGTCGATCTCGTCCAGGACGGAGTCCACGTCGTCGCTCAGCTTCTCCTGGCGTTCCTTGAGGTCTTCCGAGGCCTGCGCGTCCTGTGTCTGCTCCTCGACCTCTTCCGTGGAACGCGTGGCCTTGGCCTGTCCGCCGCCGCTGTCCTTGGTCGCCATATCCCTCACCCCGCTCGGTTCGCCCCGCTCGATGTGACCTTCAAGATCCGACCCTACAAGCAGGGCCCGACATCGGCCCTGCACTTGCTGCAACGCCCGGGAGTCACCTCGATGATTCCCGCATCGCGGCGATTTCAGCCGCGAAGCAGCTGTGGATCGCCGCGAAATCTGTCGTGCACCTGCCGTGCATCAGCGGCCGGAAAGCGTCCTCACCAGCTCCTCTGCGGTACGGCAGCGGTCCAGGAGCTCCTTGACGTGCCTGCGGGTCCCGCGCAGCGGCTCCAGCGTGGGAACCCGCTGCAGGGAGTCACGACCGGGCAGATCGAAAATGACCGAATCCCACGAGGCGGCCGCGACGTCGTCCGCGTACTGCTCCAGGCAGCGGCCGCGGAAATACGCCCTGGTGTCCTCTGGGGGCTTCTGCTGGGCGCGCTGGACGTCGGGCTCGTCCAGGAGCCGCTTCATCTTCCCGCGGGCCGCCAGACGGTTGTACAGGCCCTTCTCGGGGCGTACGTCGGCGTACTGCAGGTCGATGAGGTGGAGCCGGGCCGCGTCCCAGTCCAGGCCGTCCCGGCGGCGGTAGCCCTCCATGAGCTCGCGCTTGGCGACCCAGTCGAGCTCGCCGGACAGGCTCATCGGATCGTTCTCCAGCCGGCCGAGCACGTCCTCCCACCGGGTGAGGACGTCCTTGGTCTGCTCGTCCGCATCCGCTCCGTAGCGGTCCTCGACGTATTTGCGGGCCAGCTCGAAGTACTCCATCTGGAGCTGTACGGCGGTGAGCGAACGGCCGCTGCGGAGGGTGATCAGGTGTTGCAGGGTGGGGTCGTGCGAGACCTGATGGAGGGTGCGTACGGGCTGCTCGACGGCGAGGTCGACGGCGATGAAGCCGTCCTCGATCATGGACAGCACCAGGGCGGTGGTGCCCAGCTTGAGGTAGGTGGAGATCTCGGAGAGGTTCGCGTCGCCGATGATCACGTGTAGCCGCCGGTACTTCTCCGCGTCGGCGTGCGGTTCGTCGCGGGTGTTGATGATGGGCCGCTTGAGGGTCGTCTCCAGGCCGACCTCCACCTCGAAGTAGTCGGCGCGCTGGCTGATCTGGAAGCCGTGCTCGTGGCCGTCCTGGCCGATACCGACCCGGCCGGCGCCGGTGACGACCTGGCGGGAGACGAAGAACGGCGTCAGGTGCCGCACGATGTCCGAGAAGGGGGTGTCCCGCTTCATCAGGTAGTTCTCGTGCGTGCCGTAGGAGGCGCCCTTGTTGTCGGTGTTGTTCTTGTAGAGGTGGATGGGCTGGGCGCCGGGCACCTGGGCGGCCCGCTCGGCGGCCTCGGCCATGATCCGCTCGCCGGCCTTGTCCCACAGGACGGCGTCACGCGGATTGGTGACCTCGGGGGCGCTGTATTCGGGGTGTGCGTGGTCGACGTAGAGCCTGGCACCGTTCGTGAGGATCACATTGGCCAGGCCGATGTCCTCGTCGGTGAGCTGGCTGGCGTCGGCGTTCTCACGTGCGAGGTCGAAGCCGCGGGCGTCCCGCAGCGGGTTCTCCTCCTCGAAATCCCAGCGGGCACGGCGTGCCCGGTGCATCGCGGCCGCGTAGGCGTTGACTACCTGGGATGAGGTGAGCATGGCATTGGCGTTCGGGTGGCCGGGGACGGAGATCCCGTACTCCGTCTCGATTCCCATTACTCGCCGTACGGTCATGCGGCCCTCCTTGCCCGGCGGCGCCCCCGGATGGGGTCGGCGCTCAAGTACCGCTGAGTCTGCGTTCCGTGTGCGTGCCCCACGCCCGCACAGCGTGACGCAGCGGTACCGAAGAGCCTAGAACGCCTTTGCGGCGCTGGGGAGATCATTACAGTCATTGCTCCAGTCCGGTTTTCCCTGGTCCATCGCGCTCTTTATCGGGAGCGTCGGCGATGCTCCCGGAAATGCGTCCGGCTGCGGACGCCCCGTGCAGGACATCCGCAGCCGGAGAGCGGTGTTACAGGTATTGGCCGGTATTCGCCACCGTGTCGATGGAACGGCCGGTGTCGGCGCCCTGCTTTCCGGTGACCAGGGTGCGGATGTATACGATCCGCTCGCCCTTCTTTCCGGAGATCCGGGCCCAGTCGTCCGGGTTGGTGGTGTTGGGCAGGTCCTCGTTCTCCTTGAACTCGTCCACGCACGCCTGGAGGAGGTGGGAGACCCGCAGACCCTTCTGATTGTGTTCGAGGAAGGCCTTGATGGCCATCTTCTTTGCGCGTCCTACGATGTTTTCGATCATCGCACCGGAGTTGAAGTCCTTGAAATAGAGGACTTCCTTGTCACCGTTGGCGTAGGTGACCTCCAGGAAGCGGTTCTCCTCGGATTCCGCGTACATCTGCTCGACGACGGACTGAATCATTCCGCTGACCGCCGCCTTGCGCGAGTCGCCGTGTTCGGCGAGGTCGTCGGCGTGCAGCGGGAGATTCTCCGTGAGGTACTTCGAGAAGATGTCCTTGGCGGCCTCCGCGTCCGGGCGCTCGATCTTGATCTTCACATCGAGGCGGCCGGGGCGCAGGATCGCCGGGTCGATCATGTCCTCGCGGTTCGAGGCGCCGATCACGATCACGTTTTCGAGGCCTTCGACACCGTCGATCTCGGAGAGCAGCTGGGGGACGATGGTGTTCTCCACGTCCGAGCTGACTCCGGACCCCCGGGTCCGGAAGAGGGAGTCCATCTCGTCGAAGAAGACGATGACGGGGGTGCCCTCGCTGGCCTTCTCCCTGGCGCGCTGGAAGACCAGCCGGATGTGCCGCTCGGTCTCACCGACGTACTTGTTGAGCAGCTCGGGGCCCTTGATGTTGAGGAAGAAGCTCTTCCCCGCGGGCTGCCCGGTCACCTCGGCGACCTTCTTGGCAAGGGAGTTGGCGACCGCCTTGGCGATGAGCGTCTTGCCGCAGCCGGGCGGGCCGTAGAGCAAGACGCCCTTGGGCGGGCGCAGTTCGTGCTCCTTGAAGAGGTCGGGGTAGAGGTACGGGAGCTCGACCGCGTCCCGGATCAGCTCGATCTGGCCACCCAGACCGCCGATCTTGGTGTAGTCGATGTCCGGGACCTCTTCGAGGACCAGTTCCTCGACCTCGCTCTTGGGGATGACTTCGTAGACGTAGCCGGAGCGGGGTTCGAGGAGCAGGGCGTCGCCGGGGCGGATGGTGGTGTCCAGCAGCGGCTCGGCGAGCCTCACCACCCGCTCCTCGTCGGTGTGCCCGATGACCAGGGCGCGCTCGCCGTCCTCGAGGATCTCCTTGAGGGTGACGATGTCGCCGGCGCTCTCGTACTCCATGGCCTCGACCACGTTGAGCGCTTCGTTGAGCATGACCTCCTGGCCGCGCCTGAGGTCCTCCGACTCCACGCTCGGGCTGACATTGACCCGGAGTTTTCTGCCTCCGGTGAAAATGTCGACCGTGCCGTCCTCGTTCGCCTGCAGGAAGACACCGAAGCCGGCCGGCGGCTGTGCCAGCCGGTCGACCTCTTCCTTGAGGGCGACGATCTGGTCGCGGGCCTCGCGGAGAGTATTGGCGAGACGCTCGTTCTGCGCCGAGACGCCGGCCAGGTTGGTCTGCAGCTCGACGATCCGCTCTTCGAGAATCCTCGTGTGACGCGGAGAGTCGGCGAGCTTGCGTCGCAGGACGGCGATCTCCTGCTCGAGATAGGCAACCTGACCGGCGGGATCTTCAGACCCCCGCCCCGGCCGGATGCCGCGGTTGATGTCGTCGTCGTGGGCTGCCACGGTCCTCACCTCCTCCAAGGAGCTGGACGCTTCCTGACCCTACCTGGGCCGGTGCAGGTTGAAACCCCTAGATCGAAAAGACTGTCGGGGTGTGTCCGATCTTCACCCTTGCGCACGTCCTCACGCCAAGGGAATACCCACCCATCAACATCGGAAAGCGAGCGGTTGTATCGTCGAGTCGGTCAACACCCGTCAGGGCTGGCGCCACTTAGACAAAAACGGTTCACGTACGCAGGAACGGCAGGCGAGATGACCGCACAGGACGAAGCCCCGGAGCTGGAAGTCTGGATCGACCAGGACCTGTGCACCGGGGACGGCATCTGCGCGCAGTACGCGCCGGAGGTCTTCGAGCTCGATATCGACGGTCTGGCCTATGTGAAGAGCGCCGACGACGAGCTGCTGCAGGAGAAGGGGGCCACAACGCCCGTCCCGCTGAAGCTGCTCGCCGACGTGCGGGACTCCGCGAAGGAGTGCCCGGGGGACTGCATCCACGTCCGCCGCGTGAACGACCTCGTCGAGGTCTACGGACCGGACGCGGAGTAGCCCTCAGGGAGCGGAACGCTCCCCTCGGGCACACCGGGTGACCGGTCAGACACTCCTGGCACCCATGGCCGCGGGAAGTTCGCTCTGAACGAACTTCCCGCCTCGCCATTGCCACTTGACGTTCTTGTGCACGTCCGGGCAGCAGCGCGGTACGTCGAGGTCGGAGTAGCCCAGGAGCTCCGTGGAGACCGCGCCGGCCTTGAGGGCCAGGGTCTGGACGCTGAGCCGCTGCGCGGGCGCGAGGAGCGTCGCCACGACCCGTGGTGCGGCCTTCGCGTCGGTGGGCTGGGCGAGGACGAAGACACCGCTGGGCGGAGTGCCGGTCTCGCTGTGGCAGCGGACCACCGCGACGGTCTCGGTCGTACCGTCGCCGTCGAGGTCGCCGGAGGCCTTCTTCACCACGTCGAGGCGGCTGGGTCCGCAGTCGACGGGGAAGGACACCCGGCTCGGGTCGGGGGCGGCCGCGGAGGCCTTGCCGGCCCGGGCGTCGCGGGCGGGCGTGGCGGTGGCATCGGGGGGCTGGACGAGGGACGCGGCCGCGACGACCGCCGAGACGGCGGTGGCGGTGGCGAGCCAGTGCATGGGGCGCGGCTGGGTGTGCAAGAGGTCCTGGCCTGCCATGGGCTGCACGCGGGGTAACTCCTGTGAAGTGCTGTGCCGGTGGGAGTGCCCAGCATCGTTCCACAGGAGGGGGCGGCAAGGAACCGGCTGGGCCGGAGTTTTACGGGTTTCCCATGGGGCCTCACGCGGGGGTCACAGGGAGGCGTCGCGCGGGCGTCCCGTAGGGCGTCGCGCGGGCGTCCCGTAGGGGTCGGGCAGGCCCCTGGCCGGTGAACGCAGGGGCGCCGCCGGCGGTTCCCCGGTGGGGGGAACTCGTCGGCGGCGCCTGTGGGTTCGGTGGCCCGATCCGGCCGGTTGCCGTGGGGCGTCAGTCGCGCCCGTCGGCGGCGGCCCGGTCCTTCCCGGAGGCGGCGGTGTCCCGCCCACCGGGGCCGGTGTAGTCCTCGCCGTACGCGCCCTTGGCGGGGCGGCGGCGGCGCAGCGGGGGCTCGACGCCGTCGGCGAGGCGGCGGGCGGTCAGCAGAAAGCCGGTGTGGCCGATCATGCGGTGGTCGGGGCGGACGGCGAGGCCCTCGACGTGCCAGGTGCGGACCATGGTCTCCCAGGCCGACGGCTCGTTGAAGGTGCCGTGCTCGCGGATCGCCTCGACGGTGCGGGCCATCTGCGTGGTCGTGGCGACGTAGGCGCAGAGGATGCCACCGGGGACCAGGGCCTTGGAGACGGCCTCCAGGCACTCCCAGGGGGCGAGCATGTCGAGGATGACGCGGTCGACGTCGGTGTCGGAGAGGTTGTCCTGGAGGTCACCGACGGTGAGCGTCCATGCGGGGTGCGGGCCCCCGAAGTAGCGCTCGACGTTCTGGGTGGCGATCTCGGCGAAGTCGGCGCGGCGCTCGTAGGAGTGCAGCATGCCGTCGTCGCCGATGGCGCGCAGCAGGAAGCTGCTGAGCGAGCCGGAGCCCACACCGGCCTCGACGACGCGGGCGCCGGGGAAGATGTCGGCCATCGCCAGGATCTGCCCCGCGTCCTTGGGGTAGACCACGGCGGCGCCGCGGGGCATGGACAGGACGTAGTCGGGGAGCAGCGGGCGCAGCGCAAGGTAGGCGACGTTCCCGGTGGTACGGACAACACTGCCCTCGGGAGCACCGATCAGCTCGTCGTGGGGGAAGGCTCCCTTGTGGGTGTGGAAGCTCTTGCCCTCTTCGAGCGTGAAGGTGTAGTGGCGTCCCTTGGGGTCGGTGAGCTGGACCTGGTCCCCGACCTTGAAGGGCCCGCGACGGCGGGCGGCACCGGTCGGTTCGGACATGTGACCAGCCTACCGGCCCGTCGGGGCGCCGCGGACCAGTGGGCGGGGCCGGGCGCGGCTCAGGGCGGGCGAGCCGCCCCCGGAGGCGGACCGGGCCCCGTCAGGCCGCCTTGCGGGCCATGGCGGAGACGAAGGCCCGCTCGACGTCGGCGGTGGACAGGACGCCGTAGATCTCGCCGGTCTCCTCGACGACGAGGTACTCGGTGGCGGGGGTGGCTCGCAGGTAGTCCAGGAGGTCCTCGCCGGCGAGCTCGGCGGAGACCCGCATACCGTCCTTGAGGTCCTGGGCGAGGGTGCCCACGGGCACCCAGGGGCGGCGGTGGTCGGGGACGCCGACGATGGCGGCCTCCCGGACGAGCGCGGTGGGCGTGCCCTGCGGGTCGACGACGACCAGGGCGCGGGCGCCGGCGTCGTTGGCGCGGCGCAGCGCCTCGGAGAGCGGCGTGGCGGTCTCGACGGGCACCGCGCGCCGGGTCAGGGTGCGGGCGGTGAGGTCCGGGAGGCGCTCGCGCAGCCGGGCCATGCGCAGGCTGTTGCCGGCGCCGGTCCAGATGATGGCGGCGAGGATCGCGGCGAGCAGGGCGTCGGTGAGAGAGTCGGCGCCGCCGAGCTCGGGCCGGTCGTTGCCCAGGGCCCCGGTGTGCGTGAGCAGCGGCAGCCCGATGAGGACGGTGACGGCGAGCGCGCGCCCGACCCAGGCGGCGGCCACGGTGCCGCGCATGGGATTGCCGGTGATCTTCCACACGACGGCGCGCAGCATCCGGCCGCCGTCCAGGGGCAGGCCGGGCAGCAGGTTGAAGACCGCGACGATGAGGTTGGAGATCATCAGGCCGGCGAGCAGGACGCCGGGGACCGTGCCGGGCTCGACCATGTGCATCCCGGCGTAGAAGACGCCGGCGAGGACGAGCGAGAGCAGGGGGCCGACGAAGGCGAGGACGAACTCCCTGCCGGGCGTCTCGGTCTCCTTCTCGATCTCCGAGACGCCGCCGAAGAACTGCAGCTGGATGCGGCGTACGGGGAGCTTGAAGCGGAGCGCGGCGACGGTGTGCGCCAGCTCGTGGACGAGCACCGAGGCGTAGAAGGCGACGGCGAAGAAGAGCGAGACCAGGTAGCGGGCGGCGCCGAGTTCGGGCAGCACCCGCTCCAGCTGGCCGCCGAAGACCCAGGTGATCAGGGCCGCGACGAGGAACCAGCTGGGGGCCACGTAGACCGGCACGCCGAAGGGACGGCCCATCAGGATGCCGCCTCCGCCGGGCTTCTTGCCCGGCGGCGTCACCTTCGGCCCGTCGTCCCCCTTGGACGGTTCGGGCGGCCGGGGCCGCACGGACTCCTCGGGATCCTGCGGCTTCCCGCTGTCGTCCACGGTGTGGCGTCCCCTCATCGAATACGGCATTCGCCCCTGCTCGGCCTGATATCTCGATCATGCAGGGCGAAAGGGTCCGGCGTCGATGGTATGCGGAGCGTTCGGGCCCGGTCCGCTGCGGGGCCCTTACCGCTCGTGGCCGTTCGGCGCTTGTCAGTGGCGGGCCGTAGGGTTTGGTGGCATGGGATGGAGCACGGAGCAGGCCGGGGCGGGGACGCAGGATGCCGAGGCGGCCGCGGCGGGGTCGGACGAGGGCCGGCAGGCACGTCCGCCGATGGCGCTGTCGCCGTCGCGGGCCGGCGATTTCATGCAGTGCCCGCTGCTGTACCGCTTCCGGGTGATCGACAAGCTGCCGGAGAAGCCGAGCGCGGCGGCGACCCGGGGCACGGTCGTGCATGCGGTGCTGGAGCGGCTCTTCGACTCGCCGGCGGCGGAGCGTACGGCGACCGCGGCGCGGGCGATGGTGGCGGGCGAGTGGGAGCGGCTGCTGGCGAAGCGGCCGGAGCTGGCGGAGCTGTTCGCGCAGGACGCGGAGGGCGAGCGGCTGGCGGGGTGGCTGGCCGAGGCCGAGGCGCTGGTCGAGCGGTGGTTCTCGCTGGAGGATCCGACGCGGCTGGAGCCGGCCGACCGTGAGCTGTATGTGGAGACGGAGCTGGATTCGGGGCTGCGGCTGCGGGGGTTCATCGACCGGGTGGATCTCGCGCCGACGGGCGAGGTGCGGATCGTCGACTACAAGACCGGTAAGGCGCCGCGGCCGCAGTTCGCCGAGGGCGCGCTGTTCCAGATGAAGTTCTACGCGCTGGTGGTGTGGCGGCTGCGCGGGGTGGTGCCGCGGCGGCTGCAGCTGGTCTATCTGGGCAGCGGCGATGTGCTGACGTACGACCCGAGTGAGGCCGATCTGCGGGGCGTGGAGCGGAAGTTGCTGGCGTTGTGGGAGGCGATCCGGCTGGCGACGGAGACCGGCGACTGGCGGCCGCGTCCGACGAAGCTGTGCGGCTGGTGCGACCACCAGGCGCACTGTCCGGAATTCGGCGGCACTCCCCCGGTGTACCCGCTGCAGGTGCGCCCGGCGGACGGCGCCGGGGGGCCGCAGGGCAGAATGGGGACGATCTAGGTCTGCCATGGGCCGGGGCCGGAAGAGCCGGGCCAGGCGTCGCGGGCCCGGCCGTGACCCATCGGACAGACCCCGGGCCCAGTCCGGGCACAACGAAGGAGAGCTCGTGGCCATCCGCGTCCTGCTGGTCGACGACCAGCCCCTGCTGCGTACGGGATTCCGGATGATTCTGGAGGCGGAGCAGGATCTGGCGGTCGTCGGGGAGGCCGGTGACGGTCTGCAGGCACTGGAGCAGGTGCGGGCGCTGCAGCCCGACGTGGTGCTGATGGACATCCGGATGCCCCGGATGGACGGTGTCGAGGCGACCCGGCAGATCACCGGTCCGGCCAAGGACGGCCCCGCCAAGGTGCTGGTGCTCACGACGTTCGACCTGGACGAGTACGTCGTCGAGGCGCTGCGGGCCGGGGCCAGCGGCTTTCTGCTGAAGGACGCACCGGCCCATGAGCTGGTGCAGGCGATCCGGGTGGTGGCGGCGGGCGAGGCGATGCTGGCGCCGAGCATCACCCGCCGGCTGCTGGACAAGTACGCCGGGCATCTGACGTCGGGCGAGGAACCGGTGCCGGACACCCTGCACACCCTCACCGAGCGCGAGGTGGAGGTGCTCAAGCTGGTGGCGCGCGGGCTGTCGAACGCGGAGATCGCCGCGGATCTGTTCGTCAGCGAGACGACGGTCAAGACGCATGTGGGCCACGTACTGACGAAGCTGGGGCTGCGCGACCGGGTGCAGGCGGCGGTGTACGCCTACGAGAGCGGTCTGGTGCGCCCGGGCGCGCAGTAAGGCCTTGGTGCACGCATACGGCGGCGGGGGGGGGGGGGGGGGGGGGGGGGGGGGGGGCGGACCGCCATCTGGGGGGTGGTGTGCGGGAGCAGGGGGGGGTTTGTCTTTCT
>NZ_JBWKCJ010000019.1:33874-71071 GCF_056436545.1 Streptomyces sp. NPDC043738 | reverse complement strand
CGCCCCCCCCCCCCCCCCCCCCCCCCCCCCCCCCCCCCCCCCCCCCCCCCCCCCCCCCCCCCCCCCCCCCCCCCCCCCCCCCCCCCCCCCCGCCGTGTGGGTGGCGTCCGGTCAGGCGACGGTGGACTTGCTGATCTCCCAGAACCGGAAGACCGTCGAGGAGTCCAGGGTCCATTCGAGGCCGGTGACGCCGTCGCGGGCGACCGCGTACTGCTTGCCCTGCCAGATCGGGATGATCGGCACGTCCTTGGCGACGATGTCCTGCAGCTCCCGGAACGCGGCCTTGGTGGCGGCGCGGTCCTGCTGGTCGGCCGTCTTGGGCAGCAGCCGGCCGGTGATGTCGGTGGAGCTGTAGTTGTTGGACAGCACGCTGTCCTTGCCGAAGAACGGCTGGGTGAAGTTGTCGGGGTCCGGGTAGTCCGGGACCCAGCCCTTGACGTAGACGCCGAACCGGCCGTCGCGCACGCCCTTGTCGTAGTCCTCGGTGGGCACCGAGCGCACCTTGGCGTCGAACAGGCCGCTGGCGTTGAGCTGTTGGGCGATCTCCTGGAAGGCGGGGACGGTGCCCGGCCCGAAGCGGTCGGGGGTGGCCCACAGCGTGAGCGGCACCTTGCCGTTGAAGCCCGCGGAGCGCAGCGCGGCCTTGGCCTTGTCGGGCTGCGGACGGTCGCCGTAGGTGTTGAAGAAGGAGGTGTTGTGGCCGGTGATGCCGGCCGGGACGATCGAGTAGAGCGGCTCGGCGGTGCGCTGGTAGACGTCCCGGACGAGCGTGGAGCGGTCCAGGAGGTAGGCGATCGCCTTGCGGACGCCCAGCTTGCCGGCGACCGGGTCCTTGAGGTTGAAGACCAGGTGCATCACCTCGGCGCTGCCGCCCTCGATGACCTTGGTGCCGTGCTGCTGGTGCAGGGAGGCGCCGTCGAGGTGGGCGATGTCCTTCATCGACAGGCCTCGGTAGGCGAGGTCGACGTCACCGCTCTGGACGGCCTTCTTGAGCTTCTCGGGGGCGTTGAAGAACTTCACGGTCATCCCGGAGTTCTTGACCTTCGCGGGGCCCTTGTAGGAGTCGTTGACGGAGAAGACGGCCTGCTGGCGGCCGTACTCCTTGAGGGTGTAGACACCGGAACCGGTGGCCTTGCCGTCGGTGCGGAGCCGGTCGGCGGGGTACTGGGCGTGGTCGACGATGGAGCCGGCACCCGAGGCGATCTTCATGGGGAAGGTGGCGTCGGGCGTCTTCAGGCGGAAGACCACGGTCTTGGCGTCCGGCGTCTCGACCTTCTCCAGGGCGGAGAACATCACGGCGGGGCCGTTCTTGTCCTTGATGCGCTTGGTGCGGTCGAAGGAGTACTTGACGTCCTTGGACGTCAGCGCGTCACCGTTGCTGAAGGTCAGGCCGTCCTTGAGGGTGCAGCGGTAGACCTTGCTGTCGGTGTCGGTGAAGGAGCAGCTCTTGGCCGCCTCCGGCTCGGGGGTGGTGCCGCCCTTGGGGAAGCTCAGCAGGGACTGGAAGACGTTGTTGAACAACAGCCACGACCCCGGGTCGTAACCGGCTGCGGGGTCGGTGGCCACGACCTTGTCCGTCATTCCCATGACCACGGGCTCGCCGGTGCCGGCCGCTCCCGAGTCGTCCGTGCCGCACCCGGCGAGCGCGAGCAGAGCTGTTGCCAGCCCCGCTCCGATCGGGGCGGCCAGCCACTGGTCACGCTTCCTCACTAAAAGTCCTCACGATCTGGGTGGTGCCTGTCAGGCCGCGGCGGAGAAGGCCGCGGCGGGGGTTGTGCGGTGTGGTGCGGATCCGCCGGCTCAGTCGGCGACGCCGCGGCCGAGCTCCCAGATCTGCAGCGTCGAGGAGGAGTTCAGGGCCCACTCGATGCCGGTGATGTCATCGCGGGCGGCGACGTACTGCTTGCCCTGCCAGAGCGGCAGCAGCGGTACGTCCTCGGCGATGATGTCCTGCACCTGCTTGAAGTCGGCCGCGGCGGCGTTGCGGTCGGACTGCTGGCGGCTGGACGGGACCAGCTGGGACTCGATCTTGGAGTTGCGGTACGGGGAGCCGAGGAAGTTCTGCTTGCCGATGAACGGCGCGACGTAGTTGTCGGCGTCCGGGATGTCGGGGAACCAGCCCATGTTGTAGACGCTGTACTTGCCGTCCAGCGACTCGGTGCGGAACTGCTGCCAGCTGTCGATGCCCTTGATGCTGACGTCGAACAGCTTGGTGCGGTTCAGCTGGCCCTGCAGCGCCCGGACCTCCTTGACGGTACTGGAGCCGTAGTGGCCCGTGGTGTACGTCAGGGTGAACTTCACGGGGGTGGTGATGTTGGCCTGCCTCAGCGTCTTGCGGGCGGCCGCGGCGTTGGGGTTCCCGTACTTGTTGAAGAACGAGTTGATGTGGCCGGTGAGGCCGGTGGGAACCATCGAGAAGAGCGGGTCGCCGGTGTAGGAGTAGACGTTGCGCACCAGGTCCGAGCGGTTGATGACCTGCGCCATCGCCTGCCGCACGGCCTTGTTGGAGACGACCGGGTCCTTGGTGTTGAAGGCGAGGTAGCGGATCTCCTGGCCGGGCATCTCCTGCAGCGCGATGTGCTGGTCGCGAGCCTTCTCCAGACCCCTGACCTGGTCGGGCGACAGCCCGCGGTTCATCACGTCGACGGTGCCCTTGCGCAGCGCCCGCTCCGTGGACGCGGAGTCGGTGAAGAAGCGCATCTCGACCTTGTCGTTCTTCACCTTCACCCCGCCCTTGTAGTCGGGGTTCTTGGTGAAGAGGGCCTTGGTGACGCGGTTGCCGCTGCGCTCGATCTTGAGGGTGTACGGGCCGGAGCCGACCACGTCGAAGCCGCTGTAGAGGCGGCCCTTGGGGTACACCTCGGGGTCGACGATCGACGCGGCGGGCGTGGTGAGCTTCTGCGGGAAGGTGGCGTCGGGCTTGTTGAGGTGGAAGACCACCTCGGTGTCACTGGGCGTCTCGACCTTGTCGATGCCCTCGAGCAGCGACACCGGACCATTGGTGTTGTTGATGGTCTTCATGCGCTCGATGGAGAACTTGACGTCCTGCGCCGTGAGGGCATGTCCGTTCGAGAACTTCAGGCCGCTGCGCAGCGTGCAGCGGAACTGCTCGTTCTGGGTGTCGCGGAACCCGCAGGACGAAGCCGCCTCGGGCACCGGCGCGGTGCCGCTGCGCGGCAGCCGCAGCAGCGTCTGGAGGGTGCCCTGCAGCACGTTCCAGGCGTCGATGTCGTAGGCCTGGGCCGGGTCGAGGGGCGCCGGGGCCGCCTTGGTGGCCTCGATGGGCGTGGCCACGCCCACGACGATCGGATCGCCGCCTTCACCCGCGCCGTCGGTGCTTCCACAGGCGGCGAGAACGGGGGCAAGTAGACCGGCCAGCGCCGGCAGCACCAGGGTCTTGCGATTCATCGTGGGCAGGTTCCTTATCAGCGCAGCAGTGTTGCTCGCGACGACATTAGTAGGAACGGCCAGCCGCGCTGAGACACAAAGGAGTTGAAACGATATGGCACCTGGATAGCGATGCAGGGTGGTCGATATTCGGACGGCGGAACGTTTCGCGCGTTGCTCCACCAATCCGGACACTTACCCCCGTAGGAACCACCGAAGAGGGCCCCTGGAGCAGCTGCCGGGCCCGCTGTCGACGGCCAGGCACGTGAGAAACGTCACGCGTTCAAGGGACCGTGGCGATGCACCAATTCGGTCAGTGTATTCGTCACGGAAAATGAGCGGGCCGCTGCCCTCAGTTCCGTCGGCTTTCCCCGGTGACACGCTCAGTGCACGCCGCCGCGGCTTTCCGTGATGAGCGCCCGGAGAAATGGCAGATCGACTTCTTCCAGCGAGCGGACGACCGTACGGCCGACGGCCGGCGGGATCGGTGTCACCGAGGGCACCGCCACGACCGGGCAGCCGGCCGCCTCCCCGGCCGTCACACCGGTCAGGGTGTCCTCGACGACGGCGCAGCGCGCGGGGTCCGCGCCCAGCCGCGCGGCGGCCGTCAGATACGGGTCGGGGTGCGGCTTGGTGCGCGCCAGGTCGTCGCCCGCGAGCGTCAGCCGGAAGTTCTCCGCGCCGAGCGAGTGCAGCATCTGGTCGACGATGGCGCGGTGCGAGGCGGTGACCAGCGCCGTGGGCACGCCGTGGGCGGCCAGCTCGGCGAGCAGCCTGCGGGCGCCCGGCATCAGCGGCACGCCCCGCTGGATCCGGGCCAGGAAGGCGGCATTGAGCAGCACGCTGAGTTCGGGCAGGCTGATGTCGACGCCGGTGACCTGGATCAGGTAGTTGGCGCTGCGCGTCATCGGGCCGCCGACCACCACCTCGCGGTGGGTGTCGTCCAGGATGTGGCCGAGCTCGGCGAAGACCTGGGCCTCCGCCTCCCACCAGAACCCCTCGGTGTCGACGAGGGTGCCGTCCAGGTCCAGGAACACGGCCTGCAGGGTCGCGGCTTCGGCCGTTCGGGTGCCGACTGCGGGGATGCTGCTGGTCATCCGTCCACCTCCACTGCGACTGTCCCCGAAGGGACGAAAGGGCCGGTCGTCATCCCCGGCTGGGGGGAAACGACCGGCCGCTACCGGACCGACCAGTGTACGACGGTGTGCGCCGGAATGCGTGGTGACACAGGTCAGGGCCGTCGGGGGATACCCGGACGGCCCTGACCGCTACGCGGAGTCGTCGTGCGCCTACTGCTTACTACCGCGCGTTGAAGTACTTGGCCTCCGGGTGGTGGATCACGATGGCGTCGGTGGACTGCTCCGGGTGGAGCTGGAACTCCTCGGACAGCTCGACGCCGATCCGCTCCGGCCGCAGGAGGTCGGCGATCTTCGCGCGGTCCTCCAGGTCGGGGCAGGCCCCGTAGCCCAGGGAGAAGCGCGCACCGCGGTACTTGAGCGCGAACATGTCCTCGACGTCGTCGGGGTCCTCACCGCCGAAGCCCAGCTCGGCCCGGACCCGGGCATGCCAGTACTCGGCCAGCGCCTCGGCCAACTGGACGGACAGGCCGTGCAGTTCGAGGTAGTCGCGGTAGGAGTTGGCCTCGAACAGCTCGGCGGTGGCGGCGCCGATCTTGGAGCCGACGGTGACGACCTGCAGGCCGACGACATCGGTCTCGCCGGACTCCTCGGGGCGGAAGTAGTCGGCCAGGCACAGCCGGCGGCCGCGGCGCTGCCGCGGGAAGGTGAAGCGGGTGCGCTCGGTGCCGTCCTCGTGCAGCAGGATCAGGTCCTCGCCCTTGGACACGCACGGGAAGTAGCCGTGCACGACGGCGGCTTCCAGGAGGTTCTCGGTCTGCAGCTTGTCGAGCCAGCCGCGCAGCCGGGGGCGGCCCTCGGTCTCCACCAGCTCCTCATACGTCGGACCTTCGCCGGTACGCGCCTGCTTCAGGCCCCACTGCCCCTTGAACAGCGCGCCCTCGTCCAGCCAGGAGGCGTACTCCTTGAGCTGGATGCCCTTGATGACGCGGGTGCCCCAGAAGGGCGGGGTGGGCACGGGGTTGTCGACGGCGACGTCGGAGCGCACCGCGCCCTCGGGCTCCTGGACCTCCAGGACGGCGGTGTCCCGCTTGGGGACCCGGCGCTGCTTGAGCTCGGGGAGGGCGGCGCCCGGTACACCGCGCTTGACGGCGATCAGGGCGTCCATCAGCCGCAGGCCCTCGAACGCGTCCCGGGCGTAGCGGACCTCGCCCTCGTAGATCTCGTGCAGGTCCTGCTCGACGTAGGCGCGGGTGAGGGCCGCGCCGCCCAGGATGACGGGGAAGTCGGCCGCCATCTTGCGCTGGTTGAGCTCCTCCAGGTTCTCCTTCATGATCACCGTGGACTTGACCAGGAGTCCGGACATCCCGATGACATCGGCCTTGTGCTCCTCGGCGGCCTCCAGGATGGCCGAGACCGGCTGCTTGATGCCGAGGTTGACGACGTTGTAGCCGTTGTTCGACAGGATGATGTCGACGAGGTTCTTGCCGATGTCGTGGACGTCGCCGCGGACGGTGGCCAGCACGATGGTGCCCTTGCCCTCGTCGTCGGACTTCTCCATGTGCGGCTCCAGGTGGGCCACCGCGGTCTTCATCACCTCGGCGGACTGCAGCACGAACGGCAGCTGCATCTGCCCGGAGCCGAACAGCTCGCCGACGACCTTCATGCCCTCCAGGAGGGTGTCGTTGACGATGTCGAGGGCGGGGCGGTCCTTGAGGGCCTCGTCGAGGTCGGCCTCCAGGCCGTTCTTCTCACCGTCGATGATGCGCCGCTGGAGGCGCTCCTCCAGGGGGAGGGCGGCCAGCTCCTCGGCCTTGCCCGCCTTGAGGGACTTGGCGGTGGCGCCCTCGAACAGCTCCATCAGCCTCTGCAGCGGGTCGTAGCCCTCGCTGCGCCGGTCGTAGACCAGGTCGAGGGCGACCTTGACCTGCTCCTCCTCCAGCCGGGCGATCGGCAGGATCTTCGAGGCGTGCACGATGGCCGAGTCCAGGCCGGCCTTGACGCACTCGTCGAGGAAGACGGAGTTGAGCACGATGCGGGCGGCCGGGTTGAGGCCGAAGGAGATGTTCGACAGGCCCAGGGTGGTCTGGACCTCGGGGTGGCGCTTCTTCAGCTCCCGGATGGCCTCGATGGTGTGGATGCCGTCCTTGCGGGACTCCTCCTGGCCGGTGCAGATGGTGAAGGTCAGGCAGTCGATGAGGATGTCGCACTCACGGATGCCCCAGTTGCCGGTCAGGTCGGCGATCAGCCGCTCGGCCACGGCCACCTTGTGCTCGACGGTGCGGGCCTGGCCCTCCTCGTCGATGGTCAGCGCGATCAGCGCCGCGCCGTGCTCGGCGGCCAGCGCGGTGACCTTCGCGAAGCGCGACTCGGGGCCGTCGCCGTCCTCGTAGTTGACGGAGTTGATGACCGCACGGCCGCCGAGCTTCTCCAGGCCGGCCTGGATGACGTTCAGCTCGGTGGAGTCCAGCACGATGGGCAGGGTGGAGGCGGTGGCGAAGCGCCCGGCCAGCTCCTCCATGTCGGCGACGCCGTCCCGGCCGACGTAGTCGACGCACAGGTCGAGCATGTGGGCGCCCTCGCGGATCTGGTCGCGGGCCATCTCCACGCAGTCGTCCCAGCGGCCCTCCAGCATCGCCTCGCGGAACTTCTTCGAGCCGTTGGCGTTGGTGCGCTCGCCGATCGCCATGTACGAGGTGTCCTGGCGGAAGGGCACGGTCTGGTAGAGGGAGGCGGCGCCCGGTTCGGGGCGCACCTGGCGGGTCGAGGGGGTGACGCCGCGTACCCGCTCGACGACCTGCCGCAGATGCTCCGGCGTGGTGCCGCAGCAGCCGCCGACCAGAGACAGGCCGTAGTCGGCGACGAAGTTCTCCTGGGCGTCGGCCAGCTCGCCGGGCGTCAGGGGGTAGTGGGCGCCGTTCTTGCCCAGTACCGGCAGGCCCGCGTTGGGCATGCAGGAGAGCGGGATGCGGGAGTTGCGGGAGAGGTAGCGCAGGTGCTCGCTCATCTCGGCCGGGCCGGTGGCGCAGTTCAGGCCGATCATGTCGATGCCCAGCGGCTCCAGCGCGGTCAGCGCGGCGCCGATCTCGGAGCCGAGGAGCATGGTGCCGGTGGTCTCGACGGTGACCGAGCAGATCACCGGGAGGTTCGTCCCGGTGACCTCCAGGGCGCGGCGGGCACCCAGGATGGCGGCCTTGGTCTGCAGCAGGTCCTGGGTGGTCTCCACCAGCAGCGCGTCCGCGCCACCGGCGATCATGCCCTCGGCGTTCTGCTGGTAGGCGTCGCGCAGCGTGACGTAGGGGGCGTGACCGAGGGTGGGCAGCTTGGTGCCGGGGCCCATGGAGCCGAGGACGTAGCGCTGCTGGCCGGTGGAGGCGGTGAACTCGTCGGCGACCTCGCGGGCGATCCGGGCGCCGGCCTCGGAGAGCTCGTAGACGCGCTCGGGGATGTCGTACTCCGCCATGGCGGCGAAGTTCGCGCCGAAGGTGTTGGTCTCCACGCAGTCGACGCCGACCGCGAAGTACTCCTCGTGCACCGAGCGCACGATGTCGGGCCGGGTGACGTTGAGGATCTCGTTGCAGCCCTCCAGCTGCTGGAAGTCCTCCATGGTCGGGTCCTGCGCCTGCAGCATGGTGCCCATGGCTCCGTCCGCGACGACCACCCGCGTGGCGAGTGCCTCGCGGAGGGATTCGACGCGGGACGTGCTGATGGGCGATGGCGTGTTCGAGGCCATGGAGATGCTCCCGTGGTTGCGACGGCTGTCGGCTTTGCACCCTCCTTGAGAGGGCGCACCCGGCCAGCGTAGCTGCCGGTCCGGTACACGTGTTCCCCGTTTCACGCCGTGGACAGCACGGCACCACCCCCTGTCGTGCACTATCCGCGATCGTTGGCAGACTCCGGTTCGCTCACAAAGAACAGCAGGTTCGCTGACTGAAGTCGGCATGGGCCGATATCGTTCAGCATTGTCGAACCGCATACCTCGGAGGTTGCCCGATGGCACGGACCATCCAGTCACTGGAGCGCGCCGCCGCGATGCTGCGGCTGCTCGCAGGGGGGGAGCGGCGGCTGGGGCTGTCCGACATCTCCTCCTCCCTGGGACTGGCCAAGGGCACCGCCCACGGGATTCTGCGCACGCTACAGCAGGAGGGCTTCGTCGAACAGGACGCCGCCTCGGGCCGCTATCAGCTGGGCGCGGAGCTGCTGCGGCTGGGCAACAGCTACCTGGACGTGCACGAGCTGCGGGCCCGCGCCCTGGTGTGGACCGACGACCTGGCCCGCTCCAGTGGCGAGGCGGTCTACCTGGGCGTGCTGCACCAGCAGGGCGCGCTGATCGTGCACCACGTCTTCCGCCCGGACGACAGCCGGCAGGTGCTGGAAGTGGGGGCGATGCACCCGCTGCACAGCACGGCGCTGGGCAAGGTGCTCTCGGCCTACGACCCGGTGGCGCACAGCGAGGTGGTCGAGGCGGACCGGGAGGCGTTCACGCCGCGCACGGTGACCGGGCTGGGGGACTTCGAGGGCCTGCTCGATCTGACCCGGGCGCGCGGCTGGGCCGCGGACGTGGAGGAGACCTGGGAGGGGGTGGCCTCGGTGGCCGCGCCGGTCCACGACCGGCGGCGGATGCCGGTGGGCGCGGTGGGCGTCACGGGCGCGGTGGAGCGGCTGTGCCGCGACGGCGAACTGCGGCCGGAAATCGTCGCTGCTGTGAGGGATTGCGCACGCGCAGTGTCCCGTGATCTTGGCGCAGGGCGATTCTGACCGGTTTCACCCCTTAAGTTCACCTAAGTTTTTGGCCAAAGAACCCTTGACGGGGTTCCCACGGTGAACAAAACTGCCGTTCGTCGGTCGGCATTGTCGAACACCTAACGACAATATTCGCTATGGTGAGCATTGCCGCGGGACCGACCACCGCCCTCTCGGAGGGTGCGGACCACCGGAGGGACCCGGGGTTCGCCTTCCCCTGGACGAAGGACAAAGGAGTCGCGGGTGTCCAGCTCCGACATCTTCATCAGCGAGACCATCGGTACCGCTGTTCTGCTTTTGATGGGTGGCGGCGTCTGCGCCGCCGTTACGTTCAAGCGCTCCAAGGCGTTCAACGCCGGATGGGTCGCCATCACCTTCGGGTGGGGCTTCGCCGTCCTCACGGGTGCCTACATCGCCGCGAAGTCCGGCGCACACCTCAACCCCGCCGTCACACTCGGCCTCGCCATCAAGGGCGGCATCGAGTGGAGCCAGGTGCCGGTCTACCTGGCCGGCGAGCTGCTCGGCGCCATGATCGGCGCTGTGCTGGTGTGGATCGTCTACTACGGACAGTTCCGGGCGCATCTGACCGACCCCGAGGTGCTGGCGGACCACTCCAGCGAGGAGGGCCTGGTCGACCCGAAGGCCGCTCCCAAGGCGGGCCCGGTGCTCGGGATCTTCTCCACCGGCCCCGAGATCCGCAATGTCGCGCAGAACCTGGCCACCGAGATCATCGCCACCGTCGTGCTGGTGCTCTCGATCCTCACGCTCGGCCTGAGCGACAACGGCAAGGGCGTCGGTGTGATCGGCACGCTGATCGTGGCGCTGGTCGTCGTCGGCATCGGTCTGTCGCTGGGCGGTCCGACCGGATACGCCATCAACCCGGTCCGCGACCTCGGTCCGCGTATCGTGCACGCGCTTCTGCCGCTGCCGAACAAGGGCGGTTCAGACTGGGGCTACGCCTGGATTCCGGTCGTCGGCCCGCTGATCGGCGGGGCCATCGCCGGGGGCATCTACCAGCTGGCGTTCGCCTGAGCCGCCTGACCGCCCCGCCGCCCGCACAGACTTCTTGGAGCACACCATGAGCGACACCCACACCACCGCCTCCCACGGGCACGGCCCGTTCATCGCGGCCATCGACCAGGGGACGACTTCCAGCCGCTGCATCGTCTTCGACAAGGACGGCCGGATCGTCTCGGTCGACCAGAAGGAGCACGAGCAGATCTTCCCGAAGCCGGGCTGGGTCGAGCACGACGCCGCGGAGATCTGGACCAACGTCCAGCAGGTCGTCGACAGCGCCGTCGAGAAGGCGGGCATCACCGCCGCCGACGTCAAGGCGATCGGCATCACCAACCAGCGCGAGACCACCGTCCTTTGGGACAAGAACACCGGTGAGCCGGTCCACAACGCCATCGTCTGGCAGGACACCCGCACCGACGCGCTCTGCAAGGAGCTCGGCCGCAACGTCGGCCAGGACCGCTTCCGCCGGGAGACCGGCCTGCCGCTGGCGTCGTACTTCGCCGGCCCGAAGATCCGCTGGCTGCTGGACAACGTCGAGGGCCTGCGCGAGCGCGCCGAGCGCGGCGAGATCCTCTTCGGCACCATGGACTCCTGGGTCATCTGGAACCTGACCGGCGGCGTCAACGGCGGCCACCACGTCACCGACGTCACCAACGCCTCGCGCACCATGCTGATGAACCTGCACACGCTGGCGTGGGACGACAAGATCCTTCAGTCGATGGACATTCCGGCCGCGGTGCTGCCGGAGATCAAGTCCTCGGCCGAGGTCTACGGCCACACCGTGGGCGGTGTGCTCGCCGGCGTCCCGGTGGCCTCCGCGCTCGGCGACCAGCAGGCCGCGCTCTTCGGCCAGACCTGCTTCGCCCAGGGCGAGGCCAAGTCCACCTACGGCACCGGCACCTTCATGCTGATGAACACCGGGCACGAGCCGGTGAACTCCTACAACGGGCTGCTGACGACCGTCGGTTACCGCATCGGCGACGAGCAGCCGGTCTACGCCCTGGAAGGCTCCATCGCCGTCACCGGTTCGCTGGTGCAGTGGATGCGCGACCAGATGGGGCTCATCAACAGCGCGGCCGAGATCGAGACCCTCGCCAGCACGGTCGAGGACAACGGCGGCGCCTACTTCGTACCGGCCTTCTCCGGCCTGTTCGCCCCCTACTGGCGCTCGGACGCGCGCGGTGTCATCGCGGGTCTGACCCGCTACGTCACCAAGGCGCACATCGCGCGTGCCGTGCTCGAGGCCACCGCCTGGCAGACCCGCGAGATCACCGACGCCATGACCAAGGACTCCGGCGTCGACCTGACCGCACTCAAGGTCGACGGCGGCATGACCTCCAACAACCTGCTGATGCAGACGATCTCGGACTTCCTGGACGCCCCCGTGGTGCGCCCGATGGTCGCCGAGACCACCTGCCTCGGCGCTGCCTACGCGGCCGGACTGGCCGTCGGCTTCTGGTCCAGCACCGACGAGCTGCGCGCCAACTGGCGCCGGGCCGCCGAATGGACCCCCCGCATGGAAGCGGCCACCCGTGACCGCGAATACAAGAGCTGGCTCAAGGCGGTCGAGCGGACCATGGGCTGGCTCGACGACGACGAGAGCTGACGAGGAGCACATCATGAGCACCCTGCAGAGCGTCCCGGCACTTGGGACGCACCCGGCCCACGGTTCGAACGCGAGCCGCGCCGAAACCCGGGAGCAGCTGTCCAAGGCGACGTACGACCTCCTGGTGATCGGCGGCGGCATCCTGGGCATCTCCACTGCCTGGCACGCCGCACAGGCCGGGCTGCGGGTGGCCCTGGTGGACGCCGGCGACTTCGCCGGCGCCACCTCCTCCGCCTCCTCCAAGCTGCTGCACGGCGGTCTGCGCTACCTGCAGACCGGCGCGGTCAAGCTGGTGGCGGAGAACCACTTCGAGCGGCGGGCGGTCTCCCGCGAGGTCGCACCGCACCTCGCCAACCCCCTGACCTTCTACCTGCCCGTCTACAAGGGCGGCCCGCACGGCGCGGCCAAGCTCGGCGCGGGCGTCTTCGCCTACTCCGCGCTGTCCGCGTTCGGCGACGGCGTCGGCCACGTCATATCTCCGGCCAAGGCGCAGCGCGACGTTCCGGAGCTGCGTACGGACAACCTCAAGGCCGTGGCCGTGTACGGCGACGACCAGATGAACGACTCCCGGATGGCCCTGATGACCGTCCGTGCGGCGGTCGCGGCCGGCGCCACGGTCCTCAACCACGCCGAGGTGACCGGTCTGCGCTTCACCCAGGGCCGGGTCACCGGCGCCGAGCTCAAGGACCGGATGGACGGCCAGGAGTTCGGCGTCAACGCCCGCCTGGTGCTCAACGCCACCGGCCCGTGGGTGGACCACCTGCGCAAGATGGAGGACCCCAACGCGGCCCCCTCCATCCGGCTGTCGAAGGGCGCGCACCTGGTCCTCAAGCGCACCGCCCCCTGGAAGGCGGCGCTGGCGACCCCGATCGACAAGTACCGCATCACCTTCGCCCTCCCCTGGGAGGACATGCTGCTGCTGGGCACCACGGACGAGGAGTACGAGGGCGACCCGGCGGACGTCTCGGTCAACGAGAAGGACACCGCCCAGATCCTGGACGAGGCCGCCTTCTCCATCCGCGACCAGCAGCTGTCCCGCGACCTGATCACCTACTCCTTCGCGGGCCTGCGGGTGCTGCCCGGTGGCCCGGGCGATACCTCCAAGGCCAAGCGCGAGACGGTCGTCACCGAGGGCAGCGGCGGCATGCTGTCGGTCGCCGGCGGCAAGTGGACGACCTTCCGGCACATCGGCCGTACGGTCATGAACAAGCTCGCCGAGCTGCCCGGCCACCCCCTGGCCGACGACATGGAGCCGATCGCGCACCTGCCGAAGAAGCTCCCGCTGCCCGGTATCGCCAACCCCAACGCGGTCGCGCACCGGCTGCTCGTCGACGGCGGCACGCCGGGTCCGCGGATGGCCCCGGAGACCGCGCGGCACCTGGCCACCCACTACGGTTCGCTCTCCTTCGACATCGCCCGGCTGGCGAACGACAACCCGGCACTGGCCGAGCGCATCCACCCGGACGCGCCGGAGATCTGGGCGCAGGTCGCCTACGCCCGGGACAACGAGTGGGCCGAGACGGTCGACGACGTGCTGCGCCGCCGTACGACCCTGATGATCCGCGGACTGGACACGGAGGACGTCCGGGCCAAGGTCAAGGACATGCTGGCGGGCTGACGCCGGCAGCGGGCGGACATCGGCGGCCGACGGGCGGCCGATGTCCCTCCCGGGCGTCGTACGTTCAGTGACGGTGGGGCGGTCCATGAGGGCCGCCTCACCGTCGTTTTCGCGTGCCGTCGCAGGCCGGGGCGGGTGACAGGCCCCGGCGTGCGGTCACTGTCAGTGGCTGCTGCCATGATGTGCACCGGAAAACACAACGGGGGGACGGCGATGGCTCGGCGACGATGGCGACGCGCGGGGAAGTGGACGACCTGGGCGCTCGCCGTGCTGGTCGTACTGCCGGTGACGCTGGCGGTGACGGCGCTGCGCGCCCAGTACGCGGGGGCGGCCGCCCCCGAGACCACGACGCGGGGACGGGACGCCTTCTGGCTCGGGCACGCCTGGGTGGACGGGCGGCGGGACGCCTCCGATGTGGCCGCGCTGCGGCGGCGGATCGAGGGCACCGGAATACGTGATCTGTACGTGCACGCCGGGCCGTTGGAGCACGACGGCACCCTGCCGCCGGCCCGCAGGGCCTACCCGCGGGCGCGGTGGCTGATCGCCGCGGTGCACCGCGAGCTGCCGTCGGTGCGGGTGCACGCCTGGCTGGGCGACCGGCTGGTGTACGAGAAGGGCAAGCGGGGCGGACTGCGGCTGGCGGACGCCTCGGCCCGCGCGGCGATCGTGGCCAGCGCCCGCCAGGTGCTGTCGGACGGCTTCGCCGGGGTCCATCTGGACGTCGAGCCGCTGCACTCCGACAACCCCGACTACCTGCGGCTGCTGGACCGGCTCGGGCCCGCCGTGCACGACCGGGGCGGGATCCTGTCCGTGGCGGTCCATCAGATCGATCCGCTGCCGGGGCTGCACACGGTCACCGGGGCGGTGACCGGCCACCCCAAGTGGATATCCCAGCGGTTCTTCGGCCAGGTGGCGCGCCGCGTCGACCAGATCGCGCTGATGTCGTACGACACCGCCCTGCCGACCGAGGGTCTGTACGGCGGCTATGTGGCGCAGCAGACCCGGCTGGCGCTGGAGGCGACCGGGCCGCGCACCGATCTGCTGATGGGGCTGCCGTTCTTCCACACCGACGACATGGGCCATCACGCGTCGGCGGAGACGGTGCGGGCCGCGGTGCGGGGCATACGACTGGGGCTGAGCCGGGAGGATCCGGGCCGCCGGCGGTTCGGTACGGCGCTGTACGTCGATTTCACGGCCACGGAGGAGGACTGGGCGGCGTACGAGAGCGGCTGGGGACGGCGCGACAGGCCATAATGGCCAGACATCGGATGTCTGAGCGGGACATCTGAGCGGGAATCCGTGGGGTCGTCCGCGCGGACGACCGTGCGGAGACGAGCGGGGAGGTCGGCATGGCGGTCACCGACGAGGCCATCGAGAAGATCAAGGGAATGATCGTCTCCGGCGCGCTGCGGCCCGGCGACCGGCTGCCGAAGGAGAGCGAGCTGGCGGCCGAGCTCGGCCTGTCCCGCAACTCGCTGCGCGAGGCGGTGCGCGCGCTCTCCCTCATCCGCATCCTGGACGTACGCCAGGGCGACGGCACCTACGTCACCAGCCTCGATCCGCAACTCCTGCTGGAGGCGATGAGTTTCGTGGTGGACTTCCACCGCGACGACACGGTGCTGGAGTTCCTCGCCGTCCGCCGGATCCTGGAGCCGGCCGCCACGGCGATGGCGGCCGGCCGGATCGCGGCGGAGGAACTTGACGTGCTCCAGGCCCAGTTGGACGCGCTGGGGCCGAACCCTTCGGTCGAGGACCTGGTCGCCTGCGATCTGGAGTTCCACCGCGGGATCGTCGCGGCGTCCGGCAACTCCGTGCTCTGCTCGCTGCTGGACGGGCTGTCCGGGCCGACCACCCGGGCCAGGATCTGGCGCGGGCTGACCCAGAAGGACGCGGTGGCCCGCACCCTCACCGAACACCGCGCGATCCTCGGCGCGCTGCGCGACCGGGACGCGGAGGCGGCGCGGGCCTGGGCCACGGTGCACATCGCCAGCGTGGAGCAGTGGCTGCGGGCGTCCCTGTGACGTGACCCGGGCGCCCGGCTCCCTGTGCCGTGAGCCGGCGCCCGCCCCGCGCGGCCGCGTCAGACCGCGAATCCCCCGTCCACCGCGATCGACGCACCCGTGATGTAGCGCCCGCCGTCACCCGCCAGATGGGCCACGGTCGCCGCGACGTCCTCGGCCCGGCCGTACGCGCCCAGCGCGGTCAGTGAGGCCTGCAGCTCCGCGCTGTCGCCGTCGGCCGGGTTCATGTCGGTGTCGATGGGGCCGGGGTGGACGAGGTTCGCGGTGATGCCCCTCGGTCCGAGCTCCTTGGCCAGGGTCTTGGTCAGGCCGGTGAGCGCGGCCTTGCTGGTGGCGTAGAGGGTGCCGCCGGGGAAGGCCACCCGCTCCGCCATGCAGCTGCCGATGGAGATGATCCGCCCGCCCCCGGCCAGATGCGCGGCCGCGGCCTGCGCCGCGAGGAACGGCGCCCGGACGTTGGTGCGCAGCACCCGGTCGACGTCCTCCAGCGAGATCCCCTCGAACGGGCCGAGCACACCGACCCCCGCGTTGTTCACCAGGATGTCCAGCCGCCCGAACCGCTCGACGGTGCCGGCCACCGAGGCCCACACGTCCTCCGCGTCACCGCTGTCGGCCCGTACCGCCCAGGCCCGTCCGCCGGACCGCTCGATCTCCTTGACGACCTGCTCGGCCCGGTCCGCCCGGCTCTGGTAGGTCAGGGCCACGGCCGCTCCGTCGGCGGCCAGCCGCAGCGCGATCGCCTCGCCGATCCCCCGGCTGCCGCCGGTCACCAGCGCCACCTTGCCGGTGAGCGGCCGGCTGCCGCCCCGCGCCGCCGCGGTCTTCGTCTGCGCCATCACCTGTGCCGTCATCGTCGTCACCCGTCGCCTTCGTCTCGGTCGGTGGAGTCGCCGGCGCCCGTGGACCCGTGTGGTCCGTCGGGGCGCCGCGCTCTCCGGTACGACTCGATCCTGCGGCCCGGCCGCGGCCTAAGCTGGCGGAATCCGGACGGCGACTCGACGGCCCGCGGCGCCCCGCGGCCGCGCCCCGGGCGGGGCTCCGCCCCCCTCCCCCGCGGCTATGCCACCGCGACCCCGTACACCCGCCCCGCCGTCCCCCCGAAGACGGCCGAGCGCTCCGCCGCGCCGAGCCGGCAGGTGGCCGACTCCGCGAGCGCGACGACGTCCTCGTAGCCGGCGGCCAGGGTGCAGACCGGCCAGTCGGAGCCGAACATCACCCGGTCGGGGCCGAACGCCTCCAGCACATGCCGGGCGTAGGGCAGGATCTGCTGCGGTCGCCAGGCGTCCCAGTCGGCCTCGGTGACCAGCCCGGACAGTTTGCAGCTGACGTTCGGCAGCCCGGCCAGCGCGGTGATCGCGGCCGCCCACGGCTGCCACTCCCCCCGTGCCACCGCCGGTTTCGCGGCATGGTCCAGGACGAAGGACAGCTGCGGCAGCGCGCGTACGGCGGTGTGCGCGGCCGGCATCTCGCGCGGGGTGACCAGCAGGTCGTAGACGAGTCCGGCGTCGGCCAGCACGCCCAGGCCGCGCAGCACCTCGGGGCGGATGAGCCAGTCGGGGTCCGGTTCGTCCTGGACCTGGTGGCGGATGCCGACCAGACCGGCGGGCGGCGCCGCGAGGACCTCGCCGAGCGCCGGATCGGTCAGATCGGCCCAGCCGACGACGCCCGCCACCGGCCCCTGGTCCGCCCCGACGGCGAGCAGTTCGGCGGTCTCCTCGTAGGAGGACGACGACTGGACCAGGATGGTGCCGCCGACGCCGTGCTCGGTCAGGTGCGGGGTGAGGTCGCCCAGTGCGTAGCTGCGGCGGATCGGGTCGGCCCAGGGCCCGTCCATCCACGGCTGCTCGCGCCGGGTCAGGTCCCACAGGTGGTGATGGGCGTCGATACGCATCAGGGGCGCGCTCCCGGCTCGGCGTCACTCGTTCAGGGGCAGCGGCAGATCGGGGTCGAGCAGGCCGCGGGCGACGAGCGTATGCCACAGCTCGTCGGGGATGTCCCGGGTGAACAAGGCGGCGTTCTCGGCCATCTCCCGGGGGGTGGCGGCGCCGACGACGGCCGCGGCCACGGCCCGGTGCCCGAAGGGGAAGCGGAGCGCGGCGGCCTTGAGCGGTACCTCGAACCGGTCGCAGACCGCGGCGAGTCGACGTGCCCGGTCGAGCAGCCCGGCAGGCGCGGGGGCGTAGTCGTACGGCGCGCCCGGTGACGGGTCGGCGAGCAGGCCGGAGTTGTAGACGCCGCCGACGACCACCGAGGTGCCGCGCCGTGCGCACACCGGCAGCAGATCGTCGAAGGCGGTGCGCTCCAGCAGCGTCCAACGGCCGGCGCAGAGCACCACGTCCACGTCGAGGTCGGCGACCAGGCGGGCCAGCACACCGCTGTGGTTCATGCCGAACCCGATGGCGCGCACGCTCCCCTGCGCGCGCAGTTCGGCCAGGGCCGGGAAGCCGGTCTCGTACACCTCGCGCAGATGGTCCTCGACATCGTGCAGATAGACGATGTCGACGGCGTCCACGCCCAGGCGCTCCAAGGACGCCTCCAGCGTGGCCCGGATGCCGTCCGGGGTGAAGTCCCAAGCGCGGGCCCGGGCGGGGGTGTCCACGAAGCCCTCACCGGCCGTCCGCTCGCCCGGCGCGAGCGGCCGCAGCCTGCGGCCGACCTTGGTGGAGAGGGTGTAGGTGGCACGGTCGTGGCCCCGTAGCGCCCGGCCGAGCCGCTCCTCGGACAGGCCGAGGCCGTAGTGGGGTGCGGTGTCGAAGTAGCGGGCGCCGGCGGCGAGGGCGGTGCGTACGACGCCCTGGGCCTGCTCCTCCTCAAGGGCGCGGTAGAGGTTGCCGAGCGGTGCGCAGCCCAGGCCCAGGGGCGGGACGCGGACGCCGGAGCGCCCCAGCTCCCTGGGCCCGTACGGCGGACGGCGCATGGTGTCCTCGCCCCTCAGTCCTGCTTCTCGCCGCTGGTGAAGCGGGAGATGACCAGCGCGACGATGATGATCACGCCGTTGAGGAACTGGGTCCACAGCGGGGGCACACCGGCCAGCGTCATGACGTTGATGACGAGCTGAAGGGTCAGGACACCGGTGAGCGCGCCGAAGAGGGTGCCCCGGCCGCCCTTGAGGCTGATGCCGCCGATCACCGCGGCGGCGAACACCTGGAAGATCCAGCCGTTGCCCTGGCTCGCGGAGACCGCTCCGTAGTGCCCGGTGTAGAGGATGCCCGCGAAGGCGGCGAGCACCCCGGCGACGGCCAGCACGATCCAGGTGATCCGGTCCACCCGCACGCCTGCCGCGCGGGCCGCCTCCGGGTTGCCGCCGATCGCGTACAGCGCCCGGCCGTGCCGGAGGTAGCCCAGGGCCGCGCCGCCGAGCGCGAAGAGGGCCAGGCAGATCCAGACGGCGGCCGGCACGCCCAGCCAGTCGGCCTTGCCCAGGTAGGCGAAGGACTCCGGGACGTCGCCGATGGACCGGCCCTCGGAGATGCCCACCTGCAGGCCGCGCAGCATGGTGAGCATGCCGAGGGTGGCGATGAATCCGTTGACCCGGAGGGTGAGGACGAGGAAGCCGTTGGCGGCGCCGACCGCCGCGCCCACGGCCAGGCACAGCGGGATCGCCGTCCAGGCGGGCAGCAGCTCCAGGCCGGCGAACCGGGCGCCGTGCGCGGGCATCACCAGCCACAGCGCGATCACCGGCGCCAGGCCGATGGTGGACTCCAGCGACAGGTCCATCCGCCCGCTGATCAGGACGAGCGCCTCGCCGAGCACCAGCAGGCCCAGCTCCGTGGACTGCTGGACGACGCCGACGAGGTTGTCCGAGGTCAGGAACGCCGGCGAGACGACGAAGCCGATGACGCCCAGCACGAGGATCACCGGTACCAGGGAGAGGTCCCGCCAGCGGGCCGGATCGATCCGTGGCCGGCGGCGCACCGGCGGGGTGTCCGCCACGGCGCCGGCCGGGGGCGGGGCGGTCTCGGTCATGGTGCGGTCCCTTCCGTGTCCTGGGTGCTCTCCTGGGCGCCGTCCCCGGTGGTCCGCCGGCCGTCTTCGCCGCCCACTCCCTCCATGGCGGCGACCAGTTCACGGTCGTGCCAGCCGCGGCCGAACTCGGCGGTCACCCGGCCGTGGAAGACGGCCAGCACCCGGTCGCAGACCCGCAGATCGTCCAGCTCGTCGGAGACCAGCACGGCGCCGCTGCCGCCGTCCGCGACCTGGCGTACGACGCCCAGCAGCGCGTCCTTGGACCTGACGTCCACTCCGTTGGTGGGCCGGACGGCGACCAGCACCGCCGGGTCGCGGGCCAGCGCACGGGCGATCACGACCTTCTGCTGATTGCCGCCGGAGAGCCCGGACACCACCTGGCCGGGTCCGGTCGCCTTGATGTCCAGCGAGGCGATCATCCGGCGGGCGAACTCGCGGGTCCTGGAGGGCAGTACGGTCCCCATCGGCCCCAGCTGGTCGGCGACGGTCAGGGTGGCGTTCTCGGCGATGCTGCGCCCTGGGACGAGCCCCTCGCGGTGCCGGTCCTCGGGGACGTAGCCGATGCCCGCGTCGAGGGCGTGCGGCACGCTGCCGGTACGGACCGGGCGGCCGCGCACCGCGATCCGGCCCGCGTCCGGGGCGCGCAGCCCGGCCAGGGTCTCGCCGATCGCGGTGTTCCCGCTGGCCGCGGCGCCCGCGAGCCCGACCACCTCACCGGCCCGTACGGTCAGGTCCAGCGGCGCGAAGTGTCCGTCCAGCGCGAGTCCTTCGGTGCGCAGCACCGGCTCCCCGGCACGGCGCCCGGTCGTCCGCGGCCGGTGCCTCGCACCCGCGGCCTCCCCCGTCATCGCGGCCACCAGTTCGTCCTTCGCCAGGTGCCGGACGGGCGCGGTCAGCACATGCCGGGCGTCGCGGAGGACGGTGACCGTGTCGCACAGCTCGTAGACCTCCTGAAGATGGTGCGAGATGAACACGAAGGCCACCCCCTGGGCGCGCAGGGAGCGCAGCTTGCCGAAGAGGCGGTCGATGCCGCCGGCGTCGAGGCGGGCGGTGGGTTCGTCGAGGACGATCAGCCGGGCGCCGAAGGACAGCGCGCGGGCGATCTCCACGAACTGCCGTTGCTCGACGCCGAGTTCGCGGATCCGGGCGGCCGGGTCGGCCTCGACGCCGTATTCGGCGAGCAGCCGGCCGGCCCGCTCGCGCAGCGCCCGCCAGCGGATGACCCGCCCGCCCTGGTAGCGGCCCAGGTAGAGGTTCTCCGCGACGGTCAGGTCCGGCACGGTCATCGACTTCTGGTAGACGCAGGCGACCTTGCGCTGCCAGGCGGCGGTGTCGCCCCAGCCGGGCGCCGGCTCCCCGCCGAAGGTGACGTGGCCGGCGTCCGGGCGCTGCATGCCGGTCAGCACGGACACCAGGGTGGACTTGCCGGCGCCGTTGCGGCCGACGAGGGCGTGCGCCTCTCCGGGCCGTACGGTCAGGTGGGCGCCGTCGAGGGCGAGGGTGGGACCGTAGCGCTTGACGACTCCCTCGGCGTGCACGGCGGCCGGCCGGTCGTGGGTAGCGGCGGCCACTACTCGTTCTTCTCCAGCTGATTGGCCCACAGCTTCTTGTCGTCGACGTTGTCCTTGGTGACCAGGGGTGCCGGCAGCTGGTCCTCAAGGCCGTTGTCGATCTTCACGATGGTGGAGCCGTGGCCGGTCGGTCCGGGCGTGAAGGTCTTTGCGCGCAGGGCGGCCCTGGCGTAGTACAGCGCGTACTTGGCGTAGAGGTCGGCGGGCTGGGAGAGGGTGGCGTCGATCGTGCCGGCGCGGATCGCGTCCAGCTCCTCCGGTATGCCGTCGTTGGAGACGATGGTGATGTGCCCGTCGGTGCCGGCCGGCTTCAGGAGCTGCTTCTGCTCCAGGAGGGCGAGGGTCGGTCGCAGGAAGGCGCCGCCGGCCTGCAGGTAGATGCCGTCGATGTCGGGGTGCTGGGCGAGCAGGCTCTGCAGCTTGGCGGAGGCGACCTCGCCCTTCCAGTCGGTGGCCAGCTCATGCACGGCGATCTTCGGGAACCTCCGCTTCATGCAGGACGCGAAGGCCGCGGAGCGGTCCCGCCCGTTGACGGAGCTGAGATCGCCCTGGAGTTCGGCGACCCGGCCCCGGCCGCCGAGCCGCCTGCCGAGGTACTGGCAGGACTTCTCCCCGTAGGCGCGGTTGTCGGCGCGGACGACCATGTAGACCCTGCCCTCGTCGGGTCGGGTGTCCACGCTCACCACGGGGATCTTCTTCTCCTCCAGGCGCCGCAGTTCGGCGGCGATGGCGCCGGTGTCCTGCGGGGCCATCACGATCGCCCTGGCGCCCTGGTCGGTCAGCGCCTGGACGTTGGAGACGACCTTGGCGATGTCGTTCTGCGAGTTCGACAGCGGCAGCGCGGCCGGGCCGCCGTGCTCCAGGTCCCTTTCGAGGTACTGCTGGTAGGAGTTCCAGAAGTCGGTGTCCGTACGGGGCATGTCGATGCCGATCCGGCCGCCCGCGGTGTCGCCGCGGTTGCAGCCGGCGAGTGCGGCGGTGGCGAGCAGCGCGGCACAGGCCGCCGCGCCGGTCGTACGCAGTCTCATGGTGGTCCCTCGGTCGTGGTGTGCGCCCCCGCCCCGGGGTGCGGGTCGGGGGGCCGGTGTCAGGTGACGGGCCGCAGCCGCAGCCCCTGCATCCCCCCGTCCACGGCGAGGGCGGTCCCGGTGATGCCGGAGGCGGCCGGGGAGGCCAGGGAGGCGATGGCGGCGGCGACTTCGCCGGCGGTGACCATGCGGCCCATGGGCTGGCGGGCGTCGAGGGCGGCGCGTTCGGCGGCCGGGTCGGCGGCCTGGTCCAGCAGCCGGCCGACCCACGGGGTGTCGGCGGTGCCCGGATTGACGCAGTTGACGCGGATGCCCTCGCGGACGTGGTCGGCGGCCATCGCGAGGGTCAGCGACAGCACCGCGCCCTTGCTGGCGCTGTACAGGGCGCGCTGGGGCAGGCCCGCGGTGGCGGCGATGGAGCAGGTGTGGGTGATGGAGGCCCGGCCGGGGGCCGCGGCGGCACTGCGGCGCAGATACGGCAGCGCGGCCCGCGCGGTGCGCACCAGGCCCAGCACGTTCACGTCCAGCACCCGGCTCCACTGGTCGTCGTCGTTGTCCTCGACGGTGCCGACGGCGCCGATGCCCGCGTTGCCGACCAGGGTGTCCAGGGCGCCCAGCCGCCCCACGGCCTCCTCGACGGCGGCCCGTACGGCGGCGTCGGAGGTGACGTCGGCCGTGACGGGGACCGTCCCGGCGGGCGCCCCGGCCGGGTCCAGGTCCAGCACCGCGACCCTGGCGCCGCGCGCCAGCAGCAGGGCGGCGGTCGCCGCCCCGATGCCGGAGCCGCCGCCGGTGACGAGGGCGGACATGCCCTCGAAGTCGGCCGGCGCGGAGCCGGTGCGCGCCGCGGCGCCGGCGCCGGCTCGGAGTTCGCTGCGCTCGCTCATACGGAGACCTCCTGCTCGCCGTGGTGCGGATGCGGCCCGTGCCGGTCGCGGCCTCGCCGGCGGGCGCGCCATACGGGCCCGTCGGGGAAGCGGTGGGCGGCGATCGAGCCGGGCTTCATCCGGGCCGAGAAGCCGGGCGCGGTCGGGGCGCGGTAGCGGCCGCGGTCGAGGACGACCGGGTCGGTGAAGTGGTCGTGCAGATGGTCGACGTACTCGATGACCCGGTCCTCCCAACTCCCCGAGACCGCCACGTAGTCGAACATCGCCAGATGCTGCACCAGCTCGCACAGGCCCACCCCGCCCGCGTGCGGGCAGACCGGCACGCCGTACTTCGCGGCCAGCAGCAGGATCGCGAGGTTCTCGTTGACCCCGGCCACCCGCGCCGCGTCGATCTGGACGAAGTCCACGGCACCGGCCTGCAGCAGCTGCTTGAAGACCACCCGGTTGGCGACGTGTTCACCGGTGGCGACCTTCACGGGCTGACCGGAGCGCACCGCGGCGTGCCCCAGCACGTCGTCCGGGCTGGTCGGCTCCTCGATCCAGTGCGGGGTGTACGGCGCGAGGGCGGTCATCCAGCGGACCGCCTCGGCCACGTCCCAGCGCTGGTTGGCGTCGACCGCGATCCGTACGCCGGGGCCGACGGCGTCCCTGGCCA
The DNA here is from genome assembly GCF_056436545.1 of Streptomyces sp. NPDC043738. NCBI lineage: Bacteria > Bacillati > Actinomycetota > Actinomycetes > Kitasatosporales > Streptomycetaceae > Streptomyces > Streptomyces sp. NPDC043738. The sequence goes on along the minus strand of NZ_JBWKCJ010000019.1, from coordinate 47,496 downwards.
GCCGCATCCGCCGCCTGTCGTCGTCGAGGTCGGCGCCGACCTTCAGCTTGATCTGGCCGAAGCCGTCGGCCACCGCCTCCTTGGCGAGCCGTACCAGCTTGGTGTCGTCGTAGCCGAGCCAGCCGGGCGAGGTGGTGTACGCGGGGTAGCCCTCGGCTTTGAGGCGGGCGGCGCGCTCGGCGCGGCCGGGTTCGGCGGCGCGCAGGATGGCCAGCGCCTCGTCGGGCGTCAGCGCGTCGGAGAGGTAGCGGAAGTCGACGAGCGCGACCAGCTCTTCGGGGGTCAGTCCGGCGAGGTACTCCCACACCGGCAGGCCCGCCCGGCAGGCGGCCAGGTCCCAGGCGGCGTTGACCACGGCGCCGGCCGCCATCTGCATCACGCCCTTGTCGGGGCCGAGCCAGCGCAGCTGCGAGTCGTGGGTGAGGTCGTGGTGCAGGGCGGTGAGGCCGGCGGCGGTGGCGGGTGCGGGGCGGCCGACGACGTACGGCGTCAGCGACCGGATCGCGGCGGCCATGACATCGTTGCCACGCCCGATGGTGAAGCAGAGGCCGTGCCCGGGTGGCCCGCTGTCGGTGTGCAGGACCACGTAGGCGGCGGAGTAGTCGGGGTCCGGGTTCATGGCGTCCGAGCCGTCGAGCTGCTCCGAGGTGGGAAAGCGGACGTCATGGACCTCCAGCTCGGTGACGGTGTCGGTCACGGCCATGCGCATGCCCCCTGAGATGTTGCGGAAGAACATCGGGCCTTTCTCGGTCATCCGATGTATAGACCCGCCCGCGAGACCGCGTCCAGACCCCGTACGGAAGTTGAGCGAACGACGCTGGTGACAGGTCGGATGAATCAGCACCCGTTCTTGCAGAGGGGCTGCGGAGGGGCACCACACACGCCGTAGTCTTGGTGACGCACGCAATGGAACTGCTGCCGGCGGCCGCCCCCACACGGCCCAACCGGTCGGAAGGAGGCGCTGGGTGATCGAGCTCGAGGGGGTGCCCGAGCTGATCGACCCGGTCATGGTGGCCGCGTTCGAAGGCTGGAACGACGCCGGCGACGCCGCCTCCGCCGCGGTCGCACATCTGGACCGGGAGTGGAAGGGGGAGGTCTTCGCCGCACTGGACGCCGAGGACTACTACGACTTCCAGGTGAACCGTCCCACCGTCTTCCTGGACGGCGGGGTACGCAAGATCACCTGGCCGACGACCCGGCTCTCCGTCGTCCGCGTCGGCGATGCGAACGGCAAGGGGCGGGCGCGCGACCTGGTCCTGGTCCGCGGGATCGAGCCCAGCATGCGCTGGCGCTCGTTCTGCAACGAGATCCTCGGTTTCGCCCATGAGTTGGGCGTGGAGATGCTGGTGGTGCTGGGCTCACTGCTCGGCGACACCCCGCACACCCGCCCGGTGCCGGTCAGCGGGGTCACCTCCGACGCGGACCTCGCGCGCCGGCTGGACCTGGAGGAGTCGCGCTACGAAGGCCCGACGGGCATCGTCGGCATCCTCCAGGAGGCGTGCACCCACGCGGGCGTTCCCGCGGTGAGCCTGTGGGCCGCGGTGCCGCACTACGTCTCCCAGCCGCCCAACCCCAAGGCCAGCCTCGCCCTGCTCAACCGCCTGGAGGATCTGCTGGACATCAGCATCCCGCTCGGCGAGCTGAGCGAGGACGCGCGCGCCTGGCAGTTGGGCGTGGACCAACTGGCCGCCGAGGACAGCGAGGTCGCCGAGTACGTCCAGTCGCTGGAGGAGGCCCGGGACACGGCGGATCTGCCGGAGGCGTCCGGCGAGGCCATCGCCCGCGAGTTCGAGCGCTATCTGCGCCGCCGCGACCCGCAGGCCGGCCCCGGCGTGGCGTCCGAGGGCGGGCTCGGCGACAGCCGCGACAGCTCCTACCTCCGCGACACCACCAGCGGACGCACCCGGCCGCCGCGGCCGGTGTCCAAGGAACCGCGGGAGCCGACGGACACGGGCGGCGACAAGGGGTCCCCGGGCACGCCGGGCCCCACCACCGACGCGGACTCCGCCGACGGCGGGAAGCCGGAGGACGGCCCGGAGGACGGCGGACGCTGACGCCGCGGCCCGGGCCCCGGCGTCCCGCGCCGTGCGGCCACGGGAAAGGGGCGCTTTCGCCGGCCGGCGAAAGCGCCCCTGAGGACGGAGGTCAGCGAGTGGCCGTCACAGTGCCACGCCCAGGAGCGCGTCGACCGCACGCGAGACGAGGCCGGGTGCGCCCTCGTCGGTGCCGCCGTCGGCGTGCTGGGCGGCGGCCCAGCGGTCCACGGCGGCGAGGGCGGCCGGGGAGTCCAGGTCGTCGGCGAGCGCCGTGCGGATCTCCTCCAGGAGGGCGTCGGCGGACGGGCCGTCAGGGCGGGAGACCGCGGCGCGCCAGCGCGCCAGCCGGTCCGCCGCCTCCTCCAGCACGGCGTCGGTCCACTCCCAGTCGGCGCGGTAGTGGTGGGCGAGCAGCGCCAGGCGGATCGCGGCCGGGTCGGTGCCGTCGCGCCGCACCTTGGAGACGAAGACCAGGTTGCCCTTGGACTTGGACATCTTCTCGCCGTTCAGGGCCACCATCCCGGCGTGCACATACGCCTTGGCGAACGGGTGCTCGCCGGTGAGCGCCTGGGCGTGCGAGGCGCCCATCTCGTGGTGCGGGAAGGCGAGGTCGGACCCGCCGCCCTGCACGTCGAAGCCCATGCCGAGGTGGTCCAGGGCGATGGCGACGCACTCGATGTGCCAGCCGGGCCGGCCGCGGCCCAGCGAGCCGCCGTCCCAGCTCGGCTCGCCGTCGCGGGCGGCCATCCACAGCATCGGGTCGAGCGGGTTCTTCTTGCCCTCCCGCTCCGGGTCGCCGCCGCGCTCGGCGGACAGCAGCCGCATCGCCTCGGCGTCCAGGCCGGAGACCTCGCCGAAGTGCGGGTCGGAGGCGACGGAGAAGTAGATGTCGCCGTCCAGCTCGTAGGCGGCGCCGGCGTCGCGCAGCCGCTCCACCAGCGGGACGATGCCGGGTATCGCCTCGACGGCACCTATGTAGTGGCGCGGCGGCAGCATCCTCAGGGCCGTCATGTCCTCGCGGAACAGGGCGGTCTCGCGCTCGGCGAGCGCGGTCCAGTCGTCGCCGGTCTTCTCGGCCCGCTCCAGCAGCGGGTCGTCGACGTCGGTGACGTTCTGCACGTAGTGCACTTGGCGCTTCGTGTCGAGCCACACGCGCTGAACCAGGTCGAACGCGTTGTAGGTCGCCGCGTGCCCCATGTGGGTGGCGTCGTACGGCGTGATGCCGCAGACATAGATGCGGGCGACGGGACCGGGGTCGAGGGTCACCCGGCCGCCGGTCGCGGAGTCGTGGATCCTCAGGTCGCGGCCCTGACCAGGCAGGGCGGGGACCTCAGAAGCGGGCCATGCATGCATGCCTTGAGCGTAACCGGACGGATGTTCCGCATACGAACCGGACCGGGGTCTTGGCCGGAAAGGCGCTCTTGCTTTTGACGGCGCGGCATGCAAGGCGCGCGCCTCGGCCGATCAGACCGGCGGCCAGGGGATCGCGGGCCACTCGCCGCTCGGCTCGGGGTGCCGGCCGCTGCTCAGCAGCCCGGCCACCCGCGCCCGCAGCGCCTCGATCTCGGCATCCGTGATCAGTTCGGCCAGTCGGGCGGCGAGCGGCGCCGCCTCCTCCAGGGCCTTGTGAAGCCCCCGGAGGACCTCCAGGGCCTCGTCGGTCAGCGGCTCCCCCGCCCACCCCCACAGCAGCGTGCGCAGCTTGTCCTCGGCGTTGAACGTCACACCGTGGTCGATGGCGAAGAACCGTCCGTCGGCGCCGGGCAGCAGATGGCCGCCCTTGCGGTCACCGTTGTTGATCACCGCGTCGAGCACCGCGAGCCGCCGCAGCCGCGGATGGTCGGCGTGCACCAGCAGTGCGGTGCGGCCCTCGCCGAGCTGGGCGAAGCCGACGGCCTTCCAGCCGGGGCCCGGCTCCTCGCCCTCCACCAGCGCCAGCAGCTCGGGCACCTCGTCGCTGCTCTCCGGCGGATCGATCCACTCCTGGACCATGCCGGTGCCGTACGGGCCGTCGCGCAGCACGGTCGGCGGGATCAGGTCCCAGCCGCAGGCACGGGAGACCTCGTAGGCCGCGACCTCGCGCTGGGCGAGGGTGCCGTCGGGGAAGTCCCACAGCGGCCGCTCGCCGGCGACCGGCTTGTAGACGCAGGCGGCGCTGCGGCCGTCGTGCGCGACCGTGCAGTAGAGCACGGCGTTGGACGCCTCCTGGATACGGCCGCGCACGGTCAGCTCCCCTTCGAGGAGCAGCGCCCGCGCCGCCGTCGCCGCGTCCGTCGGACCCGCGGGGCCCGGCGGCGGGCCGGCCCCTTCCGCGGTGGGGGCCACGCCGCTCAGGCGTCCCGTCGGTATCCGTTCTGGCGCGGACATACGTGTCCCTCCGGGTCGAGCGGCAGGCTGCACAGCGGGCAGGGCGGGCGGCCGGCGTTGACGACTTCCAGCGCCCGCTTGGCGAACGCCCTGGCCATCGTTCCGGTGAGGCGCACCCGCAGCATCGGCGGGCCGTTCTCGTCGTCCTGGAGCAGTCGCTCCTCGGCGTCGGCGAGGTCCTCCTCGCTGTCGGCGTCCAGCTCGACCAGGGCCTGCGCCTCGACGATCATCCGCTCGTCCTCGCCGTCCCAGGCCAGCGCCATCGTCCCGACCCGGAACTCCTCCTCGACGGGCGTCTCCAGCGGGGCGGTGTCGGCCAGCTCGGTGGGCGAGACGGCGGGGACCGGGGCGTTGCCGCCGCTGCGCCGCACGACCTCGTCCAGCAGCTCGTCGATCCGCTCGGCGAGCGCTGCGACCTGCGTCTTCTCCAGGGCGACGCTGGTGGTGCGACCGGCCGCGGTGGCCTGGAGGTAGAAGCTACGGCGGCCAGGCAGCCCGACCGTGCCGGCCACGAAGCGGTCCGGCGAGTCGTAGAAGAACACCTGACGGGACAACGTCCTGCTCCGATTGCTCGACTGCGGGGTCACTGCGGTCGCTGCACGTCCTGCGGACCGCAGGGGCGTGGCGGGCAGCGCCGTCGCACCACCCTACTGCGCCGACTGATCACACTGCGCCCGCACCACCGCCGACGGCCCCGTCCCGGTCGGCCGCGGCGGCGCCGTCCTCCCGAGGGGCGAGCCATCCGAAGTCGCCGGTGTCCCCGAGGCGCACCAGGTAGGGGCGCAGCCGGGTGTAGCGGATCACGGTGACCGAGCAGGGCTCGACCGAGACCCGCTGGAAGAAGTCGAGGTGCAGGCCCAGCGCGTCGGCGACCAGGGCCTTGATGATGTCGCCGTGCGAGCACATGGCGTAGGTCGCCTCGGGGCCGTGGGCCTCCTCGATGCGGGCGTTCCAGTCGCGCACCGCGTCCACGGCGCGGGCCTGCATGGCGCGCATCGACTCGCCGCCGGGGAAGGCGGCCGCGGAGGGGTGCTGCTGGACGACCTCCATCAGCGGGTCGTCACCGAGCTCGGCGAGTTTGCGGCCCGACCAGTGGCCGTAGTCGCATTCGCTGATCCGGTCCTCGATGTGCAGTGTGAGCCAGGGCCGGGCGTCCAGCAGCGGCGCCACGGTCTCCCGGCAGCGCTGCAGCGGGCTGGAGACGACGGCGGTCAGCGGCACCTGTGCCAGGCGGGCGGGCAGCGCGGCGGACTGTGCGGCGCCGTGCTCGTCGAGGGCGACACCGGGCGAGCGTCCGGCGAGCACTCCGGCGGTGTTGGCGGTGGAGCGGCCGTGCCGCACCAGGATCAGCGTGGGCATGACCGCCAGCCTACGTTCCGGCAGCGCCTTTCTGGCAGGCGGCCGCGGTACGCGCGAGAATGCCAGGTGTGATCGTGGACTGCGCCATCTACCGGGAGGGCCGCCGCACCGACTGCGCGGCCGACTTCTCCGGTGCCCTGGCGTCGGCGCGGGCCGAGGGCCGCTCCTTCCTGTGGCTGGGGATGTACGAGCCCACGGAGGAGGAGTTCGCCCTCGTCAGCTCCGAGTTCGCGCTGCACCCGCTGGCGGTCGAGGACGCACTGCACGCGCATCAGCGGCCGAAGCTGGAGGTCTACGACGACTCGCTGTTCGTGGTGCTCAAGCCCATCACCTACGACGTCGAGGCCGACACGGTGACCTCTTCGGAGCTGATGGTCTTCGTGGGCGACTCGTTCGTCGTCACCGTCCGGCACGGCCGGGCCAGCCCCCTGGCGGCGGTGCGGCGCAGGCTGGAGGACCACCCGGAGATCCTGCGGCACGGCCCGGGGGCGGTGCTGTACGCGGTCAGCGACGCGGTGGTCGACCACTACATCGAGGTCGCCGGCGAACTGCAGGTGGACATGGAGGAGTTGGAGGCGGAGGTGTTCGCTCCGGTGCGCGGCCGGGACACCCGCAACACCGCCGCCCAGATCTACTCCTTCAAGCGCGAGGTGCTCGAATTCCGGCGGGCGACCGGCCCGTTGGCGGAACCGATGGCCCGCCTGCAGAACCCCGGGGTGCCGTTCGTGCACGACCACGCCCGGCCGTTCTTCCGCGACGTCGACGACCACCTCACCCGCGCCAACGAGTCGGTGGAGGCCCTGGACCGGCTGCTCTCGGACATCCTCGCCGCCCATCTGGCGCAGATGGGCGTGCGGCAGAACGACGACATGCGCAAGATCTCGGCCTGGGCGGCGCTGGCGGCCGTGCCCACCCTGATCGCCGGGATCTACGGCATGAACTTCAACGACATGCCGGAGCTGCGCTGGCATCTGGGCTATCCGGCGATCCTCGCGCTGATGGTCCTCATCGAGGTGTCGCTCTACCGGCTGTTCAAGCGCCGCGGCTGGCTGTGAGGCCCGCCCACCGTCCCGGTGGGCCGTGTCTAGGCGAACTCCGGTGCGGAGCCGGCTGGTCCGCCCAGCGCGTTGCGCCGCTCGGGCATCCGCAGGGTGACCATCCGCCGCCAGCCGCCCAGCCGCTCATAGCCGTACACCGCCTGGATGCCGGCCGCGAGCGCGGCGGACTTCGTCCTCGGCCAGCCCAGGAGGCGGCCCATGTGGTCCATCACGGCCAGGCTGACGTCCCGGTAGACCAAGATCTCGGCACGGGCGCATTCGTGCAGGGTCCGCTGGATGGTCCGGCCGTGCCCGGCGTGCGCCAGCCGGAGCAGCTCCTCGTGGCAGTAGGCGAGGTGGTTGTCCTCGTCGTGGGAGATCATCCGGATCGCCCTGCCCACCTCGGGGTGGTCGCCGAAGTACTTGGTGAGCATCTCCATCTGGTCGGCGGCGCGCTGCTCGGTGACCCGGCTGTGGGAGAGGTAGGTGATGACGTCGAACTCGCCGAGCGGCTCGTCGCGGCGCAGCTTGTCGTGCGCCAGGCCGATGCCCCGCCGCTCCAGCAGCATCGTGTAGTCGGTCTCCTCGGGGACCTCGGTGGGGGCCAGGCCGCGCTTGTGCAGCAGGGCCAGGAAGATCCGGCCGTGCTTGTCCTCGTCGGCGCCGTGCCGGGTGACCTTGGGTGCCAGGTCGCGCATCGACGCGGGCAGCAACGCGGCGATCCGGCCGTTCTCCCAGCCGCCCTGTGCCTCACCGCTCGCCGCTATGGAACAGAACAGCCGGTAGGTGTCGTCGTTGTCGACGATCTCCTGGAATAGGCTTCGGGCCGAGAACATCAGCGCCACCTCCGCATGGACACACCCATAAAGAAACAGTCAAGTCGGGTGTTCCGGGCGCGGCAACCCGAACGGTCGTCCATTGGACCGTTCGGATGACGCCCGCCCGGCGGCGGGGGCGTAACCCGCGTGCCGGTCGCCGCGTTGTGCAGCACGACGGCCGTGGCGGGGAAGATCCCCCGAGCCCCCACCACGGCCGCAGGGTTCGCGGGCCCGGCGCTCCTGGCGCCGGGCCCGCCGCGTGCCGGGCCCCCTATGCCAGGCCGGCGCGCTCCAGGGCCTCGGTACCGGCCCGCAGCGAGGCCAGCCGGTCCTCCAGGCTGAAGCCGGCCGGGGCCAGCGTCAGGGTGGTCACGCCGGCCGCCGCGTAGGCCTGCATGCGGTCGGCGATCCGCTCGACGGAGCCGAGCAGCGTGGTCTGGTCGATCAGCCGCTCCGGGATCGCGGCGGCGGCGCCGTCCTTGTCGCCGGACAGGTACTTGTCCTGGATCTCGGCGGCTTCCTTCTCGTAGCCCATGCGCTGGGCGAGCTTGTTGTAGAAGTTCTGCCGGCGGCTGCCCATGCCGCCGACGTACAGGGCGGTGTACGGGCGGAACATGTCGGCCAGCGCGCCGACGTCGCCGTCCGCGCCCACGGCCAGCGGGAGCGTCGGGCAGACGTCGAAGCCCTCCAGCGTCTTGCCCGCCTTCTCGCGGCCGGCCCGGAGGGGGGCGATCGCGGTCTCCTCCAGGTGCTCGGCGGACGGGAAGATCAGCAGCGCGCCGTCGGCGATCTCACCGGTCTGCTCCAGGTTCTTCGGGCCGATCGCGGCGATGTAGAGCGGGATGTGCTCGCGCTGCGGGTGCACCGTGAGCTTGAGCGGCTTGCCGGGGCCGCCGGGCAGCGGCAGCGTCCAGTGCTCGCCCTCGTAGGAGAGCCGCTCGCGCGACATGGCCTTGCGGACGATGTCCACGTACTCGCGGGTGCGCGCCAGCGGCTTGTCGAACTTCACGCCGTACCAGCCCTCGGAGACCTGCGGGCCCGAGACACCGAGGCCGAGCCGGAAGCGGCCGCCGGACAGCGAGTCCAGGGTGGCGGCCGTCATGGCGGTCATCGCGGGCGTGCGCGCCGGGATCTGGAAGATCGCCGAGCCGATGTCGATCCGCTCGGTCTGGGCGGCGACCCAGGAGAGCACGGTGGGCGCGTCGGAGCCGTAGGCCTCGGCGGCCCAGCAGACGGAGTAGCCGAGGCGGTCGGCCTCCTGCGCCACCGCGAGATTGTCGGAGTCCATCCCGGCGCCCCAGTAGCCGAGGTTGATGCCAAGCCTCATGCCGCTCCCCTTACCGATCAGTAACGTCGCTGTTGCGGGGACTGTAGCGCGCACCCCCGCCGGGCGTCATCGGCAGGTTGTCCACAGGTCCCCTGATCCTGAGCCGTGGCCAGTAATCTCAGGCCCATGGAGCAAAGGCACCTCGGCCGAACGGGCCTTCGCGTGTCGCGACTCGGGCTCGGCACCCTGAATTGGGCCCGCGACACGGACGAGCAGGAAGCCGCCGAGCAGCTCAAGGCGTTCTGGGAGGCCGGCGGCACCCTCGTGGACACCGCCGACATCTACGCCGACGGAGGCGCCGAACACCTCCTGGGCCGGCTGACGGAGGGGCTCGTTCCGCGTGCGGACCTGGTGATCGCCACCAAGGCGGGCAGCGTCCTTGAGGCCCACCGCCGGGTCGACGGCTCCCGGCGCCACCTCCTCGCCGCCCTCGACGCCTCTCTGGAGCGGCTGGGCACCGACTACGTCGACCTGTGGCAGCTGCACGCGTTCGACCCGCACACGCCCTTGGAGGAGACCCTCCAGGCCCTCGACCTCGCCGTCTCCAGCGGCCGGGCGCGCTATGTGGGGCTGTCGAACTTCTCCGGCTGGCAGCTCGCCAAGGCCGCCACCTGGCAGCTCGCGGCGCCCGGCATACGCAACAGGCTGGCGAGCACGCAGATGGAGTACTCCCTCCTGCAGCGCGGCATCGAGCGCGAGGTGCTGCCGGCGGCGCTGGACCTGGGCATCGGCGTACTGCCGTCCTCGCCGCTCGGCAGGGGCGTGCTGACCGCCAAGTACCGCCACGCCACCCCGGCCGACTCGCGCGGCGCCTCGGAGCATCTGGCGGCGTTCGTCGCGCCCTATCTGGACGAGACGGCCGGCCGGGTCGTCGACGCGGTGACGACCGCCGCCGACGGACTGGCCGTCACCCCCCTCCAGGTCGCGCTCTCCTGGGTCCGCGACCGCCCCGCAGTGACCGCGCCGATCCTGGGCGCCCGCACAGCGCAGCAGCTCAGAGCGGCATTGTCAGTGGAGACCCTTAGTCTTCCTGACGAGATCCGCCGGGCGCTGGACGATGTGTCGGCTCCGGTGCACCACTACCCCGACCACGACTGGAGCACGCTGTGAGTACCGACCGCCTCGCCGGCGAAACCCCGCCCGAGCAGGAGGGCGCGGCCGGGACCGCGGACGCCCGCAAGGCCGACGACGCGGCGGCGCCGGGCGATGCGGCGCGGCAGGCCCCGGCGGCCGGGGCGGGCAAGGCGACCGCGGCGGCACTGGCGGCGGCGGTACGGGCCGTGGAGAGCGGCGAGCGCTCGGCCGCCTCGTTCTTCAACTCCCCGCGCCCCGCGCCGGCCAAGCCCCCCGCGGCTCCGGCCCCGAGCACTCCGGCCGGCGGCGGACCGGCCCCGCAGACCGGCCCGGCGGGCCCGGCCCCGGAGGTGGCGCGCCAGCGCACCGCACAGGACACCGCGGCCCCGGCCCGGCCTCCCCTCGGGGACGCCGGCGCGCCCGGCCCCTACGGCCCGGCGACACCCGCCGCTCCCGCGTCCGCGCCCCGTCCCACCGTTCCCGCCGCCCCCGGCCTGGCCGGCGTACGGCAGGTCCTCGCGGCGGGCGGCGCCCCGGAGACGCTGGCGGAGAAGGCCACCGAAGTGCTCGGCGAGCGGGCCGCCGAGGCGCTGAGCGAGGATCCCTGGCAGCTGCTCGGCGTGCCCGGGGTGCGCCCCGAGCAGGCCGACGGCTTCGCGCGGGCGCTGCTCGGCGGCGCCGCCGGGCCCGGCGACGAGCGGCGCGCACAGGCGCTGGTCGGCTGGCTGCTGGAGCAGGCCGCCCTCGCGGGGCACTCCGCCCTGGAGGCGTCCGCACTGCGGGCGGCGCTCGCCCAGCGCTCGGTGCCCGACCCCGACGACGCCCTGCAGACCGCCATCGCGGAGGGCGCGGTGCTGGTCTTCCAGGACGCCGTCGAGGAGCCGGGCCGGGCGCGGCCCGCGACCGGCGACGACGAGGAGGCCGAGCAGCCGGTCCGGATCCTGCTGGGCCTGGACCGCTTCGCCATGGCCGAGGAGAGCGTCGCCGACGGCCTGGCGCGGCTGCTCAACACCTTCGAACCGGCCCCCGAGCCGCGGCAGGACCCGGCGGCCGGACCGGAGGCGGACGGCGCCGGGCCCACCGACGGCGAGGCGGACGCCGAGGCCGGCGACCTGGGCACGGACGAGGAGGCGGGCAGCGCCGCCGAGGAGCCGGTGACCGGCGAAGAGGAGGCGGCGCCGGTCCGCCCCTCCCCCGCGGCCTGGGAGGCCGCGGCGGCCGCCGCCCCCTCGCCGTCGGCCGCGGAGCTGATCCGCGCCGCCGCGCACAGCGGCCTGGTGGCACACACCGGCGCGGAGGCCGCCCGCGCCGAGCCCGCCGCGCTGATCGCCGCGGCCCGCTCACTGGGCCTGCGGGCCTTCGGCGCCGCCCACACCGAGGACGGCCGCCGGCGGCTGTCCGCCCACCTCGCCGAGAGCGCGCCGGAAGCCACCGGCTCCGCGGACCCGGACACCGCGGCGGTGACCGTATCCGGCCTGCTGTCCGGACAGCAGGGCCCGGGCCGGGACGCGGACGGCGCCCTCGCGCTCGACCTGCTGGTCGTGCTGGACGCCCCGCAGCTGGATCTGGAGACCGCGGCGCTGCTGGTCGAGTCGCTGACCGACGGCACCCGGCTGGTCCTCAGCGGCGACCCCGGCGTCCTGTGGTCCGCCGGCCCCGGACGTCTCTTCGCCGACCTCCTCGCGGCCCGCTTCTGTCCCCAGGTCGCCTCCCGTACACCGGACTTCGGCCCGATCGGCGAGCTGGTCTCGGGCATCGGCATCGGCGAACTGAGCCAGGTCGAGGCGCCCGGCAAGGAGGTGGTGATCGTCCCGGTGCGGGACGCCGGCGAGGCGGTGCACCGCACCGTCCAGCTGGTCGCCGACTCCGTCCCCAGAGCGCTCGGTGTCCCCGCGGAGCAGACCCAGGTCATCACGGTCGGCCACGGCGGAGCGGCCGGCACCCGCGCGCTGAACACCGCCCTCAAGGAACGGCTCAATCCCGGCCCCGGCCGGTTCGGCGGCTTCGACCCCGGCGACCGCGTGGCCTACGCCCCGGCACCCGGCCGTACGGTTCCCGGCACGGTCACCGGCGCGGACGCCGCCGGCCTGCATCTGGACTGCGCCGGCCACGCGGTCGTCGTACCGCGCGAGCAGGTCGGCGCGGGAGCCGTACGGCACGGCTGGGCGCTCACCGCCCATCAGGCGGCCGGGGCGCGCTGGCCGGCCGCGGTCGTCGTGCTGCCCGGTGACGCGGCCGCCGGCCTGACCCGGGCCTGGGCCTACACCGCCTTCAGCCGCGGCGAGCGGCATCTGTCGGTCGTGCAGGGCGCCGACCAGGCCCTGCCGCGCGCGGTCGCCGAGGTCCCCGTCAAGGAGCGCACCACCCGGCTGCGCGCGCTGCTCCAGCTGCAGAGCGTGCAGTCCGCCGAGGACGCGCCGGCGGCCGGCTGAACTCCGGCAGCGGCACACCCCCGCACACACCGCCGCCCCGGACCGTTCGGAGGCCTCACCGATGGTCCGGGGCGGCGGCGTACACGGATCAGGGAGCCGCGCGGGCGGGGCCGGGTGCGGCCCCGGCGTCCCTCACCGTTCGTGTTCCAGCGGCTCCAGCAGGTCGTCGTCGGCCAGTTCCTCGTCGAAGACGGCGCTGACGTCGAAGCGGCACACCACCCGCTGGGGATCGGCCTGGTCGAACGGCGCGGACAGCCACTCCCCCGGCTCGGCCGGATCGTCGGCGGCCGCCACCCACAGCGTGGAGTCGCCCTCCTCCAGGCCGAACTCCTTGTGCCGGGAGGCGATCTCGTCCGGTTCGAACTCCCCGAACAGCACGCCGAGCGCCGCGTGCACGCTGCTGCCGACGACCGCGGCGGCATCGGCGCCCTTGGCCCCGGCGTCGTCGGCGGCGTCCGGATCGAGATCGGCGACGCGCTGTGCCTGGTGCAGCAGCCGCTGCGGTGCGGCGACCGTGTAGTCGCGCCGGATCAGCACGCTCAGCGCGCTCGGCTCCTCCGGGCCCGCGTAGGCGGGCAGCGCGTCGTTCCCGGGGATCTCGAAGGGCGTGACCTCGTCGTAGGTGTCGTACAGCAGCTCGTCGTAGACCTCAGCCGCCGCGGCGAGCTCGTCGAACGCGGCGTAGACAGCCGGATCGTCCTGCCCCGAGCGGCGTTCCACCGCGTCGAGGTGACGGTCCAGCGCGGCTTTTACCGCCTCGGCGGCGGCACGTACCTCGGCAGCGGAAGGCTGCGCAGCATCAGACATAGTGCAGACGCTATCCGTACCGGGGCCGGTCCCGCACAATAGATGCGATGCCGGAATACGAATTCTGCGATGTGTATGTGCCCCGGGGAGTCTCCCGGAAGGCCACCACACGCCTGCTGACCGACCATGCCGAGTACGGACACTGGGAGTTGGACCGACTGCGCCTGAATCCGGACGGCAGCCGCAAGGTGCGGCTGCGCCGCCGGATCATCCGCCAGCTCCGCGCCACGTGGTGATCGCCACCGATCTGTGACGACGGCAGAGCGGGGCCCCTTCCCCCCGAGCCCCCCCCATGTGCACCCCTGTACCCTCCCCCACCCGTCCCCAGCAGAACATCCCCCCCCCTCCCCCCCTCCATCCCCTCC
>NZ_JBWKCJ010000019.1:0-33864 GCF_056436545.1 Streptomyces sp. NPDC043738 | reverse complement strand
CAGGGTTCCCCCCTCCACCGCGGGATCCTCCACCACCTCCGCACCACGTGGTGATCCCCACCGATTTGTGACGACGGCAGAGCGGCCCCCTCCCCGACGGGCCCCGCTCCGTGTACACCTGGGCACTGTCCGCAGCCGGTCAGCGGCGGACGGTACCCGCCTGGCACCGTCCGCGGACGTTCACCGAAGCGCGCACTCCCGCACGCGGCGCCGTCCGCGGACGATCATCAAGGCGCGCTCTTCCGTGCCTTGCGGTACAGCACCGCACCGCCCAGCAACAGCCCCGCGGCGGCCGGCGCCGCGTAGCCCAGCGCCCCGGCACCGGTGTGCGCGAGCTGCTGCTCGGTGGAGTGCGGGGGCGTCACGGTCAGGCCGTGCGATCCCGCCTGCGGCCGCGCTCCCGGCCCCTGAGGGGTCTCCTGGCCGCCGTGGTGCGGCGCCTCGGGACGATGCCCGCTCCCCGGGTGCTCGGGCTTGCCCGGGTGCTCCGGGTGGTGCGAGTGGCCCGGCTTCTCCTGGCCCGGGTTCCCCGGATGGTGGGGCTTGCCGGGGTGGTGGGGCTTACCCGGGTGATGGGGCTTGCCGGGGTGGTGGGGCTTGCCCGGGTGGTGCGGCTTACCGGGGTGGTGCGGCCCCTGAGGCGACTCGTTGGCGCAGTCGTTGCCGAACGTGGGGTTCAGCACCCCGACGACATCGACGGAGTTGCCGCAGACGTTCACCGGCACGTCGACCGGCGCCTGCACATTGTTCCCCGACCCGACACCAGGCGAGTCGGACGCCTTGCCGTGGGCACTCGCCCCGCCGTGACCGTGGCCCCCACCGTGGTGGTGACCGTGCTCGCCCCCACCGCCGTTGGCGCAGTCGTTGCCGAACGTGGGGTTGAGCACCCCGACGACGTTGACGGTGTTGCCGCAGACGTTGACCGGTACGTCGACCGGCGCCTGGACGTTGTTGCCGGAGGCGACACCGGGCGAGTTGACCGCGCGGCCGCCGGCGCCCGCGTCCGCGTGCGCATAGCCGGCGGCCGCGGCGAGTACGCCGCCGGCCGCCGCCATGGTGATCAGGCCCTTTCTTGCGACCTGTCTCATATGTTCGTTCCCCTGCCTTGTGCCTTACAGGAATGGATGCGAGTAGCGATATCCATGGAGAGTTCCAGGAAAGGTCCACCCGCACTCCGAAATACCCAGAGGCTCCGGAACGCATGGCACGCATTCCGGAGCCGAGCCGAATCGGGCGCCTTCGGGTACAGGTGCGACACCAAAGCGACTCAGACGGTCACTTGTTGACGCAGTAGTTGCCGAAGGTGGGGTTCAGCAGCCCGATCACGGAGATCGTGTTGCCGCAGGCGTTCACCGGGACGTGCACCGGGACCTGGACGTTGTTCCCGGAAACGATGCCGGGGGAGTGCACGGCGGCACCCTGGGCACCCGCATGGGCGGAGGCCAGGCCCGCGCCGGCGAGCACCAGGCCGCCGGCGGCCGCCGCAGCAGCGACGATCTTCTTGATCATTGTTCCTCCTTGTAGGCAAGGCGATCCCAGCCGCGGATCGCATCCACCACAACGAGGAAAAGGCCGTTGAAGCTACGAACACATCTAGTCATTCACTCTTTTCAGCTAAGTCGACTCGAACATCGAACAACAGATAATCCGCGCCGCGTTCAGCCTCAACTCTGGTCGATGAAACGATCCAGCACCCGCACTCCGAACTTCAGTCCGTCCACCGGGACCCGCTCGTCGACCCCGTGGAACATTCCGGCGAAGTCCAGCTCCGGCGGCAGCTTCAGCGGCGCGAACCCGAATCCGCGAATCCCCAGACGGTCGAACGACTTGGCGTCCGTACCGGCGGAGAGCATGTAGGGCACGGCCCGCGCGATCGGGTCCTCGGCCTGCAGCGCCGACTGCATCGCGTCCACCAGGGCCCCGTCGAACGAGGTCTCCAGCGCCTTGTCCGCGTGCACGTCCTCGCGCTTGACCCGCGGCCCCAGGATCCGGTCCAGGTCGGCGAGGAACTCCTCCTCGAAACCGGGCAGGAAGCGCCCGTCGACGTGCGCCGTGGCCTGCCCCGGAATCACATTGACCTTGTACCCGGCGCCCAGCTGCGTCGGGTTCGCGGTGTTCCTGAGCGACGCGCCGATCAGCTTGGCGATGCCGCCGAGCTTGGCCAGGGTGTCGTCCATGTTCTCCGGGTCGAGTTCGGTGCCCAGCGCGTCCCCGAGCTGGTCGAGGAAGGCCCGCAGCGTCTTGGTCACCCGGACCGGGAACTCGTGGCGGCCCAACCGCCCGACGGCCTCGGACAGTTCGGTGATCGCGTTGTCCTTGTGGATCATCGAACCGTGCCCGGCCGACCCGTCCACGGTCAGCTTCATCCAGTGCATGCCCTTCTGGGCCGTCTCGATGAGGTACAGCCGCAGCTGCTCGTTGACCTTGAAGGAGAAGCCGCCGACCTCGCTGATCGCCTCCGTCACGCCCTCGAAGAGCTCCGGGTGGTTGTCGACGAGGTAGCGCGCGCCGTACGTGCCGCCCGCCTCCTCGTCGGCGAGGAACGCCAGCACGATGTCCCGCGGCGGCTTGCGTCCGCTGCGCAGCCGGTCACGGACGACGGCCAGCGTCATGGCGTCCATGTCCTTCATGTCGACCGCGCCGCGCCCCCAGACGCACCCGTCCGCGATCTCCCCCGAGAACGGGTGGTGGGTCCAGTCGTCGGCGTTGGCCGGCACCACGTCCGTGTGCCCGTGGATCATCAGCGCGGGCCGCGAGCGGTCCTCGCCCTCGATCCGGGCGACGGTCGAGGCACGGCCCTTGTGGGACTCGAAGATCTTCGGTTCCAGGCCGACCTCGGCGAGCTTCTCCGCGACGTACTCGGCGGCGGCCCGCTCACCGGGACCCGAGTGGTCGCCGTAATTGCTGGTGTCGATCCTGATCAGATCCCGGCACAGGTCGACCACCTCGTCCTCGCCGGTGACCGTACGAGCCGGCTGCGCCTCGCTCATGCCTGAACCTCGCTTCGCTCGGGCCCGCCTGCGCGGAGCGTGCACCTGTCCATGATTCGTTCGCGGAGCTCACTCACACTGCCTCCTGTTGGTAAGGGCCCCGCCGCACGCCCCGAGCAGGGCCCCGGCGGCGGGGGTCCTGGCCATCCTCCACCCGCCGCCCGCTTCACCCAAGGCAGTAATACGCCCGACATGCGCTGGTCACAGGCCCTGACCCGGCCAACTGCGCAGGTGATCGACCACCCCCGAAGGTTTGCTATTGTTTTCCACGTCGGAACGGCCCAGGCCGAAACGGCAGACACCTTGTCCGGGTGGCGGAATGGCAGACGCGCTAGCTTGAGGTGCTAGTGCCCTTTATCGGGCGTGGGGGTTCAAGTCCCCCCTCGGACACTCTTGACGATCAGCGCCCGCCATGGCTCCGGCCAGGCGGGCGTTGGTCGTTTTCGTGCCGGTGCGCCGTGACAGGGCACCACCCGAGCCGAGGTCCTCCCCGCCATGAGACGCAGATCCCCCCTTCCCCCGGCGCCGCTCCCCCAGCGGGACGGTGTCGATCCCGTGCGGGTGCGGCTGCCCGCCGATCCGGACGGAACGTGGCAGACCGTGCGGGATCACCTGGTGGACCGATTCCAGGGGGCGATCGGGGCCGGCCGGGTCACGGAGATGCTGGGGGCGGGGCGGTTCGTCGGGGTGGACGGGGCGCTGAGCGGGGAGGAGCCCTATCTGGCCGGGCGGTACGTGTGGTTCCACCGGGACTTCGCGCCGGAGGTGCCGGTGCCGTTCGAGGTGGGGATCGTCCATCGGGACGAGCGGATCGTGATCGCCGACAAGCCGCACTTCCTGGCCACGACGCCGCGCGGACGGCATGTCACCGACACCGCGCTGGCGCGGCTGCGGCGCGAGCTCCGGCTGCCCGCGCTGCAGCCCGCGCACCGGCTCGACCGGCTGACGGCGGGCCTGGCGCTGTTCGTCGTACGCGCCGAGGACCGGGGGGCGTACCAGGGACTGTTCAGCGGGCGGCGGGTGCGCAAGGAGTACGAGGCGGTGGCGCCGTACGACGGGGGCGTGGCGCTGCCGGTGACGGTGCGCAGCCGGATCGTCAAGGAGCGCGGGGTGCTGGCCGCCCGGGAGGTGGCCGGCGAGGCCAACGCGGTCAGCCGGGTCGAGCTGGTCGGGCGGCGGGGCGGGCTCGGGCGCTACCGGCTGCTGCCGCAGACCGGGCGCACTCACCAGCTGCGGGTGCACATGAACCGTCTCGGGCTGCCGATCCTCAACGATCCGCTCTTTCCGGGTTCCCCCGGCGGGTCCGCCGGGGGCGGGGACGCGGAGCCGGAGGACTTCGGTGCGCCGCTGCAACTGCTGGCGAGGGTGCTGGAGTTCAGGGATCCGGTGGACGGCCGGGAGCGGCGGTTCGAGAGCCGGCTGCGGCTGGCGGCGTGGGACGCGGGGCCGTTGACCCGATCCTGAGACCGGGGTGACGCACGCCACTTATGCTGACCGCTGAGGCCTGGGCTCAGGGGCGAGGGACGGCAGGCGGGGGCGGCGGTGCGGGTACGGATCGAGGTGGACCGCGACGGGGTCGCGGACGGCCGGGGCGAGGGTGGCGGTGAGGCGGTGCGGTCGCTGTACACCTGGCTGAGCGGTGATCCGGAGGTGGCCGGCGGGGCCGGTCTGTCGCTGGTGCGGCGCGCCGAGGAGCCGGGGCGCATGGGGCCGGTGCTGGAGGCCGTCCAGGCGGTGTTCGACAGCGGGGTGCAGCTGGCGTCGCTGGTGGTGGCGGTGGCCGGCTGGCGCAGTACGCGGCCGCGGGGCGACCGGGTGCACATCGAGCGAGCGGGGGTCAGGGTGACCGTCGACGGCGGTGACCCCGAGGCCGTCGCGCGGGTCCTGCGGGCGCTCGGCGAGGGCGCGGACCTCCGGGACGGGGGCGACGAGGGGCCCGGGGCGCCGGTGGACCCGCCCCGGCAGCGGGGTTAGCGTGCCGGAGCCGCAGCTGTCCGATCCGTCGCGTTCGCGCGCCGTGCTGATCGGTACGGACACCTATGAGCATCCGGAGCTGGGCGACCTCCCGGCGGTGCGCAACAACCTGGGGCGGTTGCGTGAGTTGCTCTGCGACACCGGAGCGTGGGGGCTGGCTCCGGAGCGGTGCGCCGTGCTGGCGCAGCCGTCCCGGAAGGCGATGCTGAACACGGTGTACGACGCGGCCGCCGAGGCCGCGGACACCGTGCTGCTGTACTACGCGGGCCACGGTCTGGTGCACCCGCAGTCCGGTGAGCTGCATCTGGCGCTGCCGGAGTCAGATCCGGACCGGCCGCACACGGCGGTGCGCTACGAGGAGCTGCGGTCGATCCTGCTCTCCCCCGCCGGCGGGCGCCCTTCGGCCCGGCGCAAGGTGGTCGTCCTGGACTGCTGCTGGAGCGGTCTGGCGCTGGGCGGGATGAGCTCCGGCGACCTCGCGCCGGCGACCGCGGTGCACGGCGCCTTCGTGCTGACCGCGACCGCGGCGACGCGCCAGGCGCTGGCCGTACCGGGCGAGACCTACACCGCCTTCACCGGTGAGCTGATCGACGTCATCGGTTCCGGGGTGGCGGACGGACCGGCGCTGCTGAGCATGACGGCGCTCTACGAGGAGGTGGCGCAGGCGCTCACCGCGAAGGGGCGGCCGCTGCCCCGGCAGACCCACAGCGATCACGCCGGGCGGATCTGCCTGTTCCGCAACCGCGCCGCGCGCGAACGCCGTGAGGGACCGGAGGGCGGGGCGGAGGGCGGGGCGGAGCGCACCGCGGCCGCGGACCGGCCCGTTGGTACCGCGGCCGTACCGCCCGCGGCGGAGCGGCGGCCCGGCGAGCGGCGGCCGTCGTTGCCGGAGCTGGTACCCGTGCCGCCGGACGGGCCGCCCGTGGTGCGGCTGGGGCGGTACCCCGTCACCCATGCGCAGTTCCGGGCCTTCCTGTGCGATCCGGCGAACGCGCGCTGGCGTCCGAAGGATGCGCGGGCGTCGGGGGAAGGCGTCGACGACGGCTATCTGCGGGGCTGGCACGGCCTGGAGTTCCCGGCCGGGCGCGGCGGCCATCCGGTCGTCGGGGTGAGCGCACACGCCGCCCGTGCGTATGCCGAGTGGGCGGGGCGGCGGCTCGGGACGGCGCTGCGGCTGCCGACGGCGCAGGAGTGGGAACTGGCGGCGCGGGCCGGGCGGGACGGCGAATGGTGGCGGGCGGAGATCGCCGCTGGGCGGGTCAACTTCCGTGGCAGCTTTGGGGAGTTGGCGCCGATCGGGGAATTCCCGCCGAATCCGTACACCATCGGCGACCTGCTCGGTAACGTCTGGGATATCTGCCTGGACGACGCGGGCTCACCGGTATTGCTCGGCGGCGCCTATGACACTCCCGCCACGCGGCTGCGGGAGCGGCTGTCGCCACGGTCACCGGCCGAGTGCCGGGGGAACGCGGGATTCCGGTGTGCCGGTGAGGTGTGACGACGAGGCGTGACGAGGAGGGGGTCCGATGCGGGGGGACGGCGTCGAGGAGGTGCTGCGGCGCCTGCCGCACACCTGGACGGCCGACGAGGCCGAGCAGGTCAAGCAGCGGTTCCAAGAGAGCCGGCCGGCCGTGCCGAAGCACCTGGTGAGCAGGGTGTGGCAGTACTGGCTCCAGCAGTGCCCGGACGAGCCGCTGTTCGGCGACACCGAGGACGATCTGGCGCTGGTGCTGCATGCGCGGGCGTTGGGGCTGCGGGTTCCGGGAGGGGAGATCGGGGCCGACGACGGCGCGGTGGCGCGCTGCGCCCGGCGGGCCCGGGAGTCCGCCGAATGCGGGCCCTTGCTCCCCGCGCCGCCGCCCTGGGGGCCGAAGGCGGCGCTCGCGCCGCAGGTGCGGGCGGCGCTCGCTTCGTCGCTGCTGCGGGCGTGGGTGGCGGGGGACGAGCAGGGCCCCGTCGAGGTACTGGTGGTCGGCGAGGGCGTTCCGGAGATCCGGCAGCAGGTGGTGCAGGCGGCACTGACGACCTGTCTGCGGGTCAACGGCCTGAGCGACCCGGAGAGCGGGGACTTCGTCGGCGACCACCTCGGCGTCGGGCTGATCCGGGTGACGGCCGGGCTGTCCGGCACCCAGCCCTCGCTCGACCTGCCGTCGGTCTTCCGCGCACGGTCGGTGACGGTGGCGGACGGCTCGTCCTCGACGGCCCGCGGCGCGCTGCGCGACTTCGTCGGCCTGCTGCGGTCGCTGGCGCACGAGACGAGCCTGGTGGAGGTCGCCGACATCGCGTACGGGCAGCTGGTGGCGTACGCCCAGGGGATGCGGGCGCTCGCCGACCGGGCGGCGGCCGAGACCGACCGGGCGCTGCTGCGCCCGCCCCGGGAGGCGGAGGCGGACGGCCCGCGCGCCACCGGTCTGGTGTCCCTGCAGCCGTATCTGCGGACCACGAGGGGGCACGGCGCCACCGTGGGGCTGGAGTTCAGTCCGGACCTGTTCACCACGGACGCGTACCTCGGCGTCGAGCAGGCCCATCAGCGGGTGCTGTCCCAGCGGCTGACCATGGACGCGCGGCTGCGCCTGGACCAGCTGGAGGCCGAGATCAAGCAGCTGACGGCCGATCTGGAGGCGTTCGACGGGGCGACCCCGGAGGAGCGGCGGGCGCTGTGGCCGGCGACGGTGCTGCTGGTGGAGCGGTTCGACGAGCCGACCGGCCGGACCATCCGGCTCACCGAGCCCGAGGAGCGGGAGACCGAGCAGTACTACCAGGTCAATGTGCCGCAGCTGATCACGATGCGGGAGAAGTGGGCCCGGCGGATGGGCGAGCTGGTGGAGCAGCTGGAGACGGCGGTGCACCGGCCCAACGCGCCGGCGCGCCAGGTGGCCGCCGGGCGGTTCCTCGACGCCGCCCTGCGGGGCGCGGCGCCCGACGAGAGTCCCGCCACCGAACGGGCCTTCCTGGCCTGGCGCAAGGACGTCGCGCCGATGCTGTGGTTCGAGTGGCGCTGCGCGCTGCGGGGGCAGGGCATCGCGCCGTCGGACGTGTTCACCCCGCACACGGTGCTGATCAGCCGCTATCTGCCGCCGGCCGGCGAGGACCCGGCGCTGCTGTTCGTCCATCCGTACACGCTGGTGGACACCGCCCGCTCCGCGGTGCTCGCCGACGCCGGGCGCGCCGTGACGGTGGTGCGCGACGCCACCGACCACGCCGGGCCCGCGCCGTCCGACACCGCCGGCCCCACCGCGCAGGCCCTCTGGGACGAGCTGGCCCGACTGGCCGAGAAGCCCGACGCCGAGGAGGAGTTCGGCCGCCGCTTCCTCGAGGCGCTGCGGGCGCAGCCGTACGGCGTGGCCCGCCGGATGGTCGAGGCGCTGCAGCCGGCCGGGCCGGGCTCGGCCGAGGCGGACGAGATCGAGACGGCGCTGCGGGCCGCGGAGCGGCACACCTCAATCGGTGAGGGGATGGACCGGGCGCTGCTGGCGATGCGTAACGAGGCCTTCCTCACCGCCCGCGAGTGCCTGGACGACGTCCGCGGCGAGCCGCGCTGGCAGGCGCGGGCCTGGTTGCTGCGGGCGATCGTGGAGTGCCGCGCCGCCCGGCTGGAGGCCCGGGAGATCCCGGGACTGCTCGGCCATCAGATGCCCGGTCTGCCCGACACGGCGCTGCGGGCGCTGGACGAAGCGGGCACCGCCGACGCGGAGTTCACCCTGGCCTGGCTGGAGGCGCTGCCGGAGGCCGGTCTGGACAAGGGCATCCGGCGGCTGTTCCAGGGGCTGCCGCGGGCGCGGGCCAGCTGCAAGGGGGATCCGCTGAACAAGGTGAGCGCCGAGCGGGAGTACGCGGTGTGGCTCTTTCGGCGGGCGGTGGAGAACGCCCGGCTGGCCCGGCAGTTGGACGAGGCCGGCGAGGAGCTCGCCGAGCACCAGGAGGCGGTGGACGCGGCGCTGGCCAAGCTGGGCCGGGCGCTGGAGGAGATTCTCGTGGGGCCGTACGTCGGGGGCTCGCGGGGTGCGGCCGAGGAGCTGTTCGAGGTCCTCTCCGGGCAGGAACCGCCGCGCTACGGCCGGGTCGCGGGGAGATGAGCGATGGACAACGAGCTGTACGTCGTTTGGATGGTGCGGACGTCGGAGCGTGCGACGGCGGCCGTGGAGGAGGCGCTGGGCAACTTCGCCGCGCATGACCTGCTGCACCGGATCGGGCGGCTGCGCGAGGCGGAGAGCCGGCTGGCGGAGCTGGCCGCGCGGATCCACGCCGCGTTCACCCCGCCGGAGCTGCCGGCCACGTTCACCGGGCGGCATCTGCATCTGCTGGTCGGGCCGACCGCTCAGCCGCTGCTCGCGGAGGTCCTGCAGTGTCCGGAGCCCGATGTCTTCGCGACGCTCTTCGACTCCCACCAGCTGGCCGGGGCGCTGCGTGAGGCGGGGCACCGGCAGGACGGCATCGACGACGCCGAGTTGCTGCTGCTGGCGCTGCTGGCCCGGCTGCCCCGGCTCGCCGCCCGGCACGGGCTGGAGTCGCGCGACTGGGGCGGCTTCGTCGAGAGCCGGGCCTGGCTGACCCCCTACGCGCTGGACCGGCTCACCGAACTGGCCCGGCGGCGCGACTGGTCCGCCGACGCCGGCCCCACCCAGATCCTCGCCGGCGTGCTGGAGGGCGTCGGCGGGCGGCAGGACGCGGACCGGGCGGCGCGGTTCGACGCGCTGGCGCTGATCGAGCTGCGCCGGCGGATCGGCCTGCTCGGCGAGCGCTTGCGCGGTGACGCGCTGGAGCACGCGGAGGAGGCCGCGCGGCTGGCGCCGGACCTCACCAGTGTGCGCCGGCTGCCCGCGTGGCTGGAGCTGTACGAGCACCAGGCGGTGGCCGTGGGCATGCGGCGGCTGTTCGCCGGTTCGGTGACGGTCGGCGAGCAGCTCAGGGGACTGCACAGCCAGCCGCCCCCGGAGACCGGTAAACCGAAGCCGGGGGCGAGTCTGCAGGTGGTCAACGAGGTCCGCTACGGCTTCCTGAAGCGGCGGATGTCGTTCGACATCGCCTGTGAGGTGGAGGGGCAGACGCACCCCCTGCTCGTACTGCGCTGCCGCGGCGTGCTGCCCGACCACTACCGCGCCATCCGCGACACCATCCACCAGCTGCGCGGCAGCGACCTCGCCCCGCAGGGCCAGAGCCTGGGCGAGCGGCTGCTCAACACCTCGGTGCCGCAGCGGGTGGGGCTGCCCGGCCGGCTGCGCTCGGCCCTGCACCGCCACAGCACCGAGGCGGTCCAGTGCGTGGTCCTCACCGGCATCCGCCAGCCGGTCGCGGTGCCGGCGCCCTGGCGCGATCACCTGGGGACGGCGCTGCCGTACGGGTCGCCGCCGGGCGGGGACAGCGTGTTCCCCGCGGTGGCGGAGGTGACCCGCGCGCTGCGGGAGAGCGTTCCCGCGTCGCGGCCGGTCGTGGAGGTGGAGTGAGGTGCGGCCGCGGCCTCGGTCGCCGGCCGACCACGCTTCGCACATGAGGAGTTGAGCAGCACGGATGCGCACGTTCCGATCTCTTTGGGAGGGCCGGTGCCCACGACGAGCAACCCCGCGATCCGCAATCTGCTGACGCTGGACGGTGCGGTCGCGCCGGCCGGCACGGGCCGCTCCGGCGGCGGTGCGCCCTCGGCCGCCCCGGACCGTCCGATCACGCTCGACGACATCGTCGTCAAGACCCTGACGGTCCTGGCCGTCCTGACGGTGAGCGCCGTCCTCACGGTCGTCTTCGAACTCGGGTTCCTGGCCCTGCCGGCCCTGTTGGCGGGGCTGGGCATCGGCATCTATCTGGGCGTCCGGCCCCGGCCCAGCGCCGGGCTGGCGCTGCTGTTCGCGGCCGTGCAGGGGATCGTGCTCGGCGAGGCCACCCGGTTCTTCGACGGTCTGCACCCGGGCGTGGGGACGCAGGCCGTCCTCGGCACCGGCTGCCTCTTCGCCGGCACGCTGGCGGCGTACGCCACCCGTGCGGTGCGGGTCGGTGCGAAGGTGACGCGCTGGGCGGTCGGTCTGGCGATCGGGCTGCTGGTGCTGTTCCTGGCGGACCTGGTGGCGTCGGAGGCGTTCGGTGCGGATCTCGGGCTGCGGGACGGCGGAGTGGTGGCGGTCCTCGTCAGTGTGGTGGCGATCGCCGCGGCGTCCTTCTTCTTCCTGGTGGAGTTCGAGGCCGCCAACCGCTTTCTGCAGTCCGGCGCGTCGCACCGGTGGGCCTGGTACGTGGCCTTCGGCCTCGCGATGACGCTGGTCTGGCTCTATCTGGAGCTGCTGCGGCTGCTGTCGTACCTGCGGTGGTGGTGAGGCCGGGCAGCCGGTCGAAGGGGGGCGGCGCTCCCCGGAATTGCGATGCGGGCGGAACCCGGGCGTGCGTAGGGTGCGCGGGTCGCTGGAGTGTGAGAAAGGGCCGGGCGGATGCTGATCTTCGATGCCGATGACACGCTGTGGGAGAACAACGTGATCTACGAGCGGGTCATCGACGAGTTCCTGGACTGGATGGTGCATCCCGAGCTCGACCGCGCGGGGGTGCGGACCCTCCTCGACGGGATCGAGGCGGTGAACGCGCCGACCCTCGGATACGGCAGCAAGGTGTTCCTGCACAGCCTCGGGGAGTGTGTGCAGCGGCTGCGGGGCCGGGTCGCCACCGCCGAGGAGTCGGCCCGGATCGCCGGGTGGGCGGCGGCCTTCGCCGGCGACCGGGTGGAGTTGATCGCCGGAGTGGCCGAGACGCTCGCCGAGTTGTCCCGGCGGCACGAGTTGCTGCTGCTGACCAAGGGCGACACCGAGGAGCAGGAGCGGAAGGTGGCGGCGTCCGGGCTGACCCGGCACTTCCGGGGTGTGCACATCGTGGCGGAGAAGAACGTCGCCACCTACGAGGAGCTGACCCGTGCCTACGGCCTGGTCCCGGCCTCGACCTGGATGATCGGCAACTCCCCCAAGTCGGACATCCTGCCGGCCCGTTCCGCCGGCCTCAACGCGGTGTTCATCCCGAACGACCACACCTGGGTCCTGGAGCACGGCGCCCTCGACCCCGAGGACGAGAAGGTGCTGCAGCTCTCGGCGTTCGCCGAGTTGCTGCAGCACTTCTGACCAGCCTCGTCTACAGCGGTTCGCCGTCGGCCAGTTCACCGCCTTCGACGGCGAGCCAGCGGGTGATGCCGATGTCCCGCAGGAACGGCAGGTCGTGGCTGACGACCAGGAGCGCGCCCTCGTAGGACTCCAGTGCCGTGACGAGCCGGCGGACCGAGGCCATGTCGAGGTTGTTCGTCGGCTCGTCGAGCATCAGCAGCTGCGGGGCCGGCTCGGCCAGCATCAGGGCCGCGAGCGAGGCGCGGAAGCGTTCGCCGCCGGAGAGCGTGCCGGCCGTCTGGTCGGCGCGGGCGCCCTTGAACAGGAAGCGGGCGAGCCGGGCGCGGATGCGGTTGTTGGTGGCGTCCGGGGCGAAGCGGGCGACGTTCTCGGCGACGGTCAGGGTGTCGTCCAGGACCTCCAGGCGCTGCGGGAGGAAGCGGTAGGGGACATGGACCTGCGCCGTTCCGTCCTCCGGCGGGATCTCACCCGCGATGGTGCGCAGCAGGGTGGTCTTGCCGGAGCCGTTGCGGCCGGTGAGCGCGATCCGCTCGGGGCCGCGCACCTCCACGTCGGCGCGGGCGCCGTAGCGGGTCCGCAGGGCTTGCAGGGTCAGGACGGTGCGGCCCGGCGGCACGGCGGTGTGCGGCAGGTCGATGCGGATCTCGTCGTCGTCGCGGACGGCCTCGGCGGCCTCGTCGAGGCGCTCCCTGGCCTCCTTGAGGCGTTCGGTGTGCATGATGCGGTGCTTGCCGGCGGATACCTGGGCCTCTCTCTTGCGCTCGTTCATGACGATCTTCGGTTCGCGCTTGTTGGCGTTCATCTTGTTGCCGTAGCGGACCCGGCGGGCCAACTTGACGTGGGCGTCGGCCAGTTCGCGCTTCTGGCGCTGCACGTCGGCCTCGGCGACCCGCACCATGCGCTCGGCCGCCTCCTGCTCGACGGCCAGGGCGTCCTCGTACGCGCCGAAGTTGCCGCCGTACCAGTGGATCTCGCCGCCGCGGAGGTCGGCGATCCGGTCGACGAGCTGGAGGAGTTCACGGTCGTGGCTGACCACCACCAGCACCCCGGACCAGCCGGCGACCGCGTCGTAGAGCCGCTGCCGGGCCGCCCGGTCGAGGTTGTTGGTGGGCTCGTCGAGCAGCAGGACGTCCGGGCGGCGCAGCAGCAGGGCGGCCAGCCGCAGCAGGACGGACTCGCCGCCGGAGACCTCGCCGATGGTGCGGTCGAGGTCGATGCCGGGCAGCCCGAGCTGGTCGAGGGTGGCCCGGGCACGCTCCTCGACGTCCCAGTCGTCGCCGACGGCGGTGAAGTGCTCCTCGCTCGCGTCGCCGTTCTCGATGGCGTGCAGGGCGGCGCGGGCCGCGGCGATGCCGAGGGCCTGGTCGACGCGGAGGTGGGTGTCGAGCGGGGCGTTCTGGGGGAGGTAGCCGACCTCGCCGGCCACCTTGACGCTGCCCGCGGTCGGGGTCAGTTCGCCCGCGATCAGCTTCAACAGGGTCGACTTTCCCGATCCGTTGAGGCCGATCAGGCCCGTACGGCCGGGGCCCACGGCGAGTTGGAAGTCCGAAAGGACGGGGCTGCCGTCGGGCCAGGCGAAGCCGAGGCCGGTGCAGACGATGGAGGTGGGGGCCGCGAAGGACGCGGAGGTGGGCGACTTTGACATACAGGTCTCCGGAGGCGCGAGGTGCGTGAGCGGGGGGACTGCGCGGGGAGACACCGCGGGAACGCCGAGATGCGCCGGGGTACGCCGTAGGGCACTCCGAGGTCACGGACAGGGCCGCGCGATGCGGGGCATACGCGGGCGCGGTGTCTGTAGGACCTCAGACGAGCAACGGCCTTCTCCAATCGGCGGCAATGGGACCGACAACGACGGTACGGGGGGCGCCACCAAAAAGCAAACGCTATTTTCGTTGCGTTAGATGGAGGGGTGGCACGCCGGCGACGGAGGCGGCCGGCGGCCTCCTGCTCTCCGAAGGTGGCGCCCCCGGGGACTACTCCCCCGCCTCGTGGCGCGGGCGCAGCCGCACCCGGGCCGGGCCGGTGGCCTGGAGGGTGATGCCGGCGGCCACCGGCACCTCCTGGTCCACGGCCTCGAGTTCATAGGCGCGCAGCAGCGTCGCCAGTGCCAGCACCGACTCCAGCATCGAGAAGTGCTGCCCGATGCAGGCGCGCGGGCCGCCGCCGAAGGGGAACCACGCGTAGCGGTGGCGTGCGGCCTCCCGCTCGGGCGCGAAGCGGCGCGGGTCGAAGCGCTCCGGGTCCTCCCACAGCGCCGGGTCGCGGTGGGTGACCCAGGGGGACACGACCACATCGGCACCGGCCGGAATGCGGTATCCGCCGATCTCGGTGGCGGCCACGGCCCGGCGGCTGACGACCGGCGCCGCCGGGTACAGCCGCATGGACTCCTTGAGCGCCTGCGTCAGATACGGCAGCCGGTCCAGGTCCGCGGCCGTGGGGGCGCGGTCTCCCAGGACCCGGTCGATCTCCTCGCGGACCTTCGTCTGCTCCTCGGGGTGCCGGGCGAGCAGGTGCAGGGTGAAGGCCAGCGAGGTCGCGGTGGTCTCGTGCCCGGCCAGCAGGAAGATCAGGACCTGTTCGCGGACCTCGGTGGCGTCCAGGGAGCCGTCCTCGTCGTTGCCGGCCGCGATCAGGAGCGAGAGCAGATCGGAGCCCCGTCCCTCGTCGTCCGCGCCGTCCGCCGTCCCCGACGCCGCCCGGCGGTCCGCGACGATCCGGTCGCACAGGGCGTTGAGCTCGTCGGTCGCGGCCCGCGCCCGGAGATTGCCGGGGGTGGGCCAGCCGCGCGGGATCTTCACCGGTACGTAAGCGCGTTGTACGACATAGGCGTTGATGACCGGGGAGCACCGGTGGATGGCCTCCACGGCCTCTTCGGTGTCCAGGCCGAACAGGATCCGGGTGACGGTGCGCAGCGCGAGCCGGTTCATCTCGGGGACCAGGTCGACGGTGCCGGTCGGCGCGGTCCGCCAGCGGCCGACGACGGCATCGGCCTCGGTCGTCACGGCCGAGGCATAGCCGTCGACCCGGCGCTTGGTGAACAGCGGCTGCACCAGCCGCCGCTGACGGAGGTAGTCGTCGTCCTGGCTGGTGAGCAGGCCGTTGCCGAAGGACTGCCGGACCTCCTCGTACAGCGGGTGGTCCTTGCGGAAGCCGGCGGCCTGGGAGGCCAGGATCTGCTGGACGCCCTCGGGCGCGAAGACGGCGTGGAACACACTGCGCAGACCGGGCGGACCGGCCTCCAGACGCACCACGTCGCCGTGTGCGCGCCGGGCGTCGAGGAACGTGCCGAGGGAGTCGCGCCGCAGGTCGAGCATCGAGCCGAGGAGGGGCAGCCCGGCCGGGCCGGGTACCTCGGTCCGCGGTAACGAACCGGGCTGGGGGTGGGAGTCGGTGAGGGACATGCTGGGATCTCTATCCCGGTTGTGTGCCCGCTAAATCCCGGCGACGCGTACACCAGTTCCCGATCCCGGCGCCGCGCTCCCCCGCCGGCCTCCTCCGGGGGAGGGGGCAAGGAGAGTCCGAAGGTCCACGTAGCATGAGCCGGATGATCAACAAGCGTGCCGGCCGAGCGGCCACCGCAGCCCCGTGCCGGGTCACCGTCTGCCGCGGCTGCTGCTGCGGCGACGCGGCGAAGATTCCGGGCGTCGACCATGCCGGTCAGATCCCCCGGCTCCGGGCGGCGCTGGACGGTGCGGCACCGGTGCGGGCCTCGGAGTGCCTGGACGTCTGCGACCAGGCGAACGTCGTCGTGGTCCAGCCGTCGGCCGCGGGCCGGGCGGCCGGCGGTCGCCCGGTCTGGCTGGGACTGGTCAACGACGACGACGCGCTGGCCGACATCGCCGCCTGGATACGCGCCGGCGGCCCGGGCCTCGCCGAGCCGCCGGGAGTGCTCGACCTGTACACGATCACGGTGTCACGGCGGGTACGGGAGGGGCTGGAGGGTTAGGGCCTGTGGTCAGGGCGACCGCTCACAGCCCAGGCTCGGGCGGTGAGCGCGATGGAACCGTCCGGCCTCCTGGGAACAGCCGCACTGAACACGTCACGTACTCGGTCCCGGTCGGCCGGGGCAAGAGTGGCCACGTATCCGGGTGCGGGGCCCTGCCCCTCCAGGAAGGGCTCCCACAGATCGGCGAAGTCGGCGAAGACGGTGGGCACCTCGATCGGGGCGGTGGACACCTCGACGAGTCCGGCGTCAGCCCACACCTTCCCCAGCCGGTCCGGACGGCATACGGGGAACCGACGCCCCTCGTCCAGCGCAGCCGCGGACGGGTCCACCTCGATGACGGCGTCCCAGAATCGGCGCAGGAAGCCCATGCCTTCGGCGTAGTCCCACACGTACGCGGCAACCAGGCCGCCCGGCCGTACCGCTCGGGCCATCTCGGCCACTGCCGCGGTGGGCTCGGGAAGGAAGTTCAGGGTCAGACCGCTGACGGCGACGTCCCACGCCTCATCGCGTACCGGAAGCGCCCTCGCGTCCGCCACGACGAAGTGCGTCGAGACCGGAGCCGCGCCCCGGGCTGAGCCCACGAACCCCTCGGACCGGTCGATTCCCATCACCGTTCGGGGCCGGCACCGGGCGGTCACCGCCGCCGACAGCGCACCGGTGCCACACCCCACGTCCAGCCACCGCAGATGGTCGGCACAGTCGAGCCACGCCGCGAACTCCTCCGCCGCGAGACGGCTCCACCGCCCCATGTACCGCTCGTAGGCGGGCCCGGCCGCCCACACGTCGAGTCGTTGATCTCTCATGCCCCTACTGATCCCCGGATCAGTGCCTCATGAGACGGGGCCGGCGCCAACTGGCGGCCCGGGGCGAGCAGCCGTCACCCACGCGTCACCGCCGAAGTGGGCGTGCCGTCGGCAGACACCTCCCAGGGGTCCTCAGGACGACGAGTTGCCGGGTCGCCCGGGTCATCGCGACATAGCGGTCGACCGCTCCTTCGACGCCCTCGCCGAAGGCCTCCGGGTCGATGAGGACGACCAGGTCGAATTCGAGGCCCTTCGACAGCTCGGGGGTCAGCGAGCGGACACGGGGCGTCTCCCGGAACGTGCCGGTGTCCATGTCGCCGGCGCCGATGACGCAGGCGGTCCCTTCGGCATGCGCGTCGAGCCAGGCGCCGAGGACCGCGTCCAGATCCGCGACGGATCCGTGGACGACGGGGACGCCGGCGCCGCGGATGGAGGTCGGCACATTGGCGTCCGGGAGCGCGGCCCGGATGACCGGCTCGGCCTCGGCCATGACCTCTTCAGGCGTCCGGTAGTTGATGCTCAGGGACGCCACGTCGATCCGGTCCAGCCCGATCCGCTCCAGCCGCTCCCGCCACGTCTCGGTGAACCCGTGCCTGGCCTGGGCGCGGTCCCCGACGATGGTGAAGCTCCGCGACGGGCAGCGCAGCAGCAGCATCTGCCACTGTGCGTCGGTCAGCTCCTGCGCCTCGTCCACGACGATGTGCGCGAACGGGCCCGCCAGAAGATCCGGTTCGGCGGTGGGCAGTTCGTCCTCGTTGACCAGGCTGACCCGGGCGTCCTCGCCGCGCAGCATCGTCACCAGGCCTTCGCCGTCGTCGCCGTCGGCGCCGGAGTCGGCCGCGGCCTGGATCAGGTTGTCGACGACCTGCG
Source organism: Streptomyces sp. NPDC043738 (assembly GCF_056436545.1). Taxonomy (NCBI): domain Bacteria; kingdom Bacillati; phylum Actinomycetota; class Actinomycetes; order Kitasatosporales; family Streptomycetaceae; genus Streptomyces; species Streptomyces sp. NPDC043738. The sequence continues at coordinate 16,193 of NZ_JBWKCJ010000019.1, read as the reverse complement.
TCATCTGCGCGCGCTGGGCGGCGAGGGCGGCCTCCTGCCGGCGCCTGCGGCGGGCCGCCTCCGGGTCGCCCAGGCGCTGCCGCGCCGCGTCCAGGAGCGGCAGGTCACAGACGGTCCAGGCCTGGGGGGCTTCCTTGCGCTGCAGCCTGCGCACCTCGTCGCGGCCGAGCCAGGGAGCGCACATCCGCAGGTAGGCGGGGACCGACCACAGGTCCCCGACGAGGTCGGCCGCTTCGAGCAGCGGCCAGGCGCGGTGGAGCGTGGTGACCAGCTCTTCGTCGTGCCGCAGCGACCGTTGGAACGACTCGGGCGAGACCTCGTCGCCGTCGTACTTGGCCAGCAGGATCGCGACCAGCTCCGCCCAGATCTGCTCGCGGGCCTCGTTGTGCGGCGTACCCGGTTCCGGTGCGCCGAACGCCTCGGCCCAGTCCTCGGCGCTCAGCCAGATGTCGGCCCAGTCGGTCGTGACCGTCATCCCCTCGGCGGGCGGCTCCTCGTAGAACCTGACAGCCGTCTCGATCGCCTTCACCATGTCCGCGGACGACTTCAGCCGGGCCACCTCCGGGTCGGCCTCGATCGCCGCCCCGGCCCCCTCGGCGACGAGGTCGCGCAGGGTGCAGGTCCGCACGCCCTCCTCTCCGAGGCTGGGCAGGACGTCGGCGACGTAGGCCAGGTAGGGCTGGTGCGGACCGACGAACAGCACACCGCCGCGACGACGGCCCAGGCGCGGGTCGGAGTAGAGGAGGTAGGCGGAGCGGTGCAGGGCGACGACGGTCTTGCCGGTGCCCGGACCGCCGTCGACGACCAGCGCGCCGCGGGACCCCGCCCGGATGACGGCGTCCTGGTCGGCCTGGATGGTCCCGAGCACATCGCGCATCCGGGGCGACCGGTTGGCGCCCAGACTGGCGATGAAGGCGGACTGGTCGTCGAGCGCGGCGTGGCCGGCGAACCCGTCCGAGGTGAACACCTCGTCCCAGTAGTCGCTGATCCGGCCGCCGGTCCAGCGGTACCTGCGGCGGCTCGCCAGACCCATCGGGTGGGCGTGGGTGGCCGCGAAGAACGGCTCGGCCGCGGGGGAGCGCCAGTCGACCAGCAGCCGACGCCCCTCACTGTCCGTCAGGCCGAGGCGTCCGACGTACACGGGCTCGGGGTGCTCCGCGCCGACCATGTGTCCCAGGCACAGGTCCAGCCCGAAGCGGCGCAGTGCGCGCAGGCGAGCGGTCAGCCGGTGGATCTCGGTGTCCCGGTCCATCGCCTGCCGCCCGATGCCGCCGGGCGCCCTGCGCTCGGCGTCGAGGCGGTCGGACACCTCGGCGATGGCCTGGTCGAGGCTCTCCGCGACGGCCGCGAAGTGCTGCTCGTCGGCGGCGATCAGCGCCGGGTCGGCCTTGGGACGGAGACGGTCGGGAAGGTCGAACGCGCTGGTGGTCAGGGGGTTCATGGCGTCAGCATTTCCTCGGGCTGGGGCTGTGGCCTGCGATTTTGCGGTATGACCGGGGCCTTGCCGCAAGCCCCCCGGTGCGCTATACGTTGAGAGTGGCGAGGAGTGGGTGCTCCTCCTTGCCGCCCCTCCTCCCTCTCCTCCCCCTCCCGTTGCGCCCCGGTGGCCTCGGCTCGGTGCGCGGCCGTACCGGTCACCGGTTGACGGTTACCGGTGTCTTACGGAAGCGGGCCCGGCCTCGCACGGCGGTGGGCGCTGGTGTTGGCTGTAGCCATGACGCATCCGCCCAGAAGGGCACGCTGACGCCGTGCACCGCGCCACTCCGCCCCCCACTCCCCCGCCCGTCCCCGCCAACGGGCCGCCGCGCCGCGTCCTGGTCGTCGAGGACGACCCGACCGTCGCCGAGGTCGTCACCGGCTACCTCTCCCGGGCCGGCTACACCACCGCGCACGCCGCCGACGGTTTCGCCGCCCTCGACCGGGCGGCGGAGTTCCGCCCGCATCTGGTCGTCCTCGACCTGATGCTGCCGGGCATCGACGGCCTGGAGGTCTGCCGCCGGCTGCGCCGCGCCGACGGCGGCCCGGCGCTGCCGGTGGTGATGCTGACGGCGCGCGGCGAGGAGGCGGACCGCATCCTCGGCCTGGAGCTGGGCGCGGACGACTATGTGACCAAGCCGTTCAGCCCGCGGGAGCTGGTGCTGCGGATCGGTTCGGTGCTGCGCCGCGCGGAGTCCGCGCCGCCGGCCGCCGCGCCCGCCGCCGTACTGCGGGCCGGTGACCTCCTCGCCGACCCCGGCGGGCGGCGGGCCCACCGAGCGGGACGTGAACTCTCCCTCACCGCCCGGGAGTTCGAGCTACTGGTCTTCCTGATGCGCAACCCGGGGAGGGTCTTCTCCCGTGAGGAACTGCTGCACCGGGTCTGGGGCTGGGAGTTCGGCGATCTGTCGACGGTGACCGTACATGTGCGGCGGCTGCGCGAGAAGATCGAGGCGGACCCGGCGGCACCGCGGCTGGTGACGACGGTCTGGGGCGCCGGCTACCGCTTCGACCCGGCGGAGGGCGAGCCGCAGTGATGACGGACTTCCTGGTCATCGTGGCGCTGGCGGCGCTCGGCGCGGCGCTGGCGGGGCTGCTGGCCGCGCCCGCGGTGCGGGCGCTGCGGCGGCGCTCGGTCGCGCTGTCGCTGTTCGCGGTGGCGGCGCTGGCGGTGGCCGCGATGGCGGCGGGGACGGTGGCGGTCGCCCAGGCGATGTTTCTGTCCGGGCACGACCTGGGCGTGGTGATGGCCGTGGTCGCGGTCTCCGGGGTGGTGTCGCTGGCGGCCGCGCTGCTCTTCGGGCGGCGGATCGCGGCGGGCAGCAGGGAGCTGGCGCGATCGGCCCGTACGGTCGGCAGTGCGGGCGGATTCGTGGCGCCCGCCGAGCCGCCGACGGCCGAACTGGCGGCGCTGTCCAGGGCGTTGGAGGAGACCAGTGGACGGCTCGCCGAGGCACGGGAGCGGGAGCGGGCGCTGGACGCCTCCCGGCGCGAGCTGATCGCCGGGATCTCGCACGATCTGCGGACGCCGCTCGCGGGGCTGCGGGCGATGGCCGAGGCGCTGGAGGACGGCGTCGCCGAGGACACCGCCCGCTACCACTCCCGGATGCGGATCGAGGTGGAGCGGCTGGCCGCGATGGTCGACGACCTCTTCGAACTGTCCCGTATCCAGGCCGGGGCGCTGGCCCTGACGTTCTCCCGGGTGTCGGTGTACGACCTGGTGGACGACGCGCTGGCGGGGGCCCGGCCGCTGGCCCGGGCGCGCGGGGTGCGGCTGGTGGACGGCGGGGTGCTGCCGCTGCCGGTGCGGGTGGACGCCCAGCAGATCACCCGGGTGCTGGGAAACCTGCTGGTCAACGCGATCCGTGCGACGCCGGCCGACGGCACGGTGGCGGTCAGCGCACGGCACGAGGAGGGCCGGGTGGTGCTCGCGGTCGAGGACGGCTGCGGCGGCATCCCGCCGGAGGATCTGGCCCGGGTCTTCGACACCGGCTGGCGCGGCGGCAGTGCGCGTACCCCGCGGGCGGACGGCGAGGGCGGCGCGGGGCTGGGGCTGGCGATCGTGCGCGGCATCGTGGTGGCGCACGACGGCCGGGCGACGGTGCGCAACGCCGGCGCGGGCTGCCGTTTCGAGGTCACCCTGCCCTCGGCCGAGGCGCCGGCGGAGCCTCAGCCGGAGCCGCCGGCGGTCTGAGTCGCCGCTTCGGGGTCGGCGCGGCGGGTGGGCAGGTCGCGGACGGTCCGGACCGGTGAGAAGAGCAGGATCAGGGCAGCCAGCGGAACGCCGGCGGTGGTGATCCACATGGCGGTGCGGACACCGAGGGCGGAGCCGAGCGCGCCGCCGAGCAGCGCCCCCAGTGGCAGGGTGCCGTAGTTGAGGAACGCGCTGCCGGCCACCACCCGGCCGAGCAGCGGCGGCGGGCAGTAGCCCTGCTGGAAACCCACCTTGAGGATGTTGCCGGCCACCACCCCGGCGGAGACGCCGAAGCCGCCGGCGACGCACAGCAGTGCCCCGGCGCCCGGGGAGGCCAGCGGGATGAGCAACGCCGTGCAGGGAATGCCGAGTTCGCACAGCAGCATGGCGCGGGCGGTACCGAGCCGGCCGGCGGTGCGGCGTACCACGAAGGCGCCCGCGACACCGCCGGTGCCGGCCAGCGCCAGCAGTCCGCCGACCGCGCCGGGTGCCAGGCCGACCTCGCGGAGGAGGGACTGGTAGCCCATGAGCGCGAGGTTGGAGGTGGCGCCGAAGAGGGTCAGGGTGCGAAACCACCGGTCTCCGGCGACCAGCCGCAGCCCCTCGACGACCTCGCCGGTCAGCGACCGCGCCGGGCGGCCGGCGGCCTCGGGGGGCGGTTCGCGGTGCCGGATGCCGAGCAGGCACAGCAGCGCGACGAGGAAGGTGGCGGCGTGGGCGAACAAGCCGTTGACGGCGCCGGCGAGTTGAGCGATGAGGCCGCCCGCCCCCTGGCCGGCGAGCTGCGCCGCCGAGGCGCTGCCGTGCAGCTTGGCGTTGCCCTCGGGCAGGTCGGCCGGCGCGAGCAGGGTGGGCAGGTAGGCGCTGTACGCGGTCTGGAAGACCACCGCGGCGGCGCCGGTCAGCAGGGCCACGGCGAGCAGCGACCCGAGCCCCAGACTGCCGGACCGGGCCAGCAGCGGTACGGCGGCGAGGAGCAGCAGCGACAGCGCGGCGGAGGCCAGCATGAGGGGGCGGCGGGGCAGGCGGTCCACCCATGCCCCGACCGGGAGGCCGATCAGCAGCCAGGGCAGCCAGCCGCAGGCGCCGAGCAGTCCGACCTCGAAGGTGGAGGCGTGCAGGACGGAGACCGCCACCAGCGGCATCGCCACGCCGGTGACCGCCGCGCCGAACCTGCCCGCCGTCTCCCCGCACCACAGCAGCCTGAAGTCGCGGTGCCGGCGCAGCAGTCCGCTCATCCGCCGTGCCGTTCCCGGCGGGGAAAGGACTGCAGCTGGACGAGGACCGGGCGGGCCTCCTCGCCGGCCGTGCCCGCCGGGTCGGGGTCCGGGTTCCGGTACCGGTCGATGACCTGCTCCAACTCGGCGTTCAGAGCCTGGAGTTGCCGTGGGGTCAGGCGGAGGTCCTGGCGACGGAGGAGGGTGCCGGCGTCGCGCCAGTACGGCTCCCAGTCCTCGGCGAGGTAGGTGGTGACCTGCTCGAAGTCCCGCTGGACGGTTTCGTGCAGATAGACCGACAGGGGGCCGCGGCTGTCGGGGTCGTCGCGGAAGTCGTTGGTGTCGAGGCGGCGGGCCGCCTGGACGGCCTTCCACCAGCGCTCCCGTTTGGTGCCGCGGCCGGTCTCCTCCTCGATGAAGCCGTGGTCGGCGAGGTGGCGCAGATGCCAGCTGACCGTGCCGGTGTTCTCGCCGAGGCGGCGGCCGAGTCCGGTGGCGGTGTCCGGGCCGTCGAGGGCCAGCAGGTCCAGGATGCGCATCCGCAGGGGGTGGGCCAGGCCGCGGAGGCTGCGGGCATCCATGCGGCGCACGGGACGGGCGGCGGGTGGCGCATCGGGGACCGGGGGCTGCTGCGGGACATCGCTCATGGGTGCCAGCGTAGAGTTGCAGAGACTTCTCTGCATAGTGTTCTCTGCAGAGAAGTCCCTGTGTTTCGTTCGGCAACTCGGCCACGGCTACGGTGACTTGTCCTCCGGCTCCCACAGCGGATGCTCGCGCGCGGCCCATCGGGCGTCGACCGAGCCGGTGCGCATCCCGCGGCGGGACTCGGGATCGCCGTACGCCTTGCCGACGTGGCCGGCGATCACGAGGACCAGGGCGAGGGCGAGCCAGTCGTGCACGAAGGTGGCGCCGGTGCGCCACGCCAGGGGCGCGATGGGGGTCCCCCCTGCTCGAGCGAAGCCGAGGGCCTGGGGGAGGGTGGACCACATCAGCAGGCCGGTGCCCAGCATCACCAAGGCCGCGCCGGCGAGCCAGGCGGCGTACAGCTTCTGGCCGGCGTTGAACTTGCCGGCCGGGCGGTCCCCTCGGCGGCGGACCGCGGCACGCAGCCAGCGGCGGTCGTGCGGGCCGAAGCGGTTGAGGCGGCGGAGGTCGGCGCGCAGGGCACGGGAGGCCAGGCCCAGCAGCAGGGGGACGGGCAGCAGCAGGCCGGACCATTCGTGGACGGTCACCATCAGGGCGCGGCGGCCGACGAGTTGGGCGAGGAAGGGGAGGTAGAGGCAGCCCGCGGTGAGGACGCAGACGGCCATGAGGGTGGCGGTGGCGCGGTGCACCCGGCGTTCGGCGCGGGTGAAGCGCGGCACCCGGGGGCGGGCCGCGGTCCGCTCAGGTGGTCGGGGCATCGTCGCGTCCGTTCGACCGGCCGACCCAGGCGTCGACGTCATATCCGCGCTCCTCCCAGTAGCCGGGCCGGACCCGGTCGGTGACGGTGATGCGGGAGAGCCACTTCGCCGACTTGTAGAAGTACATGGGCGCGACGTAGAGGCGCACCGGTCCGCCGTGGTCGTGGCCGAGCGGCCGGTCCTGCATCCGCAGCGCGACCAGGACGTCGTCGCGGCGGGCCTGTTCGAGGGTGAGGGACTCGCGGTAGGTGCCGTCGAAGCAGGTGAAGTGGACGGCCCCGGCCTCGGGGCGGACGCCGGCGGCGTCGAGGAGGGTGGCCAGGCGTACGCCCTCGAAGGAGGTGTGCGGCACCCGCCAGCCGGTGACGCACTGCACGTCGCGCACGAGCCGGGTCTGGGGCAGCGCGCGCAGGTCGGCGAGGCGGTAGCCGGTGGGGCGCCGTACCAGGCCGTCGAGGGTGAGGCGGTAGCCGCGCTCGTCCTTGCGCGGTACGGAGCCGGTCACCGAGTAGTAGCGGAAGCCGCCGCCGGCCGGGAGCAGTCCGGACAGGCCGGTGGGGTCCTTTTGGGCGGCGGCGCCGATGGTGCTGTCGTAGGCGCGCTGCAGGAGGGGAGCGGCGGCGACGCCGGCGGCGCCGGCCGCGAGCATGCCGAGCAGCACGCGGCGCCCTACGGGGGTGCCGCGCCCGTCCTCGCCGTCGTGGTCCGCCGAGCGGGCCGGATTCGGGTCCTGGGTCACCCCTCGATTCGAGCACCGCGCGCGCTCCGGGGCCAGCGTCCGGGCATGGGCGTCAGACTTTCGTCATCGTCCTCGGCCCCCGCGGGGTCAGCGGTCCGCGTGGCGGCGGGCCCGGCGCAGGGCGGTGTCGCGGGCGGCCTGGAAGGCGCCTTCGGCGTCGCGGCCCGCGTACGACCACGGCGCACGCGTCAGGTGCGGGCCGATGCGCTGGAAGAGGGCGGCGGCCTCGGCCATCCTCCCCTCGTGGAACGTCGCGTGCGCGAGGAAGTTGAGGTCGACCTTGCCGCGCGGATGGTCCTCGCCCTCCCACTCCAGCCACCAGTCGAAGGCGGACCGCAGGAGCCGGCGGGCACGACGGGTGGACCAGTGGCCGGAGTCCGCGGGGTCGGGGGGCTCCAGGCCGGCGGCGGCCCGTACGCGGTAGCGCTCGGCGTGGGCGACGACGGGGAGCAGGGCCAGTGGGGAGTCGGCGGGGGCGCGGGCCGCGGCCCGGGCGGCGAACGCGTCGACCGGGTGCGCCGGGTCGTCGGCGCCGGCCGGCTGCTGCTCGGCCAGGCAGGCCGCCATCAGGTGGTGGGCATGGTGGTGGTCGGGGTGGCGGGCCCGTATCTGGCGGAAGGCATGGGCGCGGGCCTGTGGGGTGCCGGTGCGGCGGGCGAGGACCAGCGCGCCCAGCCAGGGGGTGGGGTCGTCGGGCAGCATCCGGGCGGCGGCCGCGCAGGCCTCGGCGGCGGCGGCGACACCGGCCTCGCCGCGCAGGGCGAGCCGGACGGTGGCGAGAGCCACGAGCGTGGCGGCGTCGCCGCTGTCCGGCTCGGCGAGCCGCCAGTCGCCGGCCCAGGCGGCGCTGCCGGGGCAGCCGGCCAGGACCGTTAATCGGTGTCCGCGCCGGTCCCAGTCCGCGCCGGTCTCGGCCAGCAGGGTACGCACCCGGGCCCACTGGCCGAGCGCCAGCGCATCGGCGGCGATGGCCAGTTGGGTGTCGTCCAGGGCCGGCGCGAGGACCGGTGCGTCCGGGCAGCGGGCGCGGCGCAGGGCCGGCGGGGTGGCCGAGGGCAAGGGGGAAGGGGACATCGAAGTCACGGGTCAGGGGGCTCCATGGCGCGCCGCGCCGACCGGGCACCGCACCGTCGTCAGGGGGTGGGGCCCGATACGCACGCGCCTGTGCAGAGGGTGACGGACTGGTCCGCACCAGTCATCACCCACAGCAAAGCGCTACGCAGAGCTCCGCGTCAAGGCGGGAAGGGGAATGGCCGGATCCGCCAACTTCCCTTCCGCATCACGGGATTGGCCGGCCACCTGCCGGAATCCGCTCTCCTCCCGTCAGGCCACCGCCCGGGCCGCCGCCCGGCCCGCCGTACGCCCGGAGAAGAGGCAGCCCCCGAGGAAGGTGCCCTCCAGCGAGCGGTATCCGTGCACCCCACCGCCGCCGAACCCGGCCGCCTCGCCCGCCGCGTAGACGCCGGGAAGAGGGGCGCCGCCGTCGGCCAGCACCCGCGAGGAGAGGTCGGTCTCCAGGCCGCCGAGCGTCTTGCGGGTGAGGATGTTCAGCCGTACGGCGATCAGCGGGCCGGCCTTGGGGTCGAGCAGCCGGTGCGGGGCCGCGGTGCGGATCAGCCGGTCGCCCAGGTACTTGCGGGCCCCGCGCACGGCGGTCACCTGGAGGTCCTTGGTGAAGGAGTTGGTGATCTCGCGGTCGCGGGCCACGATCTCGTCGCGCAGCGCGGCCTCGTCGATCAGCGGCTCCTCGGTCAGCGCGTTCATCCGCCGTACGAGGTCGGTCAGCGAACGCTCGACGACGAAGTCCGCACCGTGGTCCATGAACGCCCGCACCGGCCCCGGCGCACCGGAACGGGCCCGGCCCAGGACCTCGCGGATGCTCTTTCCGGTCAGGTCCGGGTTCTGCTCCGAGCCGGAGAGCGTGAACTCCTTCTCGATGATCTTCCGGGTGAGCACGAACCAGGTGTGGTCATGGCCCGTACGCATGATGTGTTCGAGCGTGCCGAGGGTGTCGAAGCCGGGGAACAGCGGCACCGGCAGCCGCTTGCCGCGGGCGTCCAGCCACAGCGGGGACGGGCCCGACAGGATCCGGATGCCGTGCATCGGCCAGATCGGGTTCCAGTTGTCGATGCCCTCGGTGTAGTGCCACATCCGGTCGCGGTTGATCAGGCGGCCGCCGGCGCCCTCGGCGATGCCCAGCATCTCGCCGTCCACATGCGCGGGTACGCCCGACAGCATCCGCCGCGGGGGTGTGCCCAGTCGTTCGGGCCAGTTGGCGCGCACCAGCTCGTGGTTGCCGCCGATACCGCCCGAGGTGACGATCACGGCCTGCGCCCTGAGCTCGAAGGCGCCGGCCACCTCGCGGCTGCTGGGTCTGCCGCGGGACACGTCCGAGGGCTCGAGGATCTCGCCGCTGACCGTGTCCACGCTGCCGGCGCTGCGCGAGAGCCCGGTGACGCGGTGCCTGAAGCGCAGGTCGACCAGACCGCGGGCGGCCCCGGCCCGCACCCGGCGCTCGAACGGCGCGACCAGGCCGGGCCCGGTGCCCCAGGTGACGTGGAAGCGGGGGACGGAGTTGCCGTGCCCGGTCGCGTCGTAGCCGCCGCGCTCGGCCCAGCCGACGACGGGGAAGAACCGCACGCCCTGCCGGTGCAGCCAGGAGCGCTTCTCCCCGGCGGCGAAGTCGACGTACGCCTCGGCCCACTTGCGCGGCCAGTGGTCCTCCGGACGGTCGAAGCCGGCCGTGCCCAGCCAGTCCTGCCAGGCGAGGGCGTGGCTGTCGCGGATCCGCAGCCGGCGCTGCTCGGGCGAGTCCACCAGGAAGAGGCCGCCGAAGGACCAGTGCGCCTGCCCGCCGAAGGACTGCTCGGGCTCCTGGTCGAGCAGGATCACCGTGCGCCCGGCGTCCACCAGTTCCGCGGTGGCCGCCAGCCCCGCGAGCCCCGCTCCGATCACGATCACATCAGCGTCGTACGCCATCTCTGCATCTCCTCACCGGGGCACGCCGGCGCGCACCGGCCGCCGTGGTGGAACGATCCTCAGCGCGCCCGACCGCCGCGTCAACCGTTTGATTACCGCGCAGTACGCGGGGGCGCGCGGGAGAATGGGCAGTGATCAGGGCCACCCATCCCCCGCCGCCGGATGGCTGTCCTCAGGCGCATCCCCCGCCCCGCGTGATACGAGGTGTGCGACGTGACGGTGATACTGCTCGCCCTCGGAGCGGCCTGCTGTCTGGGGTCGGGCTTCGTGCTCCAGCAGGCCGCGGCGCAGCGCGCGCCGATGAAGGACTACCTCTCCCTGCGACTGCTGCTGGACCTGGTGCGGATGCCGGTGTGGCTGGCCGGTATCGGGCTGATGGTGGTCGGGATGGCGCTCGGCGCGCTGGCGCTGGGGATGGGCGACATCACTCTGGTGGAGCCGCTGCTGGCGACCAATCTGCTGTTCGCGATGGCGCTGTCCCGGCGGCTGACCCGGCAGCGGCTCGGCCGCACCGGGTGGGCCGGGCTGTGGCTGCTGGCGGGCGGGGTCACCGCCTTCATCGTGGCCGGCCAGCCGCAGGGCGGGTCCAGGAGCCCCGATCACCTGTGGCAGTGGCTGATCATGGGGATGGTGCTGGGCACCGCCCTGCTGCTGGCGGCCGTCGCCAAACGGGAGCGGACCCATGTGAGCCTGGAGGCCGCGCTGCTGGGCATCGCGGCGGGCCTGGTCTACGGCGTGCAGGACGCGCTGACCCGGATCAGCGGTGACCACTTCGAACGGGGCGGCTGGCCGGCGCTGGTGACCAGTTGGCAGCCGTACGCCATCGTCGTGCTCGGGGTGCTGGCGCTGGTCATGGTGCAGAGCGCCTTCGAATCGGCGCCGCTGCGGCTGTCGCTGCCGGCGCTGACCGCCGCCCAGCCGCTGGCCGGGATCGCCTGCGGGGTGGGCTTCCTCGGCGACCGGCTGCAGGTGACGGCGGGGGCGCTGGTGTGGGAGGTGGCCGGGATCATGGCCGTCGTCGCGGGCATCGTCCTGATCGGCACCCATCCGGCGATGCCGCCGGGAACGGGCCGGACCGAGGACGCGGTGGAGATGCAGCCGCGCTGACGCGGCGGGTGAGGGTGCGCGGGAGCCGCGGCCCGACCGGGCGGGGTGGTGAGCCGCCGAGTCGCCCGCCCCCGGCGGGTGCGCGCCGCCCCTGTGGTGGTTGCATGGCCCCATGACCGATCAGCAACCGCTCAACGCGGACGAGATCCTCGACGTCGTCGACGAGAACGATCAGGTCGTGGGACAGGCCCCGCGCGGCGAGACCTACGCCCGCCGGATGCGCACCCGCTGCGCCTTCGTCCTCGTCCGGGACGACGAGGACCGGATCTTCGTACACCGCCGCACCCCGCACAAGCTCGTCTTCCCCTCCCACTACGACATGTTCGTGGGCGGGGTGGTCGGCGCCGGCGAGAGCTACGACGCGGCGGCGCTGCGCGAGGCGGAGGAGGAGCTGGGCGTACAGGGTCTGCGGCAGCCCGAGCCGCTGTTCAAGTTCCTCTACGAGACCGCGGAGCACACCTGGTGGTCCGCGGTCTACCAGGTGCGCTGCACCCTGCCGGTCGCGCCGCAGGAGGCGGAGATCGACTGGCATGCGTTCCTGCCCGAGGAGGAGCTGATCCGGCGGCTCGACCAGTGGCCCTGGACGCCGGACGGCATGGCCGCGTACCGGCGGCTGCTGGAGCTGCGGGAGACGGGAGCGGTCTGATGCGACGGGCCGTGCGCCGGGCCGGCAATTAGGGTTTCGGCCATGATCCTCACCGACGGACTGCGGTCGGCCGTCGCGGCCGTGCGGCTGTGGTGCTCGCCCGCGCGGGTCCGCGAGGAGGGCGCGACCCCCGACTACCGCTTCTCGCTCGCCAATGAGCGCACCTTTCTCGCCTGGCTGCGCACCGGCCTGGCGCTGATCGGCGGCGGGTTCGCGGTGGACCAGTTCCTGCCCCGGCTGCACCCGGGCGTACGGCTGACCTTCACCGTCGTCCTGCTCGCGGGCGGGGCGCTGTGCGCGCTGCGGGCGGTCAACCACTGGGTGCGCTGCGAACGGGCGATGCGGCGCGGCGAGGACCTGCCGGTCTCCCGCTTCCCCACGGCGCTGGCGCTGGCCGTCGGGGTGCTCGGGGTGGCGGTGGCCGTGCTGGTCCTGCTGGGCTGGACCGGCTAGCCGATGGCGGGCGGAGCGCGGCCGGGCGGGCCGGGACCGCGGCCGGCGAGCGACCGGGATCCCGGACTACAGCCGGAGCGGACCAGGCTGGCCTGGCGGCGTACGACGCTGTCCGCCACGGCGATGGCGGTGCTGGCCGGCCGGCAGCTGCTGCGGAGCCGGGCGCCCGGACCGGTGGAGGCGGTGCTGGCGGTACTGACAGGGCTGCTGTGGCTCGCCTTCGTGGCACTCGCGCACCACCGGATGCGGGCGATGGCCACCGACCGCCCGCCCGGACTGCCGCCGCGGACCGCCCTGCTGCTGGTCGCCTGCACGCTCGCGGTGGCGCTGTGCGGCGCGGCGATACTGGTGCGGCCGGGGCGCTGAGACGCCCTGCCCCCACCGGGGCCGGCGGAGGTACCGTAACGCGACCCTCGCGGCGTCGGGGCGGACCGACTCGTGGCCGGCCGGTGGGTCGTGACGGACCATCGAGCAAGGGGGCAGAACCCTCATGGGTGACGCGAGCGCACCGACCACGGACGAGCCGTACCTCACCGAACTGGCCGCCGGCGTCCATGCCTACATCCAGCCGGACGGCGGCTGGTGCCTGAACAACGCCGGCTTCCTCACCGACGGCGACGCCACCCTGGTCGTGGACACCGCCGCCACCGAGCGCCGGGCCCGGCTGCTGCGCCGGCGGATCGCGGAGAGCGGCGCGCCGGCGCCGCGCACCGTGGTCAACACCCACCACCACGGTGACCACACCTACGGCAACGGCGTCTTCGCGCCCGAGGCGACGATCGTCGGGCACGCCGCCTGCCGCCGCGAGCTGCTGGCCGCCGGCCACCAGTTGCACGCGGTGTGGCCGCAGGTGGAGTACGGCGACGTCCGCCTGACCCCGCCCGAGGTGACGTACACCGACGAACTGACCCTGCACGTCGGCGGCATCGAGGCGCGGCTGATCCACCCGGGTGTGGCGCACACCCCCGGCGACACCCTCGTGTGGCTGCCCCGGCAGCGCGTCGTCTTCGCCGGGGACCTGGTCTTCCACGGCGGCACCCCGTTCGTCTTCATGGGGTCGCTGACCGGTTCGCTGCGCGCCCTCGAGCTGCTGCGCTCACTGGACGCCGAGACCGTCGTCCCCGGGCACGGTCCGCCGGCCGGCCCCGAGGTCTACGACGTCATCGAGCGCTATCTGCGGTTCGTCGGCCGGCTGGCGGAGGAGGGCCGGGCGGCCGGGCGGACGCCGCTGGAGGTGGCCCGGGCCGCGGATCTCGGGCCGTTCGCGGAGCTGGCGGAGAGCGAGCGGCTGGTGGCGAATCTGCACCGGGCGTACGCGGAGCTGGCGGGCGGGGAGCCGGGCGCACCGCTGGACCCGCTGGTGGGATTCGGCGACATGACGGTGATGAACGGCGGGGTGCCGGTGGCCTGTCACGCGTGAGCGGCGGCGGGCGAGCGGTGGCGGCGGTGGCGGTGGCGGTGGCGGAAAACCCTCCTCCGGGGCCGTGCGTGACCGACGACCCACGCACCGGCACTGGACTCCATACCGACTAGTCGGCATGATCGGGGCAGCGATCGACCGATGGACCGCCCACTGCGTTATGGAGGAGCACGATGAGCAAGGGCACGCCGCCCCCTCAGGCCCCGGGCCGGGAGGACCCTCCCGGCCTCGACCTGGCCCGATTGCGCGCGCACCTGGACCGGGAGCGGCCGGGGCTGGCCGGCGGCCCGCTGCGCGCGCAGCTGATCGAGGGCGGGCGGTCCAATCTCACCTACCGCGTCACCGACGGCGCGGCCTCCTGGGTCGTCCGCCGGCCGCCGCTCGGCCATGTGCTGGCCACCGCGCACGACATGCGGCGCGAGCACCGGGTGATCAGCGCGCTGCACGGCACTCCGGTGCCGGTGCCCGAGACGCTGCTGCTGTGCGAGGACGAGGCGGTGATCGGCGCGCCCTTCTATGTGATGGAGCTGGTCGAGGGCACCCCGTACCGCACGGCCGGCCAGCTCGCCCCGCTCGGCCCCGAGCGCACCCGGGCCGTGGTGCTCTCCCTGGTCGACACGCTCGTGGCGCTGCACGCCGTGGACCCCGAGGCCGCCGGGCTCGGCGACTTCGGCCGTCCGGAGGGCTTCTTGGAGCGTCAGCTGCGGCGCTGGGGCAAGCAGCTGAGCGCGTCGAAGAACCGCGACCTGCCGGGCATCGAGGAGCTGCACCAGGCGCTGGGCCGGGCGCTGCCCGCCTCGCCCGCGCCGGCCGTCGTGCACGGCGACTACCGCCTCGACAACGTCCTGGTGGGAGCCGATGACACCATCAAGGCCGTACTGGACTGGGAGATGTCCACGCTCGGCGATCCGCTGACCGACCTCGGCCTGCTGGTGATGTACAGCTCGGACCTGGGCCTGCCCGAGTCGCCGGTGAGCACCACCAGCGGCGCGCCCGGGCACCCGGCCCCCGAAGAGCTGATCGCGCGCTATGCCGCGGGCTCGGGCCGGGACACCTCCTCGATCGCCTGGTACACCGCCTTCGCCTGGTTCAAGCTCGCCGTGATCCTCGAGGGCATCCACTACCGCTTCACGCTCGGCCAGACCGTCGGCGCCGGGTTCGACCGGATCGGCGAACTCGTCCCCGTCTTCATCGACCGCGGACTCACCACCCTCAAGGAAGGCTGAGGCACCCATGGACTTCGCATTCGACGCCCGTACCGAGGAGCTGCGCGCACGGCTCCTGGCGTTCATGGACGAGCATGTGTATCCGGCCGAGGAGACCGCCCGCGAGCAGCGCGCCGCGCTCGCCTCGCCGTGGGACACCCCCGCGGTCGTGGAGGACCTCAAGGCCGAGGCCCGCCGGCAGGGGCTGTGGAACCTCTTCCTGCCGGACGCCGAGCACGGCGCCGGGCTGACCAATCTCCAGTACGCGCCGCTGGCCGAGATCACCGGCCGCAGCCCGCAGTTGGCGCCCACCGCGCTGAACTGCGCGGCACCGGACACCGGCAACATGGAGGTGCTGGCGCAGTTCGGCAACGAGGCGCAGCGGAAGCAGTGGCTGGAGCCGCTGCTGGCCGGCGAGATCCGGTCGGCGTTCGCGATGACCGAGCCGGAGGTGGCCTCGTCGGACGCCACCAACATCGAGACGCATATCGCCCGCGAGGGCGACGAATACGTCATCAACGGCCGCAAGTGGTACATCTCCGGGGCGATGAACCCGCTGTGCCAGATCTTCATCGTGATGGGCAAGACCGACCCGGACGGCGCCGACCTGCGCCGCCAGCAGTCGATGATCCTGGTGCCGCGCGACACCCCCGGCGTCGAGGTCAAGCGGGCCATGCAGGTCTACGGCTACGAGGACCACTGGCACGGCGGCCACGCCGAGGTGCTCTTCCACGACGTACGGGTGCCGGCGGGCAACCTGATCGGCGAGGAGGGCGGCGGCTTCGGCATCGCCCAGGCCCGGCTCGGCCCCGGCCGGATCCACCACTGCATGCGGCTGATCGGCATGGCCGAGCGCGCCATCGAGCTGATGTGCCGGCGCGCGGTGGCCCGTACGGCGTTCGGCAAGCCGCTGGCGCAGCAGGGTGTGGTCCAGGAGTGGATCGCGGACGCCCGGGTGGCGGTGGAGCAGCTGCGGCTGCTGGTGCTGAAGACCGCCTGGCTGATGGACACCGTCGGCAACAAGGGCGCGCACACCGAGATCCAGTCCATCAAGATCGCCACCCCGCGCACGGTCGTGGACATCCTCGACAAGGCGGTCCAGCTGCACGGCGCGGGCGGCGTCAGCCAGGACTTCCCGCTGGCCGAGCTGTGGGCCGGCGCGCGGACGCTGCGGCTGGCGGACGGCCCGGACGAGGTGCACCAGCGGTCGCTGGCGCGCCGTGAGCTCAAGAAGTACCTGTAGGCGCACAGCAGACGCCGACGGCGGGGGGGGGGGGGGGGGGGGGGGGGGGGGGGGGGGGGGGGGGGGGGGGGGGGGGGGGGGGGGGGGGGGGGGGGGGGGGGGGGGGGGGGG
>NZ_JBWKCJ010000018.1:0-171705 GCF_056436545.1 Streptomyces sp. NPDC043738 | reverse complement strand
GCCGCCGCCAGCACCGGGAAGGCCAGCAGGACCAGCACACCGGTCAGCAGCACGTTCCAGGTGAAGATCGGCATCCGGAACATCGTCATGCCGGGTGCCCGCATGCAGATGATCGTCGTGATGAAGTTGACCGAACCGAGGATCGTGCCGAAGCCGGAGAAGGCCAGACCCATGATCCACATATCGGCACCGATCCCGGGGGAATACACCGCGTCGGAGAGCGGCGCATAGGCGAACCAGCCGAAGTCCGCGGCCCCTTGCGGAGTCAGGAAGCCGCCGACCGCGATCAACGAGCCGAAGAGATAGAGCCAGTACGCGAGCATGTTCAGCCGGGGAAAGGCCACATCGGGCGCGCCGATCTGCAGCGGCATGATCCAGTTCGCGAAGCCGGCGAACAGCGGGGTGGCGAACATCAGCAGCATGATCGTGCCATGCATGGTGAACGCCTGGTTGAACTGCTCGTTCGACAGGATCTGATGGCCGGGCCGGGCCAGCTCGGCACGCATCACCAGGGCCAGCAGCCCGCCGACGCAGAAGAACGCGAAGGCGGTGACCAGATAGAGCGTGCCGATCGTCTTGTGGTCGGTGGTCGTCAACCACTTCACGGGGAGCTTGGGGGACTTCATGCCCCGTAGGTGTCCGGAGCCGACGCGAACCTCACCGCCTACGGGCGCGCGGGGCCGTTTCGACGGGGTGTGAAGTCTCACCCGGGGCGGGTGTGAAGATCGGGGGCATGCCGGACACCAAGGGTTCATGAGTACGGACGACGCCTTCGCCGAGGCCTACCGCGCGTACTACTGGGCGGTCAGCCGCTTTGTGGCGCGGCGGCTGGACGGGCAGGCCCACGACGTCGAGGAAGTGGTGGCGGAGGTCTTCTCCATAGCCTGGAGACGCCGCTCCGAGCTGCCGGACGCCCCGCTGCCCTGGCTGTACGGGGTGGCCCGCAACTGCCTGGCAAATACGGTGCGGGGCCTGAGCCGCTACCGGCGGCTGCTGCACCGGCTCGGCAACCACGAGGCGGCACACCAGCGGCAGACCGTGGACAGTCCGGACGCGGAGCGGCCCGGCTCCTGGGTGCACGAGGCACTGGCCCGCCTCTCCCCCGGCGACCAGGAGGTGCTCCGGCTGACGACCTGGGAGGAACTGACCATCGAGGAGCTGGCGGTGACCCTCGGCTGCGGCCAGGGCGCGGCGGCCATGCGGCTGCACCGGGCGCGCCGCCGCCTGCGTGCCGAGATCGACCGTACGCGGACGACCGTGTCCGCACGAGCAGGAGGCGACGGCAATGAGTGACGAACTGGGCCTGCTGCGCGCGGCCAATCCGGTACCGGCCGGCGAAGGCCCCTGGCGGGACCGACCGCTGCACGCCCGCGCCGAACGCGACCTGAACCGTCTGCTGCACACCAGGCGCACCAGGCGGGCCGGGCGCCGCCTGGTCCTGCGGGCCGAGGCCGCGGCGCTCGCCCTCTTCGCCATCCTGGCCTTCACCTTCTCCGACGTCGGCAGCAGCCCCGCGGCCGCCGCGCCCGCGGCGCTCGTGCCGCACTCCAGCGCCCCGCCCGTCTCGCTGGACGCACTCGCCCGCAGGGCCGAGGCCAACGCCCGGACGGCCGGCGCCGCGGACGGCCCGCGCCGCGGCAGCCATCTGCAGACCTGGTATATGAGCATGGAGGCCGGCCCGGATGCCGCGCCTCCCGTTACCGTTCCCGAGGAGCGCATCACCCGCTGGAACGCCGACGGCAGCGGCTCGGAACTGGTCGTGGCCACCGACCCGCGGCACCCCGGCCGCCCGGTGATCCACGACGACGACGGCCACTGGCGGACCGTCAGCGACGGCAAGGTCCTGCACCGCAGGACCTATCCGGCGGGCTCGGCCGCGCGGCACAGCGGGCCGGCCGCCCGTACGAGGCCGCCGACGGACCCCGTGGCGCTGCGCGCACATCTGGCGTCGCTCTACGGCGGAGCCGGGGGCCCCTCCCGCGCGAGCGGAGTCGAGCGTGGGGGAGGCGCCGGCACCACGCCCCAACTACTGCTGGCGCTCGACTCGTTCCGCCAGGAGTGGACACCGGGGCCCCGGGAGACCGCCGCCATCGTCCGGATGCTGGCCGACGCGGGCGGGCTGCGTCCGGCGGGCGCGGTCACCGACCGGCTCGGCCGGCGCGGACAGGCGTATGTCTACGACGGTCCCGACGGCGCCTCGAACGCGACCCGCCAGATGGTGATCCTCGACCCTCGCAACGGCGGGCTGCTGGGCCTGGAGGTCACCTTCACCAAGGACCTCCCCGACTTCCAGATCACCTCGGGGGAGGTCATGTCGTACGTCGCCTGGATGCCGTGACGGGGCCACAGCGGGGATGTCGCGGCCTGCCGCGGACGCGGCGCCGAACGGCGTGGCACCGCAACACCGGTGCCGCCCGAGTGGCGCGACAGGCCGGCATGGCTGATCCTTGAGGGAACGCGACGATCCACTCCGGCGCGGCGGTACCTCGTATCGCCGCGCCGTTTCGCACGGTCCGGGCTCTTCCCTTTGCAGCCGCACCGCGCCCTGCGCGGTCGCCTCGCCCTCTGTGCGGTCGCATCGCCTCTGTGCGGTCGCATCGCCTCTCTGCAGCCACCTCGCCCTCGCGTGAGGCAGGTCACCACGCGGCAATGGTTGCAGCCGATCGCCGCGAGATGGATCACAGACCCACGTCCCGCGAATTGCTCATCGAAAGGGAGTTTCCCCTGCAAGGAGCGGGTATACGGGCGACTGTGCGGTCATCCGCACACTGTCCGTAATGAACATGTCTGCCCCTATGGTCGAACTTTGCCCGTCGCTCCATGGCGGGCTCCGTCCCGCTGTTCCACGGCGGGCGATGTCATGTAGTCGTCCAAGAGAGCGCAGGCGAGCGAACACGTGCCGACGCAGTCCCCCGTCGCACCCGGCCCCCGCAACCCCGTCGGCAGTCATGCCGGCGCCGCATCCGATCCGCAGCCGGAGAGGAGAGCGGATCTGCACAAGCAGGTCCCGGGCGAGGTGACCGTCGTCGATCCCGCGATGGTCAAGCGTGCGGTCTCGGCGGCGGCGCTCGGCAACGCGATGGAGTGGTTCGACTTCGGCGTCTACAGCTATATCGCGGTCACTCTGGGACATGTCTTCTTCCCGTCCGGGAGTCCGACCGCGCAGCTGCTGTCGACGTTCGGCGCCTTCGCGGCGGCGTTCCTGGTGCGTCCCATCGGCGGCATGGTCTTCGGGCCGCTCGGCGACCGGATCGGCCGGCAGAAGGTCCTCGCCATCACCATGATCATGATGGCGGTGGGCACCTTCGCCATCGGCCTGATCCCGTCGTACGCCTCCATCGGGGTGGGCGCGCCCATCCTGCTCCTCGTCGCCCGCCTGGTACAGGGCTTCTCCACCGGCGGTGAGTACGGGGGCGCCTCCACCTTCATCGCCGAGTACGCGCCCGACAAGAAGCGCGGATTCCTCGGCAGCTGGCTGGAGTTCGGCACGCTCGCCGGATACGTCGGCGGTGCCGGCCTGGTCACCCTGATGACCGCGCTGCTGTCCACCGAGGACCTGCACTCCTGGGGCTGGCGCATCCCGTTCCTGATCGCCGGACCGATGGGCATCATCGGCCTCTATCTGCGGATGCGGCTCGAAGAGACCCCGGCCTTCGCCCAGTTGGAGAAGGAGGCGCGGACGAAGGAGAAGGCGCGCCGCGACGCCGAGAAGCGGATCGGCATCCGCGAGATGATCTTCGGTCAGTGGCGGGCGATGCTGCTGTGCGTCGGACTGGTCCTGGTCTTCAACGTCACCGACTACATGCTGCTGTCGTACATGCCGAGCTATCTGACCTCGGAGCTGAAGTACGACGAGACGCACGGGCTGCTGGTCGTGCTCGCGGTGATGGTGCTGATGATGGGCGTCCAGCCGTTCGCGGGCCGGCTCTCCGACCGCTTCGGCCGCCGGCCGGTCATCGCCGCGGGCTGCCTGGGCTTCCTGGTGCTGTCCGTGCCGGCCCTGCTGCTGATCCGCCAGGGGTCGCTGCTCGCCATCGCGCTGGGCATGGGGGCGCTCGGACTGCTGCTGGTCGCCTTCACCTCGACGATGCCGGCCACCCTTCCCGCGCTGTTCCCGACCAGGGTGCGCTACGGCTCGCTGTCGATCGGCTTCAACGTCTCCGTGTCGCTCTTCGGCGGTACGACGCCGCTGGTGGTCACCGCCCTGATCGGCGCGACCGGCAACAAGATGATGCCCGCCTACTACATGATGGCGGCGGCCGTGATCGGCGGCATCGCCGTGCTGCTGATGTCGGAGAGCGCCCGCAAGCCGCTGCCCGGCTCCCCGCCGGCCGTGGAGACCGAGGCCGAGGCCCGGGCCGTGCGTGCGGCGAACGGCCGGCCGGCCACGGCGGGCTCGGCGGCCTGATCCCCGAACGGGCGGACCGCCGCCCCCGGAAAGGGGAACCAGTCCTACCGTCCTCGCCGTCTGTGTCGCTGCCGCCGATCGAGTGATCGGCGTGCGGCGAACGGGGGACGACGATGGGCGTGGTGACGGGCGCAGCCGCCATGGCGCGGACCGGTAGGCGGCGGGTGTTGCTGGTGGTGCTGGTGCTGCTGGCCGTACAGCTGGTGTCGCTGGCCAGGCCCGCGTACGCCTGCGGGTGCGGTGCCATGGTGCACGATCCCAAGACCACCATGGCCGTGGACCGCGAGACCTCGGCGGTGCGCTGGGACGGCAGGACCGAGCAGATCGTGATGAGCCTGACGGTGAACGGCAGCGCGCCGGACGCCGCGTGGATCATGCCGGTACCGCACCGGGCCACGGTCAAGCTGGGCGACCCGGAGCTGTTCGACCAGCTCTCCGCGCTGACCGAGCCGGCCGTCCGGCAGCGCCACTACTTCTGGCCGCGCGGCGGCGACTGGCCGTTCCAGACCGTGGACGGCGCCGCCGCTCCGCCACCGGGTGCGCGCGGCCCGGGAGTCGGGGTGGTCGGCCGCGAGCGCCTGGGCCCCTTCGACGTCGCCCGGCTGACCGCCACCGACCCCGGCGCGCTGCGCAACTGGCTGAATTCCCAGGGCTTCCGTCTCCCCGCGTCCCTGGCGACCGAACTCCGCCCGTATGTGACACAGCGCTGGGAGTACGTGGCGATCCGCCTGGCCCCCGCAGAACGGCACCGCCCGTTGACCGGCACCCTCGATCCGCTGCACCTGTCCTTCGCCAGCGACCGTCTCGTCTACCCCATGCGGCTCTCCCGACTCGCCAAGACACCGCAGTCGCTGGGCCTGTACGTCCTCGCACCACACCGGATGGAGCCGCGCAGCACGATCGGCGGGGCGCGGCCCGAGGTCTTCTACGCGGGCCGGATCGAGCCCGAGGGTGCGGTGCGCGACCTCGGCGACAGCGGTGGCACCTTCCTGACCGCCATCGACCAGAGCTTCCCGCGACCGCAACGCATCACCGGTGACCACGAACTCCGCCGCGCGGACCACGACACCCCGTTCCAACGGGTCAGATACACCGAAGCGCTGCTGAGGGTGGGCGGTGTCCCGGCCTGGATCCTGACGGTCCTCGGCGTGCTGTTGCTGCTGGTGGCAGCGGTGGGCTCGGCACTGGCGATCGCACTCCGCGCACGTCGGCGCGCAGCCACGTCGACGGCTTCGAGGGGGATCTTTTCCTCGTCCACGTACGGGTGACGGCCGGCGGAGGAGCCGGCCAGGCGGGGCGCCGGGAGTCGTCCTCACGGCGCTTTGACCGTCCGATGTAGGAAACTGCAGGCACATGATCGAGATGAGGGCGCCGGTCCGGCGTCCACGTGGTGAGAGGTGTCCTGTGCCCAGCGTGGTAAAGATCAACGTTCTGACCGTCCCCGCCGAGCAGCGTGAGGTCCTGGAGAAGCGCTTCGCGTCGCGCGCGCACGCGGTCGAGAGCTCGGACGGCTTCGAGTGGTTCGAGCTCCTCCGCCCGGTCGAAGGCACCGACGACTACCTGGTGTACACGCGGTGGCGTGACGAGGAGTCGTTCCAGGCCTGGATGGAGGGACCCATGAAGGCCGCGCACCAGGGCGGCAGCGACCGGCCCAAGCCTGCCGCCAGCGGTTCCACCGTGTGGTCGTTCGAGGTCGTGCAGCAGGCGGCGCCCAAGCCCGCCTAGCCTGCTCCGACCGCGCCCCGGCCTGCCCAGGTCGGGGCGCAACTCTGCGTGCTATCCACCAGTGCCCTCGGCGAGGGTGTGGGCGACCAGGGCGTTGGCGTGGCCGTGGCCCAGGCCGTGTTCGGTCTTCAGCCAGCTGACGAGCTCCATGTGCCTGGTCAGGGGTGAGGAGCGGATGAGGTCCTTCCATTCCGTGATCGGGCGGCCGTACTTCTTCTCGATGGAGGGGAAGTAGCTGGCCGGGCCTTTCGCTGCAGTGGTCATGTCGGGGTTCTGTCCTTCTGTCGGTGTGTTGTCGGGGGCATACTTCGGGGACGCGGCGGTGGGGCGGGGGCGGGAGCCTTGTCAGCCGAGGACGTCGAAGACGTTCTTCTGCAGGCCGTTGGCGTAGACCTCGTGCTCGACCAGCTTCAGCTTCTGGGCGTCCTTGTCCGTGGCGCTGAACAGGCGCTTGCCCGCGCCGAGCAGGAGCGGGAAGACCAGGAGGTGGTAGCGGTCGATCAGGCCGGCGTCCGAAAGGGCCTGGTTCAGGGTGGCGCTGCCGTGGACGATGATCGGGCCGCCCTCGGTCTCCTTCAATGCGGCGACCTCGTCGAGCGAGCGCAGGATCGTGGTCTCGCCCCAGTTGGACACCAGGTCGTCCTCGGTGAGCGTGGTGGAGACGACGTACTTCGGCATGAGCTTGTAGTCGGCGAAGTCCGCCATGTCCGGCCACACCGGGCTGAACGCCTCGTAGCTGGTGCGGCCCAGCAACATCGCCGTGGCTTCCTTCTGCTCCCGGCCCTTGATGTCGAACGCTTCGGGGAGGAACTCGACGTCCTTGAAGGTCCATCCGGAGTTCCGGTATCCGGGCTCGCCGCCCGGTGCCTCCACGACGCCGTCGAGCGAGATGAAGGCGGTGCTGATCAGAGTACGCATCTTGAGGTTCCTCGGTATCTCGTGCCAGAGGGCCAGAAGGTTCAGTCGGTGCACGCTTCGATCACGCTCGCTGCTGCAGTGCACCCACCGTGATCTCGGACTGCCGATCACGGAGAAACTCATCGGTCGTCGCCCGCCCTTCGGGGCGGGCTTGGACCAGACGGCTAGTCGGTCCGTTGGTGACGGAGGAGAACGACCTGGGAGTCGAAGGTCCTGGTCTCGGTCAGGGTCAGGTCGAAGCGCTGCTGCCCGGTGGTGAAGACGGGCTTGCCGCCGCCGAGCACGACGGGGTGGACGAAGATCTGGTATTCGTCGATCAGCCGGTGTTCGGTGAGGAAGCCGGCCAGCGTGGAGCCGCCGAACAGCAGCAGATGGGCGCCGCCGTCCTTGAGGGCGGTGAGCTCCTCGATGACGTCGGTGTTGATGACGCGGGTGTTCCAGTCGGCCTCGGTCAGCGTCGAGGAGACGACCACCTTCGGCGCCTTGCGCCAGACGGGCGCGAACGCGAGGTCGTGCTCGTGGGTGGAGAACTCCTCGGCGCGGGGCCAGTAGCCGGACATCATGTCCCACACCGCGCGGCCGTACAGGAAGACGTCGGCGCTGCCGGTGAGGGCGTGCGAGTAGGCGGACAGTTCGGCGTCCATACGGGGCCAGTCGAACTCGCCGTTCGGGCCTTCGATGAAACCGTCCAGCGACTGGTGCACAAAATGCGTGATCTTGCCCATGAGAAGCGGAACCCCCTGATGAAAGAGCGTCCGGGCGGTCGACGGCCACCCCTTGTGTACGATGTCCACATTCGAAGGGTGCGGCGATCCGCGCCTCCGAGCGATCACACAGAAGCCTAGACGACCTAAGTGGATGCTGTCCACATTGGAGGGGCGGCCATGACAGCAGCCGAGAACGACAAGCCGAAGCGGGACACCTACCGCCACGGCGACCTCCGCAACGCACTGATCGAAGCCGGCCTGGAACTCGCCGGCCAGGGCGGGCCGGAAGCCGTCGTGCTACGCGCCACCACCCGGCAGGCCGGAGTCGCCCCCAACGCCGCCTACCGGCACTTCACCGACCGCAACGCACTGCTCCACGCCGTCTCCCAGGCAGCCATGGCCCACCTCGCCCGCACCATGGAGGCCGAGCAGGCCGCCCTGCCTCCGACCACGGACGCGGCAGCCGGCGCCCGTGCCCGCTTCCGCGCCGTCGGCACCGGCTACCTGCGCTTCGCCCAGGAAGAACCCGGCCTGTTCCGCACGGCCTTCCACGTCCCCGGCGACATGACCCACGCCGCCGCCGACACCTCCGCAGGCGCCACCGGCAAGACCCCCTTCGAGCTGCTCGGCGCCGCCCTCGACGGCCTGGTGGAGGCTGGTCTCCTGCCCGAAGACCGCCGCCCCGGTGCCGAGTTCCTCGCCTGGTCGGCCGTTCACGGCCTCGCCGCCCTCGTCATCGACGGCCCCCTCCGCGGCCTCCACGCCACCCAGGTCCATGACGCCGGCCAGCACGTCATCGACATGATCGAACGCGGTATCTGACGCACCACCAAGCGCGCATACACCCTCAGCGCCCTCGGCCCTTGAGGCACCCCCAGCTTTCCTACCCTCGCGACGGAGCGCCCGATGAGGGCCGCGCACCAGGTGGCGGCTCTGAGGGCGCCGAGCGGCCCGGCGCCCCGCAATTCCGTTGCGTGCCGGGCCGTACCGACCGCGAGAATGGCGCCATGAGTGACGCCACCGCCCTCCGTCTCCCCTTGGCCGTCGCCGCCGAGCCGAGCGACTCGCCGGCTGCCACGGCGCTGCTGCGCGAGTACTACACGGAGGTGGCGGACCGCTACTTCGAGCTGCACGAGGGCCGCCGCTCGACGCCGGAGGAGATCGCCGAGGGGCTGGCGGAGTACCCCAGCGCCGATCTGATGCCGCCCCACGGCGTACTGCTGGTGGCCCGCCGCGGCGAGGCGGTGGTGGGCTGCGCCGGAGTGCGGCTGCTGGACGCGCGCACCGCCGAGCTCAAGCAGATGTACGTACGGCCCGCGCTACGCGGCCTGGGCGGCGCGGGCGGGCTGCTCGGGGCCGCCGAGACGGCCGCGGCACGGCTGGGCGCCGAGCGGATCCGGCTGGACACCCGGCTGGATCTGGTCGAGGCCATCGCGCTCTACCGGCGGCACGGCTTCACCGAGATCCCGCCGTACCACGACGACGTCTACGCGGAGATCTTCTTCGAGAAGCGGCTGGGCGGGGAGCCGTCGGCGGAGTAGGGCCCGTCGCGCGAAGGGCGCCCCAGCCGTCGACTGCCGGCCGGCCCGCCGGGCCGGATCATTTCGCGAGGTCCGGCGGCCGTGGTGGCCGCGGCGTTTGGGGCGGCGTACGCGGCACCGGCTCGCGGGCGTCGCCGTCGCGCGGCTCCTCCGCGTCCGAGCCGCACAGCTCCGCCGTCAGCTCCTGGACGAGTTCGGTGAGGTCGGTCGGCCGGTCCTTGGTCCACCAGTCGCCGAGCATCTGGGCGAGCGACTGCTGACGGGCCGCCGAGAGCCGGTCGGCGACGTCCCGCCCGCTGTCGGTGAGCAGCAGCAACAGCCCTTCGCGCGCGGCGAGTCCGCGCTCCTCGACCTGGCGGACGCTCTCGGTGATCACCCCGAGCGGGACGGTACTGCGCTCGGCCAGCAGCCCCGGTTCCACCGATCCGTAGCGGAGGATGCGCAGGAGCAGCCAGCTGGCGGCCGGTTTGAGGTCCAGGCCGGCGCGTGCGGTGATCTTCTCGTAGATGTCCTTGCGGCCCTCCATGCTGCCGAGTTTGGACAGTGCGCGGGCGCACTCGTCGCGGGAGGACCGCTCGACGGGGTTGGAGGAGAGCACCTCGCTGGTGTCGGGGGCGGTCACGCTGCTGCGCAGCGGCTCCTCCCGGAGGAACCAGGCCAGGGCGAACGCCACCAGGACGACCGGGACCGCGTAGAGGAAGACGTCGGTGATCGAGACGGAGTAGGCGTCGAGGACGCCGGCCGCCTGGCCGGCCGGCAACCGGGCGACGGTCCGGGGGTCCTCGGCGATGGTCGACGGGTCTATGCCGGGCGGCAGTTGCTGCCCGGCGAGGGCGTCGGCGATCCGCGGCCCCAGGTTGTTGGCGAAGATCGTGCCGAATATGGAGACTCCGAACGAGGCGCCGATGGAGCGGAAGAACGTGGCGCCGGAGGTGGCGACGCCCAGGTCCTGGTAGGGGACGGCGTTCTGCACGATGAGCACCAGCACCTGCATGACCAGGCCGAGCCCGAAGCCGAAGACGAAGAAGCAGGCGCTCATCTCGGCGTCGCTGCTGGCCGGGTCGAGCCGGTGCAGTAGCAGCAGGCCGACCGCCACGACGCCGGTGCCGGCGATCGGGAAGACCTTGTAGTGGCCGGTGCGGCTGACGATCTGCCCGGAGCCGGTGGAGGCCAGCAGCATGCCGAACACCATCGGCAGCATGTGCACACCGGACATGGTCGGTGAAACACCGTGTACGACCTGCAGGAACGTCGGCAGGTACGTCATCGATCCGAACATCGCGAAGCCGATGACGAAGCCGATGACGGCGGTGAGCGTGAACGTGCGGAGCCGGAACAGCCGCAGCGGAATCACGGGTTCGGCAGCCCTGCGCTCGATGAGGACGAACGCCCCCAGCAGGACGGCCCCGAGGACGCCGAAGCCGATGATCTGCCAGGAGCGCCAGGGGTAGGTGACGCCGCCGAGCGAGGTCATCAGGACGAAGCAGGCGGCGACCGCGGCGATCACGGCGGTGCCCAGGTAGTCGATCCGGTGCGGGGTGCGGTGGCGCGGGATGTGCAGCACGGCGGCGATGACGGCGAGCGCGACGATGCCGACGGGGACGTTGATGTAGAACACCCAGCGCCAGCTGAGGTGGTCCACGAACAGCCCGCCGAGCAACGGCCCGAGGACGCTGGTACCGCCGAAGACCGCTCCGAACAGGCCCTGGTACTTGCCGCGTTCGCGGGGCGGCACGATGTCCCCGACGATCGCCATCGACAGCACGATCAGACCGCCGCCGCCCAGCCCCTGGACGGCTCGGAAGGCGATCAGCTCGCCCATGTTCTGGGCGATACCGCAGAGCACCGAGCCGATCAGGAAGATCACGATGGCGGTCTGGAACAGCTTCTTGCGGCCGTACTGGTCACCGAGCTTGCCCCACAGGGGCGTCGCGGCCGTCGAGGCCAACAGGTAGGCGGTGACCACCCAGGAGAGGTGGTTCAGGCCACCGAGGTCGCTGACGATCGTGGGCAGCGCGGTGGCGACGATGGTCTGGTCGAGCGCCGCGATGAGCATGCCGAGCAACAGCGCGCCGATCGCGACGAGGATCGTTCGCTGGGACCGGCTCTCGCCGGGGACGGCAGGAGCGCTGGTGTCCTGCGCCATGGGGCGTCTCCTCCTGTTCCGGGGTGTCCAGTGCGGCACCGGGAAGTACGGGGCGCGGTGCCGGGCGGCCGTGGTCGGCGCCGCGGGCCGACCACGGCCGTTGCGGACCACCGCGACCGCGCCTGTCCGGGCCACGGCGACCGCGCCCGTCGCGGGCCGCCGTCGGGCTTATTCCATCCTGGGTGGTTCCGCCGGATATGGCCCGCCGAGCGGTGATCGCCCTCCGCGATCGCGCGGTGCCGTGTGCGGCCGTGGACACCCGGGGCCTGGGTGGTGAACACCTGGGGCATGCCGGACGGATGTCCGCGAGCGCCTGCGCGGGCGGGTGCGGCGTCTGGATAATCGCTGCCGGTTCGAGGCCTCCAGGGAGGGGACCACCCGTGACGGCATTACCGACGTGCCCGCACTGCTTCGCCCCGGTCCGCAGCGACGGCCGGCCGACCTGTCTGTGCGCGGCGGTCGATGCGGAGGACTTTGATCCGCTGCGCGTACGGCCGTACGTGTCACTGCCCGACGAAGACGGGGACGGGGCCGAGGGCGACGGCGGGGGCGACGGGGGCGACGAGTACCGGGCCGGCGCCCCTTGGGGCGGCCGGGGTGACCACCTGGACGGCTTACCCGGCGAGGACGCGGCCGTACACACGGCCAAGGGCCCCCTCAGGCCTCCCGCCGCCCGTGATCCGGCGTCCGCGGCCGGCCTCTTCTCCGAGCCCCTGATACCCCGGGCGGGCCACCGCCCCGGCCCGACGTCCCGGACGGTCGGCTCGGCCCCAGAGGAGCCGGCGGCCCGCGTCTCCGGGCGCCCCGCCCCTGCCTCGTCCCGCCGCAGGCGCGCCCTGCCGGCCGTACTCGTGGCCGCCGGCGCGGCAGTGGCCGCCACCGCCGTCCTGATCGGCTCCGACGCGCTGTCCGGCGGCACCCAGGACCGGGCGGCACCCCCCGACGGCGGCCCGGCCTCCGCCACCGCCGCCCTCCCCACCGGCAACGAAGCCACCCGTGCGCCAAGCGACACCCCCTCCTCGCCCTCCGCACCCGCCTCCCCCTCGACGAGTGCGACCGGCGCCGGCGGCCCGGAGACCACCGCGCAGCGCCACCGGACCGCGACACCGCCGCCACCCGCCCCCACCCGGGCCTCCGGCAGCGTCACGGAGTCCCCCGACGGCCAAGCCCCCAGCACGGCGCCCACCGGGCCGATCGTGCTGCGCGAGGGGTCCAGCGGCCCGGAAGTTACGGAGCTCCAAGGGCGGCTGCGGCAGCTGGCCCTCTACTCGGGGGCGGAGGACGGCCGGTACGACGCGGAGGTACGCGAGGCCGTGTCGCGCTTTCAGCGGACCTACCAGGTGACGGGTGATCCGGACGGCGTCTACGGCCCGCGGACCCGCGCGTCCCTGGAGTCGCGCACCGGGGAACCGTAGACCGGGCGGAGCCCCGCGAACCCGCCCCGGCACCGGCAGCCACCTCGGACCAGCACCGGGAACCGAGCCGGGCCGACCGGGCTCCGACCGGCCCTGACCAGCCCTGACCGGTCTTCGACCAGGGACGGTTGTCGGCACCTGGAAACGTTTTGTATCGTAGGAGAACAAAGTGGCTCCGCCCGCACTCCCTGACCAGCGGGTGGAGCCACTTGTCCTTCTTGTCTGCCCTTCTCGTCCGTACGGCCCGTACCGTCCGTTCGCCCGTAGCGCACAGGAGCCCGCCGATGACGGCACCCACCACGCTCACCGCCCGCGCCCTCCTGCTGGACATGGACAGCACGATCGTGAACTCCGAGGCCGTCGTCGAGCGCTGCTGGCGCCGGTGGGCGGCCGAGCAGGGGCTGGACGCGGACGAGGTCCTCAAGGTCGTCCACGGCAGGCAGGGCTGGGCCACGATGGCGGCACTGCTGCCGGACCGCCCCATGGAGCTCAACCTCGCGGACAACCGCCGGATGCTGGCCCAGGAGACGTCCGACACGGACGGCGTGGTGCCGGTCCCCGGCGCCCCCGCCTTCATGGCCGCCCTGGCCGGGCTCCCGCACGCCCTGGTCACCTCCGCCGACATACCCCTCTCCGACGCCCGGATGGGCGCGGCCGGGCTGCCCATGCCCGCCGTGCGGATCACGGCGGAGAGCGTGAGCGCCAGCAAGCCCGACCCGGAGGGATTCCTCAAGGGCGCCGCGGAGCTGGGCTTCGCCCCCGAGGACTGCCTGGTCTTCGAGGACTCCGAGGCCGGTATCGAGGCCGGCCGGGCGGCCGGCATGCGGGTGATCGGCATCGGC
Source organism: Streptomyces sp. NPDC043738 (assembly GCF_056436545.1). Classification (NCBI taxonomy): domain Bacteria; kingdom Bacillati; phylum Actinomycetota; class Actinomycetes; order Kitasatosporales; family Streptomycetaceae; genus Streptomyces; species Streptomyces sp. NPDC043738. The sequence continues at coordinate 158,003 of NZ_JBWKCJ010000018.1, read as the reverse complement.
GAGCGCGCGGCCGCGTTCGCCCCCACGGTGCAGGTGCCCGACCTCACACAGGTCCGGGTCGAGGCGAGGCCGGACGGCGTGATCGCGGTACACATCGGGGGCACCGGGAGCATCGGGGGCTGAGCGCCGGGACCTCGTCTTTCCTCGTCGCTCCTCGCCTTTCCTCGCCTTTCCTCGTCCTTCCAGGCCTCTCCAGGCCCCTCCAGACCTCTCCTCTCCACCCGCCCACCCCCCGAAGGGGGGTGGGCGGCGGGGGAAAATGTCCCCGTCCCCAGGGAGACACCTCTCCCCAGAGAAGGAGACCCCTCCCCGGAGAAGAGGCCCCTCCCCAGGGAGGCGCCCCCTCACCTCACCCGGCGATCGCCTCGTACAGGCTGAACCCCGCCAGCAGCGCCATCACGGCCGCCGCGATCTTGGTGATGAGCTTGAGCGGGACGTGCTTCATGAGGGTGCGGCCGCCCAGGATGCCCAGTCCGGCCACCGCCCACAGGGCGAGTACGGCGCCGACGCCGACCGAGACGGGGTCGTCGTAACGGGCCGCGAGGTTGGCGGTCATGATCTGGGTCAGATCGCCGAACTCGGCGACCAGGATCATGGTGAAGCCCGCCCCGGCGACCTTCCAGAAGCTCTGGTCGGCGGGCTTCTTCACCTCCTCCTCGCCGTCGTCCTTCTTGAACAGCAGCACGGCGGCGCCCGCCAGGAAGAGCACTCCGACCACGCCCTGGACCACACGGTGCGGGAGCAGCGTCAGCACGCTGCCCGCGGCGATCGCGAGTGCGACATGGACGAGGAAGGCGGCCGCGACCCCGACGAAGACGTACGAGGCGCGGTAGCGGGTGCCGAGCATCAGGCCGGCCAGTGCGGTCTTGTCGGGCAGCTCGGCGAGGAAGATCACGCCGAAGACGACGGCGGCGATGGTGAAACTGAACACGGGGTGGGATACCTCGATCGGTCGGGCCGCGCCAGAGGGCCCGGGAGAGGGGTCGCTTCGGCACGGCAGCGTCGAACACTGCGGCCGAAGGTCTCGCTGGCGCCGTACGCATGCGTACCGCGCTCCGGGCGCCGGCCCACCTCGTCGTCGGGCGACGGGCGAGCAGTATGTCGACGGTCCGGCAGAGAGCTACTCCCCTTCTGCTGCCGACAAGGGTACGCGGTGCAGGCGTCCGCGCGCGACCAGCTCCAGCACCACCGCGCACGCCGCCGCCTGCACCGCCAGCAGGGCGATCAGCACGAACAGCTGTACCGCTCCTGCCTGGACGGGGGAGGCGCCACCCAGCAGCATGCCGACGAAGGCCCCCGGGAGCGTGACCAATCCCACGGTCCGGGTCTGGTCGAGCCCCGGCAGCAGCGCGTCCGACGCGGCCGGCCGGGCGACCTCCATCCGCGCGTCCCGGTCCAGCAGCCCGAGGGCGAGCCCGGCCTCGAACTCCCCGCGCCGCGTCTCCAGCTCGTCCAGCGCCCGCCGCCCGCCCAGGACGGTGGCGGTCAGCGCACCGCCGATGAGGATGCCGGTGACGGGGATGAGAGTGAGGCCGCGCGGCGGTACCAGGCCGGTCGCCAGCAGCAGACCGACCACCGGTGCGACCCCGGTGGCGATCGGCGCGGCGGCCCACCACCAGGTGCGGTTCCGGGTGATCCGGCGGCCGGCGGTCCGTACCGCTACCGCGAACATCAGCGCCAGGAAGCACAGCAGCCACGGGAGGGCCCGCACCACGACACCGATGAGAGCGGAGACCCCGGCGAGTTGGGCGGCCGCGCGCAGCCCGGCGGCGGCGATGGCCCGGGCGTGGCCGAGGTGCGCCAGCGCGGCGACGGCCACCGCGGCGACCAGCAGGACGGCGAGTACCACCCCGAGCGTGACGTTGACCGGCATCAGCACGCGCTCACTGTAGGACGGCGGGGGGATCGCATCGCCCGGGAGCAGGCCAACCGGAGTGCCGGAGAGCACTTCTGGCGCCCTGTCAACCCTTGAACTGACGTGGGCATGTCGTCACTCTGTTACCTGGTGCCCACCCCGTGGAAACCCCACATCGCCACCATGGGCCCGCACCGCACGGCAACTTCCCCCCACTTCAAGGGAGTTTCGATGGCAAAGGTCTACGCGCGTCGCGTCACCATAGCGGCGGGTTCGGCCGCGGCTCTGGTCTGCACGCTGGCGCTGAGCTGCCAGTCCGCCCAGGCCGCGCCGCCCAGCCCGCCGGACGCGGCCACCGCTCGGACGTACCTCAGCCAGATCAAGGAGCAGGCCGAGGGCCCGCAGGACGGCTACAGCCGCGACAAGTTCCCGCACTGGATCGACCAGGGGAACAACTGCAACACCCGCGAGGTGGTGCTCAAGCGTGACGGCACGGACGTACAGCAGGACGGCGGCTGCGCGGCGGTGAGCGGCAAGTGGGTCTCGGCCTACGACGGCGCGACCTGGACCCAGGCGGCCGACCTCGACATCGACCACGTCGTCCCGCTGTCGGAGGCCTGGAAGTCGGGCGCCGCGCAGTGGACCACCGAGCGCCGCCAGGAGCTCGCCAACGATCTGACCCACTCCCAGCTGATCGCCGTCACCGACAACGTCAACCAGGAGAAGGGCGACAAGGACCCGGCGAAGTGGCTGCCGCCGAAGGCCTCGTACCACTGCGAGTACGCCCGGATGTGGGTGTGGGTCAAGCACGAGTACGGCATGACCGCGGACTCCGCCGAGAAGGCCGCGCTGAAGAAGATCCTGGACGGCTGCTGAGCAGCCGCCGCCCCAGCTAGGGCGATCACCCAGGGCCTGCCACCGGACTGCCGCGTGCCCCGCGGCGTTCGCCGGGCAGGCCCTGGCGCGCCCGCAGGCCGGATTCCGCCGGTCCGCGGGCCCGCCGTCGTACCGGTGGACCGCCGCCCCTGTTGTGCTCTTATCCTCTGAGCCACGACAACGGGAGGGCACCGATGGCCGGACTGCGCTTGGGGCCGCTGCTGCGCTACGTCGACGCGGACAGCGCGACGGTGTGGGTGGAGACCGACCGGCCGTGCGTGGTGCGCATCCGCTGCGACAGCGGGGCGTCCGGTGCGCAGCACACCTGGCAGGTGGCCGGCCACCACTACGCGCTGGTCCCAGTGACCGGCCTGACGCCCGGCAGCGAGACGCCCTACCAGGTCCTGCTGGACGAGCAGCAGGTCTGGCCGCTGCCCGACGGCCGGTTCCCACAGAGCACGATCCGTACCCTCACGGCCTCCGGGCGGGCCCCGCTGAGCATCGCCTTCGGCTCCTGCCGCTGGTCCGCGACTCCCGCGAAGGCCGCTCACGACCCGGTCGGCCCGGACGCGCTCGACACCCTCGCCGCCACTCTGGCCGCCGATCCCGCCCGCGAACGCCCGGACGTGCTGCTGCTGTTGGGCGACCAGGTCTACGCCGACCAGACCTCCGAGGCGACCGCACGGAAGCTGGCCGAGCACCGCGACATCAGCCGGCCGCCGTGGAAACAGGTCGCCGACTACGAGGAGTACACCCACCTCTATTACGAGTCCTGGCTCGCCCCGGAGGTCCGCTGGCTGCTGTCCACCGTCCCCAGCTGCATGATCTTCGACGACCACGATGTGATCGACGACTGGAACACCTCCGCCGCGTGGCTGAGCCGGATGCGGGCGACCTCCTGGTGGCACGAGCGCATCCTGGGCGGCCTGATGTCGTACTGGGTGTACCAGCATCTGGGCAATCTCCCGCCCGCCGAACTGGCCGCCGACGAGCTGTACGCCCAGGTGCGGGCGGCGGACGACGGCACGGACCTGGTCCGGGAGTTCGCGGCCGGCGCGGACGCCGATCCGGCGGGCGCCCGCTGGAGCTACCGCCGCGACTTCGGCCGGGTGCGCCTGGTCATGATCGACACCCGCGCCACCCGCGTCCTGGACGAGGGCAGCCGCGCGATGCTCGACAAGGCCGAGGGCGAATGGCTGCGCCAGGCCGTGCTGGACGGGCGCGACGGCTACGACCACCTGCTGCTGGGCAGTTCGCTGCCCTGGCTGCTGCCCCATCTCATCCATGCCGCGGAGGGCTGGAACGCCGCGCTGTGCGCCGGCGAACGCGGGCCCCGCTGGGCCCGGGGCAGCGAGTTCCTGCGCCAGCGGGCCGATCTGGAGCACTGGGCGGCGTTCCCCGGTTCGTTCGCCGCACTCACCGATCTGATCGCCGAGGCGGGCTCCGGCGCGAACGCCCCGGCAACGGTCTGTGTGCTGTCCGGGGACGTGCACCACGCGTACGTGGCGGAGCCGCACTGGCGCGAGGCCGCGCGGCGGCCCACGAGCCAGGTGCTGCAGCTGACCTGCTCCCCCGTCCACAACAGCATCCCCGGCTCGCTGCAGGCCGGCTTCCGGTTCGGCTGGAGCCGGGCCGGCCGGTGGCTGGGGAAGCTGGTGGCCCGGCACGGCCGGCTCGGGCGGCCGCCGGTGAAGTGGCGGCGTACGGGCGGCCCTTGGTTCGGCAACCAGCTGATGACGCTGACTCTGGCGGGCCGTACGGCGCGGATCGCGCTGGATCAGGCCCGCCGGGAGAAGCGGAGCGGAAACGTCCGGCTGGTCACGGTGTGGCGTGAGGTGGCGGCCGATGCCCGCCTCGGCGGGGAAAACGGCGAGGTGAGCGAGTCCGTCCCCGAGACCGATCGCCCGAATGATGGATGATCCGGGCGGTCCCGCATCCGCAGCCCGCTGAGCGGCCGTCAGCCGGCCGCCGTCCGGTCCGCGGATGTGGCCGAATTCTCCGCCCATCCGGGTGCTGCACCGGTGGGTCGGGCGGTGATGATGGTGCACACCTCTGCTCGTCGCCCGAACTTCCGGACGGCCGCGCCCCCGCGCCGGCCGCCCGCCCCGCCCCAGGGAGAGCCCCACTTGGCCGCCGACCGCATCGCCGACCGCCACCGCCCCGCCATCGCCGTCGTCGGCGCGGGGCCGCGCGGAACGAGCGTGCTGGAACGGATCTGCGCCTCGGCCGCCGAACTGGCCCCGGGTGCCCGCCTGACCGTCCATGTGATCGACCCCGCCCCGCCCGGTGCCGGCCAGGTGTGGCGCACCGCCCAGCCGCCCGAGCTGCTGATGAACACCGTGGCGTCGCAGGTGACGCTGTTCACCGACGAGAGCGTCGAGTGCGCGGGCCCGATACGCACGGGGCCGAGCCTGTACGCCTGGGAGGGGTGCGAGGTCGGCCCCGACGACTATCCGGGGCGCGCCCTGTACGGCCGCTATCTGGAGTGGGTGTTCCGGCACACGGTGCGCACCGCCCCCGACGGGGTGACCGTCGTGCCGCACACCGCCCGCGCGGTACGGCTGACCGAGGCCGCCGACGGCACGCAGTCGCTCGCCCTCGACGACGGCCGGGAGCTGACCGGCCTGGGGGCGGTGGTGCTCGCCCAGGGCCATCTGCCGACCGCCCCGGCCCCCGAGCAGCGGCACCTCGCCGACTACGCCGCCGGGCACGGCCTGCGCTATCTGCCGCCGGCCAACCCCGCCGACCTCACCACCGAGCTGGCGGCGCTGGCACCGGGCCACCCGGTGCTGCTGCGCGGCCTCGGGCTCAACTTCTTCGACCACATGGCGCTGCTGACGACGGCGCGCGGCGGCCGGTTCGCGCCCGGCGCGGACGGCGCGCTGAGGTATCTGCCGTCCGGGCGCGAACCCAGGCTGTACGCGGGCTCCCGGCGCGGCATTCCCTACCACGCGCGCGGTGACAACGCGAAGGGTGCGCACGGCCGTCATCTGCCGCTGCTGCTCACCGCGGACGTGATCGCCGCCTTCCGCGAGCGCGCCGGGTCCGGCGATCTGCCCGACTTCCTGGCGGAGGTCTGGCCCCTGGTGGCCAAGGAAGTGGAGTCGGTCTACTACGAGGCGCTGCTGATGCGGCGGGAAGCGGCCGACCCGTTGGACGACTCGTTCCGCGACCGCTTCCGGGAGCGCTTCCTGGGGAGCGCCCACCGCAGCCCCGAGGAGGCCGCGGCGCTGGACGCCTTCGGTATCGCGCCCGCCGAACGCTGGGACTGGGAACGGGTCTCCCGGCCGCACGCGGGACGGTCGTTCGCCGGCCGCGCCGCCTTCCGGGAGTGGCTGCTGGACCATCTGCGCGCGGACGTCGCACACGCCCGGCTGGACAATGTGTCCGGGCCGGTCAAGGCGGCCCTCGACGTGCTGCGGGATCTGCGCAACGAGCTGCGGCAGATCGTCGACCACGGCGGGCTGGCCGGCGCGTCCCGCCGCGACCACCTGGACCGCTGGTACACCCCGCTCAACGCCTTCTTGTCCATCGGGCCGCCGCGGCACCGGATAGCGGAGACGGCGGCGCTGATCGAGGCCGGGGTGCTGGAGGTGGTCGGCCCCCGGATGGTGGTCCGGCCCGGCGCCGCGGACGGCCACGGGCCCGGTTTCACGGCGTACTCCCCGGACGTCCCGGGGTCGGAGGTGACGGCGGCGGCACTGATCGAGGCGCGGCTGCCGGAGCCGGATCTGCGGCGTACGGCCGATGAGCTGCTGGTCCGGCTGCTGGCCGACGGCGGCTGCCGGCCGCACACCGCGGACGGCTACGAGACCGGTGGGCTCGATGTGTCGCCGAGCCCGTACCACCTCGTCGAGGCCGATGGACGGTGCCATCCGCGGCGGTTCGCGATCGGGGTGCCGACGGAGGGCGTGCACTGGGTGACGGCGGCGGGGGCCCGCCCGGGAGTGGGCTCCGTGACCTTGGCCGATACGGACGCGGTGGCGCGGGCGGCGCTGCGGACGGCGGTCGGGGCCTGCCCCGCGGGCCCGGGCGCGGCGGCTTCTGAGGCGGTCGCCGCGGAGGCGGTCGCTTCGATCCAAAGGTCCCATTTGAGCAAAGCTTGAACTTGCAAGTACCTTTAGGGTTCCCTAACCTTTGCCTCCACGGTTCCCTTCGTCCCCAGAAACCGTAGGAGTCCCCACATGTCCGCACCGTTGAACTCGTTCACCCAGAGAACGGCACCGCACGCCCTCGCACTCTTCCGCGTCGTCATCGGGCTGCTCTTCGCCTGCCACGGCGCGTCCTCGCTCTTCGGCGTTCTCGGCGGCGCGATGGGGCAGGGCGGCACCGTGCCCACCGGCTCCTGGCCGGGCTGGTACGCCGCCGTCATACAGCTGGCCGGCGGCGTCCTCGTGATGCTGGGCCTCGGCACCCGCGCCGCGGCGCTCGTCAGCTCCGGCTCGATGGCGTTCGCGTACTTCTCCGTCCACCAGGCCGGCGCGCTGCTGCCGATCCAGAACGGCGGCGAGTCCGCCGCGATCTACGCCTGGGCCTTCCTGCTGATCGTCTTCACCGGCCCCGGCTCCTGGGCGCTGGACCGCGTCTTCTTCGGTGCGCGCGAGGAGGAGGCGGCCCCGAGCACGCAGCGGGAGCCTTCCGCCGCCTGATCCCGGCGTGTCCCGCACGGCCCGTACGGCACCCGCGCCGTACGGGCCGTGCCGTCTTCTCGGCGGCCGGCACCGCCACCCCGCACCGCCCGGTGGAAGGGCCAGGCGTACGCTGTATGGCGCTAGAGCCGCCCCTGCCGCACCGAGCGACGTCGCGGCGGGGTCCGGAGCGGGAGAAGCACGTTGGTGGAAAGCCTGGGGTCGCTCAGCGGCACCCCCTGGGTGTACGTGATCGTCAGCCTCTCGATCGTCCTCGACGTGTTCGTCCCGATCCTGCCCAGCGGAGTCCTGGTGATCGCCGCGGCCACCACGGCCGCCGGCACCGGGACCGCGGCCGACGCCGTCGATGTCGCCTCGTCCGTCCACGGCGGAGCCCACCTGGCCGAGATGCTCTCCCTGGTGCTGTGCGCGGCCGGCGCCTCGGTACTGGGCGACATGGTGGCCTACCGGCTCGCCTGGCGCGGCGGCGACCGCTTCGACCGGGCCATCGGCCGCTCGCGCCGTCTGACGGCGGCGCACAAGCGCCTCGGCACGGCGCTTACGCGGGGCGGGGGCGGCATCGTCGTCCTGGCCCGCTTCGCACCCGCCGGGCGGTCCGTGGTCAGCCTGGGCGCCGGCGTCGCGCACCGTACGGTCCGCGAGTTCCTCCCCTGGTCCGCACTGGCCGGCCTCGCCTGGGCCGGGTACAGCGTGAGCCTCGGCTACTTCGGCGGCCACTGGCTCGGCGCGTCCTGGGTGAGCACCGCGCTCTCCGTCGTCGCCCTCTTCGCCGCCGGGTCGGCCGCGGCGTTCCTGATGCGGCGGCCGGAGAGGCGTACCGCGCACTGACGTACCGCGGCACGCGCGGACGCGGAGCGGTGCGGAAAATGCCGTGGCCGGATGTCGGACCCGGCTGCGACCATGACGACATGAGCGGTACGAACGACATCGACGGCACGAAGCGCTCCGACGGCCCGCAGGGCCCCGGCGGCACGCCCGGCACCGGCGAGGTGACGACGGCCCCCGCGCCCGCCGCGGTGCGCCCCTGGCTTCCCCGCCCCGAGACCGCCGAGGACATACCGTCCGTCCGCCGGATCAATCTCGCCGCCTTCGACACGGCCGCGGAGGCGGATCTCGTCGACGCCCTGCGCCACGACCCCGCCGCCTGGCTGCCGGGGCTCTCGTACGTCGCCGACGCGCCCGACGGCACCCCGGCCGCCCACGCCCTGCTGACCCGCTGCCATGTCGACGAGGTCCCGGCCGTCGCACTCGCCCCGTGCGCGGTGCTGCCCGGATACCAGAAGAGCGGTGCGGGCAGTGCGGTGATCCGCGCCCTGCTGGAGGCCGCGCGGGCCGCCGGCGAACGCACCGCGATCGTGCTGGGCCACCCGCCGTACTACCCGCGCTTCGGGTTCGTGCCCGCCGTCGACCGCTTCGGCATCCTGCCCCCGCAGCCCTGGCCGGACGAGGCCTTCATGGCGCTCTCCCTGGACGGCTCCGTACCCCCGCGCGGCACGGTGCGCTATGCGGAGGCCTTCGGTATCGACTGATCCCGGCCTGCGCCGCCGGCCTCCGTCGCCGGTGCCCCACACCGGCGCGACCAGGCCCGATGACGAACACGGAGTAAAGTCGGGCGTCACACCACCCGCCCGCCGCCACCCGCGAGCGCACCGCGCCCTCCCCGGGAGCGTGCCGGACGCCGCGCTTCAGCGGCACTCCCACGGGACGGGCCGAACCACACACGCGAGGCACACTTCGGTGAACCCACCACCGGTCGTCGAATGGACCGAGGCCGACCGGCCCCGCTCCGCCCGTTGGCGTTCCGAGAACGGCTCCCCGCCACCCCGGCGGATCGTCATCGCGGACGACCGGACGCGGGCCGACGACGCCTACAAACTCGCCTGTGAGGGGACCGCGCTGCTGTGGCGGGGCGACTTCCACAACGCCCGCCAGCTGCTGACGGCGATGGCCCGCCGCATCGACCGCCGCCCGCGCAAGGCGCCGCCCGCCGATGCCACCCAGGCGTTCCATCTGCACCGCGCCGCGCAGAACCAACGCGCCCGCATCCTGGGCATGCTGCTGATCCCGCTCGACGCCACGCACGCCGTCCCGCTGCACCGCGCCCCCGATGTCCGCGAGGCCTGCACCAGGGCATACGGCCCCGCAGAGCCCGCTCCTGCGGAGACCGCCGACGCCGAGGGCCCGGCCCCGGCCGCCTCGCTGGTGTCGCTGCGTGAACTCCTCGCGCTGATCGGCGCCAACGAATGGCGCAGGAAGGGCGTGCAGATCCCGGCGCTCGGCGGCGACCGCATCCATCCGCACTACGGCGTCTTCTCGCCGGCCCGCGGTGAGTACGTCGATCTGGTCGCCGAGGCACCGCTGCCCTCGCAGGACCTGGCGTTCGACATCGGCACCGGCACCGGCGTGCTGGCCGCGCTGCTCGCCCGGCGCGGCGTGCGCACCGTGGTGGCCACCGACCAGGACCCGCGCGCGCTGGCCTGCGCCCGGGAGAACACCGAACGCCTGGGTGTCGCCGGGCAGGTGGAGGTGGTCGAGGCGGACCTGTTCCCGGCCGGCCGTGCCCCGCTGGTCGTCTGCAATCCCCCGTGGGTGCCCGCGAAACCGACCTCCCCGGTGGAGCGCGCGGTGTACGACCCGGGCAACGCGATGCTGCACGGATTCCTCAACGGCCTCGCCGACCATCTGACCCCGGACGGCGAGGGCTGGCTGATCCTCTCCGACCTGGCCGAACACCTCGGCCTGCGCCCGCGCGCCGACCTCCTCGACGCCTTCGCCAAGGCCGGCCTGACGGTCCTGGGCCGGCTCGACATCACCCCGCGCCACCCGCGCGCCCGCGACACCTCCGACCCGCTCCATGAGGCCCGTGCGGCCGAGGTCACCTCGCTGTGGCGGCTGGGGGTCTCGAACGGGTAGCCCGCCCGGCCCGGCCTCAGGCCCGGGGCGCCCCCGCTCCACCGGGCGCGCCCTGGGGCCGTAGCCCCGCGCACGCGTTGCGGACGTAGCGGCGCCAGTCACCGGCGCCGTGACGGATCACCGCCGCCAGTCCGCACACGATCATCACCACGTCGCCCACCTCGACGTCCGCGCGCACCGTGCCCTCGTCCTTGGCGCGGGCGAGCAGTTGGCCGGCGACCGTCTCGGCCTGCGTGCGGCCCTCCCCGGTCGGCTCGGTGGAACCGAACGCCGCCTCGATCGACGCGGACAGCCCCCGCTCGGCGTCCAGGACCTCCCCGATGTGCTCGACATAGGCGGCCAGCCCGTCGGCGGCCGCGGCGCTGGGCAGGCAGCGGGTGCGCCCGAACTCCACGATCTCCGCCTGGCGTTGCTCCCCCACAGCGGCGATCAGGGCCGCCCTGCTGGGGAAGTGCCGGTAGACCGTCCCCACGCCCACCCCCGCCGCCCGGGCCACCTCGGGCATCTGCGCCTCGTCGCCACGCGCGCGGAACACCTCCCGCGCGGCGTCCAGCACACGGGTGCGGTTGCGCTCGGCGTCGGCGCGCGGCCTGCGCTGCGGGGTGGGGGAGGTCGAGGAGGCTGCCACATCGCCGATGCTACTGCTACGCTCCTCAAACGGAATCGGATTCCGATTCCGCTTTACGTCTATGGACCGCCCAGGAGAGGACCGGCGATCACCATGCCCGAGGAGCGATTCTTCGTCCTGCAGCCCGGCGAGCGACGCCCGGGCCGCGTGCCCCTGCCACCCGGATTCGGCGTCAAGGCCCGTACGCGCGACACCGAGGGCCGACTCGCCATCCTGGAGAACCAGCTCGACGTCGACATTCCGCCGCATGTCCACCACCACGCCGATGAGTTCGTCTACGTCCTCGAAGGCGAGATGGAGGTCGACTTCGACGGCGCCACCCACCGCCTGACCGCGGGCATGTGCGCCCTGCTCCCCCACGGCGTCCCGCACGCCATGCGCAACGCCTCCCAGCCACCCGCCCGCTGCCTGCAGATCTCGTCGCCGGGCGGCTGGGAGGAGTTCGTGGAGGACATGTTCGAGGCCGGGCCGGTCGTCATGAAGGGCGGCCACCCCGATCTCGACCGCCTCAACGCGATCGGCGCGAAATACGGCATGGAGTACTACAGCTGAGATCCGGAGGCCGCGGCCGAGACGCCGAGAAGCCGGGCCGATCCACCGCCGGCCGGCCGTCGATCAGGCACGATGGACCCATCATGGATCCCCGGCACCTTCTCTCCCGCGCCCGCCGGCTCGCCGGCTCCGCGACCCCCGCACGACGCCGACTGCTCGGCATCACCGGCCCACCGGGCGCCGGCAAGTCCACCCTCGCCGCCCACCTCGTGGCGGAGCTGGCCGGGCAGGCGGCGCTCGTCCCGATGGACGGCTTCCATCTCGCCGAGGCGGAGCTGCGCCGCCTCGGCCGCACGGACCGCAAGGGCGCGCCCGACACCTTCGATCCCGCCGGGTACGAGGCGCTGCTGGCGCGCCTGCGCACCCCGGAGCCGGACACCACCGTCTACGCCCCGGCCTTCGACCGCCGTATCGAGGAGCCGGTCGCCGGCAGCATCGCCGTCGCACCACACATCCCGCTCGTCGTCACCGAGGGCAACTACCTCCTTCTCGACTCAGCGCCCTGGCCACGGGTCCGCGCGCTGCTCGACGAGGTCTGGTACGTGGAGCTGGACGGCCCGGAGCGGATCCGGCGGCTGATCGACCGCCATGAGCGCTTCGGGCGCCCACGCGCCGACGCCGAACGGTTCGTGCACGCCTCGGACGAGACCAACGCCCGCGTCGTGGCGGCGACTCGCGACCGCGCCGACCTCGTCATCTCCTTCGCCCCCGAAACGGCCCCGCCCCCGTCCGACGACTGACCCCCGTCCGGCGGCTGCCCCCCTGTCGCCGCCCGCCGACCAGCAGACCGACCACCGACAGCGCACCCCATCCCACGGACGCCGCGGCCGCCCTCCCCCTCCGGTCCCGGCCCGGCAGCGTCGCACCGACCAGAACGGCGTCCCCGAGATCCGCCGCGATCCTCATGTACGCGGCGGTGCGCAGCGCCGGACCCTCGGGCGCCAGCGCGAGTGCGAGCCCGCTGGCCACTTCCCGCCAGGCCAGCGGGCGCAACGAGATCCGGGTGGCCGGCTCGACCCTTCCCTCACCGTCGACCAGCCCCGAAGGCCGCGCCAGCAGATCGGGCACCGCCGTCACCGCCACCCTGTACACCGCCGTGACCACCCCGACCGCACGCAACAGACCGACCTTCATCCGCCCTCACGCTCTCCCTCACCCATCACACATCGCCCGCACGCTCCCCGCCGCGCCCGTCACCCGCGGCACTGCTCACCGCTCCTCTCCCTCCTCAGCTCCTTCCGCCATCAACTCCTTTCCGCGCCAAGCCCCTTCCCAAACGACATCACCGATGTCATCATGACATCATGAGTGTCAATGAGGGGGATGCCGCAGAGCATGACACCGGCGAAAACGGCGCCGGAGCGCACAGTTCCACCGCGCGCGACGCCGACAGGGTGGGCGCCGATGGACCCACTACCGCCGAGGACCTGCTGTACGGCGTCATCAGACGCCTATGGCCGCTGCACCGGACGGTCGTCCGCGCGGTGGAGCGCGAGCTGACGGGCACGGGCATGACCGCCGGTGAACACGCGCTGCTGGACGCCCTGCGCAGCGAAGGGCCCAGGACCGTGCCGCAGTTGGCCCGTTCGATGGGGCTCGACAGACAGCCGGTGCAGCGCTGGGTGAACCACGCCGCGGAGCTGGGCCTGGTCGTGACGGCCCCCAACCCCGCACACCGCCGCTCTTCCCTGATCGAGCTCACCACCGAGGGCGCGGCGGCGATACGCGGGATCCAGGAGTTCGAGGCGAGGGAGCTGCGACAGCGGCTGGCCGACCTGCCCGCCGAGGACGTCCGCACGGCCCTGCACGTGCTCGACCGACTCGGTGAGGAATTCCGGCACCTGGCGAACGGCTCACACAGTCCACCGGATAAAACTGACACCAGCGGCAGTAACGACAACACCGGCATCAAAAACAGAAACAACACACACGCCACCACCACCAACAACGTCACAAAGCTCGCCTGACCAACCCCAATCACCCCACCCGCCCCCATCCCCCACGCACTCCACGCACTCCACGCACAAAGGACGGTCCGGAGCATGACCCGAGCAATCACCGACTGGTCCGAGGTCGACAACGGCCTCGTGCCGGTCGACGACGGCGAGCTGTTCTATGAGACGGCCGGCTCGGGCCCCGCGGTGGTACTGCTGCACGGCGGCATGCTCGACCAGCACATGTGGGACGAACAGTTCACCTGGCTGGTGAACTCCGGCCTCCGCGCGATCCGCTACGACTTCCGCGGCCACGGCCTGTCCTCCACGGTGGACGGGGACTACGCCAACCACGACGACCTGTGCACCCTCCTGGACGCGCTCGACGCCCCCAGCGCCGTCCTCGTCGGCCTCTCACACGGTTCGCGGGTCGCCCTCGACACCGCGATAGCCCACCCGGACCGGGTGACGGCCCTCGCGCTCGCCTCCCCCGGCATCAGCGGCCGCCCCTTCACCGACCCCTTCGTGCTGGAGCACATCAAGGAGCAGGTCGCGGCCATCGGCGCACCGGACGGCGCGGATCGCTATGTCGAGCACTTCCTGCGGATGTGGGTGGACGGTCCGCATCGCGAACCATCCGCCGTGCACCCGGGGTTCCGCGAGCGGATGCGCGCCTCGGCCGCGGCCAATGTGGAGGTGCATGCCGATGGGCTGGGCGCCGGGATGCCCCTTGAGGTCGGGGCCGCGGACCGCCTGGGCGAGATCCGGGTGCCGACGGTCGTGTTCGACGGCGACCTCGACAGTGCGGACATCTCCGCCAACGCCCATGCCATAGCGCTGGCCGTCCCCGGCGCCCGAAGAGTCCGAATACCGGGCGCGGCCCATATGGTCAATCTGGAGAACACCGGGCTCTTCGACCGCGAACTGCACGCCTTCCTCTCGTCCTTGGACTACTGACCCGGCGTCCCTGGCCCACCGACCCCGAAGCGGAGCGCCGGCCCTCCCGGCGACCACCGGCCGCGAGTCCACTGCCACTGGCCCGCACCTCCCCCCGTCCTCCTCGGCACACCCGCCCTCCTCGGCAGATAGAGTGATCGAGCCGTGGTGTTCGGGAAGACCGGTGCCGGACCTTGTGTCCCAGGCCGGAGCGGCCCTCGCCACTGTGATCGGGGAGTTTCCAGCCCTTTCCGTATGCGCACGGCGCGCGTACGGCGCCACTGACCGCAGCCCGCGGCCGGGAAGGCGGGGACGGACGCGTGCACCCGTAAGCCAGGAGACCGGCCACGGCATCTCACGAACTGATCCACGAGGTGCTGGAGCGTGACCGCCGGATGGCCCTGTCCACCGATACCCCGAACACCCCTGCCCCCGCCGCGTTCCGCTGGCGCCGGCAGGACACCCTCCGTACCGCCGGCCTGATGGCCGTCATAGCCGGCCTGCACGTCGTCGCCTTCGGCGTGCTCTTCCTGCTCGTCGTCCCGCACCACTACTCCGTGGGCAGCCAGGTCTTCGGCGCCGGACTCGGCATCACCGCATACACCCTCGGCATGCGGCACGCCTTCGATGCCGACCACATCGCCGCGATCGACAACACCACCCGCAAGTTGATGGCCGACGGCAAGCGGCCGGTCTCGGTGGGCTTCTGGTTCGCGCTCGGCCACTCCAGCGTGGTGGTCGCGATGGCCGCCCTGGTGGCGGGCGGCGCCCAGCTCGCGGGCACCCTGCTCAACGACGAATCCCGTACCCACCAGATCCTCGGCACCATCGGCACCACGGTCTCGGGGACGTTCCTCTACCTCATCGCCGCCCTCAACCTCATCGCGCTGGCCGGGATCTGGCGGGTCTTCCGCGGTATGCGCGACGGCCGGTACGACGAGGCCGAGCTGGAGCAGCGCCTCGATTCGCGCGGCTTCATGAACCGCTTCCTGGGACGCTTCACCCGCTCGATCTCGCGCCCCGGCCAGATGTTCCCGCTCGGCTTCCTCTTCGGGCTCGGCTTCGACACCGCGACCGAGGTGACCCTGATGGTGATGGCGGGCAGCGGCGCCGCGGCCGGCGTGCCGTGGTACGCGATCCTGTGCCTGCCGCTGCTGTTCGCCGCCGGGATGAGCCTGTTCGACACCCTCGACGGCACGTTCATGAACTTCGCCTACCAGTGGGCGTTCTCCAACCCGGTGCGCAAGGTCTACTACAACCTCACCATCACCGGACTGTCGATCGCCGTCGCCTTCTTCATCGGCACGATCGAGCTGGTGACCGTGCTGCACGACAAACTCGCCCTCGACGACCCGCTGACCGGCTGGATCTCCACCCTCGACCTCGACAATGTCGGCTTCATCATCGTCGGCCTGTTCGTCGTGGTGTGGGCCGCGGCGCTGGCGTACTGGCGACTGAGCGGCGTGGAGAAGCGCTGGGCGCAGCGCGCGGAGGCGGCAGACCGGGCGAAGGCGGCAGAGCGGGCGGCAGCGGCGTCGGACTCCTGAGGCACGGCGCGCGGGCCGCGCCTCACCTCACGTGGCCGAGCCGGCCGCGGCGCCCGTCACCAGGTCCGGCCCCCAGCGCCTGAGCGCCACCGCCAGATCCAGCGGCCGCAGCCGGTCCGCCTCCTCCGGCCCCGGCCAGTCCTCCCGCGGAACCCGCCACATCACCTCGAACTCGTTGCCGTCCGGGTCCTTGGCGTACAGGGACTTGGAGACGAGGTGGTCGGTGGCGCCGACCAGTGCGCCGCGCTCACCGAGCCGCGCCTCGGTCGCGGCGAGTTCGCCGAGCGTGCCGACCTCCCAGGCCAGGTGGTACAGCCCGACCCGTCCGGTCTCCGGCCCCGGCGCGTCCGCCCCCACCGCGAACAGCCCCAGGTCGTGATCGTTCAGCGAGCCGGGCGCACTGAGGAAGGCCGCCCGCCCCGGTATCTCCACATCCACGGTGAGCCCCAGCGCCTCACCGTAAAAAGCAACAGCCCGCGCCACGTCCCGGACGTACAACACCGCGTGATTGAGCCGTCGTACGGCCATGAACCCGCTCTCCGATCTTCCACCACGACACCGCGTGGATCATTCGCCACACTTACTTGAAAGTTCAAACTACAACCGACGATACACCCCCACACACCACAAACAACAGCCCCCCAGCAGTCCCCCCAGCAGCCCCCGGAGCGCTCCCACCCGCGCCACCCCACCGCCACCGGGCACGAAAACGGCCCCCGACTCAACCGAGTCGGGGGCCACTGACCTCGCGGTCCACCACTGGTGGGCACGACAGGATTCGAACCTGCTCCTTGACAGGAGAGGCCGGGCCACCAGGCCGATGGCTCGGGGAAGGAGGCCGCCAGGTCACGGATGCGCCGCCGCCTGGCGCCCGGCAGGAACTCGAGGACACCTACCGGCTGGGCCAGGGGTGTCCGATGGGGCAGGCCCTAGGGCGTGTTGTGAAAGTGCTGGTCACAGCCACTCGTTGAGGACTGCGACCAGCACAGTTGATTCGTAGCGGACGGCGAGTTTGTCGTATCTCGTGGCGACCGCGCGGTGCCGCTTGAGTCGGTTGATTCCGCACTCGACCGCGTGCCGCTGCTTGTAGTCGGTCTTGTCGAACGTCGGTGGCCGTCCGCCGCGCGAGCCGCGCTTCTGCCGGTTGCGGACGCGGTCCGCGGGGACCGGGATCGTCGCTTTGATGCCGCGTCTGCGCAGGTAGGAGCGGTTCTTGCGGGAGTCGTACGCCTTGTCAGCGCGCACTCGATCCGGCCTCTTGCGTGGCCGTCCCCGGCTGAGTCTGGGCACCCGGATTGCTTCCAGGACAGGCTCGAACTGAGGGGAATCGCCCCGCTGCCCGGCAGTGACCACCACCGCCAACGGCTTCTGGCCCTGCTCGACCGCGAGGTGAATCTTGCTGGTCAGTCCGCCCCGGGAGCGTCCGAGTCCGTGGTCGGCCGGCTCGACGGTGATCCCGCCGGGCGGTTCCTTCTGGAGATCCCCCTTTTCACCGCCCCAGCCGCGTGCTGGTGGGCACGGCAGACCGTGGAGTCGACATTCACGTCCCAGGTGATCATCCCCTTCGCGTCAGCCTCGGCCTGGAGCTGCGTGACGATCCGAGCCCACGTCCCGTCCCGCTGCCAGCGGCGGAACAGGTCATAGACCCGGTCCCATGGCCCGTACCGCTCCGGCACATCACGCCAGGGAGCACCGGTGCGGGTCCGCCACCGTATGCCGTCTATCAACTGCCGCCGCGTCCACACCTGCGGACGGCCCGGCTTGATGCCCTGCGGCAGCAACGGTTCAAGCCGGGCCCACTGGCCGTTCGTCAGATCCCCACGTCCCATGAGACGTGATCATCAGCGAACAAGATCAACTTTCGCAACAGACCCTAGCCGGCCCTCTTGGCCCGAACGTCCTCGGCGGTCAGGGCTTTACCACCGACCGCCCATTCGCCGCTGGGCGTCTCGGTGACCACCACATGCGTCACCGGTCGCAATGCCTCGCCTTCGATGGCGATCAACGCCTCGGAGACATCCTCGACCATCTTCTGCTTCTCTTCGGGGGTGAATACTCCGGCGATCACCTTGATGTCGATGAATGGCATCGGATGCCTCCCACAGATGGTGAGATCGAGCCGTCATGCCGCCTTGGGCGCCAGGGCCGAATGCGGTGCGGGCTTCGCGCTCTCTTCGGGGACTGGGGCGCCGACGCGCCGCGCCGACTCTCGCAGCCTGCCCGAACAACGGCCGTAGGAGGCGCCCGGTCCTCGCCGGGCCCGGTTCGCCGTCGAGCGGCGACGCTGATCGCCCACCGCTGCTGCCGGCCTTCCGGCGCTGACATGCTGCTACCAGTGTCGCAGACCCCGGAGCCCAAGGCCGGTGCACCTGTCGCCTGCCGGGCGAGCTGATCTCCGCGCCCGAAGTCATGACGCCGAGGAGCTGGGTGGGCCGCGCACCCGCGGCAACAAACGATCAAGGCCCAGGAATCCGAGTGCATCTCGGATGGCCTGGGCCTTCGTCGTTCTGCGTGGTGAGTGGGCACAGACGGATTTGAACCGCCGACATCTGCTTTGTAAGAGCAGCGCTCTACCGCTGAGCTATGCGCCCTGGTCGAGCCGACAGACTACCTTGCCTTCGGGGCTGGACTGCAAACCAGTGCGCGAAGTGCGAACTTACCGGCCGGTGTGTTCGTTTCCGGTGAGTGGGAGAATGGCATCCGTCCTGGGGCGAACCGATCGGGAGAGGGAAGTGACGGCGACACACACGCAGCCGCATGAGCAGCGAGAACGCCGTCGCGTGCGTGGAGGCCCGGTCCGGGATGCGGTGACGCTCGCGTTGCTGCCGTTGCCGTTGCTGATCGCGTTGGCTCCGATGGCGTTCGCCGGTGGGGGGACTCGTCGCTGGTTCGGGCGCGGGGAGAGCCAGCGGGCCGATGCGCAGGCCGCGAAGGATGCCGCGGCGGCGGCGTTCTACGAGCTGGACACCGCACACCGGGATCTGCGGATCTCCATAGAGACGATCACCGCGGTGGACAGTTCCCCTCAGGCGCAGCGGGCCGCGGCGGACTACGAGGGCTTCGGGCGGCGGATCGACGAGGTGAGTCACGGCTATATCACCGCGGTCGATTCCCATGATCTCGACCGCGATGATCTGGACGGCGCCGCGATGACACGGGCGCGGGCCGATCTGATGCGGGCCAAGGAGGAACTGGACCGGGTCAAGGGTGACCTCGACCGGTTCGCGCAGGGGCTGGGACCGCTGCTGCAGTCCGCCGAGACGCAGCTCGCGCAGCTCGCCCCGGCGGTGGAGCGGGCGCGACAGGCGCTGCTGGCGGCGAGCAACGCGCTGGACGCGGTCCGGGCCCAGGGCATGCGGGCGGACGATCTCGCGGCCCGGCTGGCGGCGCTCGGGCCGGAGCTGACCAAGCTCAATCAGGGCGCCGGGCAGCACGGCGTACAGGAGACCATCCGGCGCGCCGACGACGTGCTCCGCAAGTCCGAAGGCATACGGGCCGAGGCCGAGCGGTTGCCGGCGAAGGCCGCGGAGATCGACAAGCGGCTGGTGTCGCTGCGGACCCGGGCGCAGGCGATCACGACGCGCGCCGGGAAGGTCGATCCGGTCCTCAGCGAGCTGCGGCGGCGCTACAGCGCGGCATGCTGGCAGGACCTGCAGCACGTACCGGAGCAGGCGGCGCAGTCCGTGCGGCAGGCCGAGGTCAAACTGCGGGAGGCGCAGCAGGCGCGGGACGAGCAGCGCTGGGCGGATGCCACGAGCCGGCTGGCCACCGTGCGGGCGCTGCTGGACTCCACCGACGATGCGGTGTCCGCGGCCGGTGACCGGCTGCAGCGGCTCGATGCGGTCTCGTTCGACCGGCAGAAGGAGGTCGAACGGACCCGCTTCGCCCTCCGGGACGCACAGCGGCTGGCGATGGCCGGGCGCAGCACCCCCGACCCGCGGCATGCCCGCCCCCTGGACGACGCGGTGGCGCGGCTCGATCGTGCGGTCGCCGGCCTGGAAGGGCGGCATCCGGACTGGTGGCACTTCCTGACGGAGACGGAGGCGGTACGGCAGACGGCGGCCCGGGTGGTGCAGGAGATCCGGGACGCCAGGGGCGCGGCAGGGACCGCCGGCTGAGGCTGCCGGCGGGCCTCCTCATCGAGTGGTTCCCGCCGGCCCAGTGGGTGTGTCCCGCTGAGCTGCGCCGTGGGCGGCGGGTGGGCGGTCGTGTCGTACGGCTCAGAAGTGGCCCCGCTCCGGAGGCGTTCTTCCAGGTGCGATGGCGTGAAGCGGCCCGTGGGCGGATCCTGGAGATTGAGTACGGCCCAGGCGGCACATCTGCGCGAAGGAGGCCGGACATGGCTACTGGGGCTACTGGCCAGACCCTGCACGGGCCCATGGGGCGGCACCACCGGGCCAAGGGGCACCGTCGTGCCCGGTTCGACGAGCATCTGCCCGTGGATCACGGGCTCAGCAAGGTCTACCGCATCGGCGCCGGGCTGATGGGCCTGGTACTGGTCGCTTTCGGCATCCTCGGACTGACCCACCACATCGGCTTCTTCGACACCGGCGGCGACACCGTCGCGGGGCTGAACACCAACGGTTCCCTGAGCGTGCTGTCGATCGTCGTCGGGGCGATCCTCTTCGCCGGCATGGTGATCGGCGGGAACTTCGCCTCGACCCTCAACATCGTCTTCGGCGGCCTCTTCCTGCTGAGCGGGTTCGTGAACCTGGCGCTGCTGGACACCGGCGCGAACTTCCTCGCCTTCCGCATCCAGAACGTCCTGTTCAGCTTCGTGGTCGGGCTGATGCTGCTGGTCTTCGGGATGTACGGACGGGTCAGCGGTGGTCTCTCGGAGGACAACCCGTACTGGCGCGCCCGGCACCCGGAGGAAGCGGAACAGTTCGCCCGCGGGCAGGCGCATCCGGTGGCCGGCATGACGGCAGGCCGGCTGGTGGCGCGCCGGAAGATGCAGGGCGCCCCGCATGCCGGGCGCGGCTCGTTCGGCCCCGGTACCAGTAGCAGCATCACCCGAAGGGGCACCGGTGCCGGCTCCGGGAGCACGAGCACGGGCACCGGCGCGGGCGGCTCCGGCGGCAAGGGGACCTGACCGGGGCGAGGGACACGTCAGGGCGTACCGAGGTGGGATTGGGGTGCTCGGTACGCCCTGACGACCGGTGCCGGCAGGCGGCGGGTGGTTCGGGGCAGGGGGAGGCGGGGGCGCGGGGACCAGGGGCAGGGGGAGCAGGGAGCAGCACCATGAGCCGGTCGGAGCGCGCCGCCTCCGCCGCGGGCCACGGAGCGCACGGCGCGGCGGTCGAAGCGCTCGCCAGGCGGATCCTCCAGGGCACCTACGGCGAGGGGGAAACCCTGGTCATGCCGGAGCTGATGGCGGAGCTGGACGTCAGCCGGACCGTACTGCGTGAGGCGGTCAAGGTACTGACCACCAAGGGGCTCCTCGGCACCCATCAGCAGCGCGGCACCTTCGTCCGCCCTCGGGGGGAGTGGAATCTCCTGGACACGGACGTGCTGCGCTGGAAGCTGGCGGCCGGGGTGTCCTCGGACTTCTTCGCCGACGTGCTCGAACTGCGCCGCTCCATCGAGCCCGCCGCGGCCGCGCTCGCCGCCGAGCGCCGTACCGACGACGATCTGGCGGCACTGGACGCCGCGCTGAGCGCGATGGCCGCGACCGATGACGATCCGGTGCTGCTCGTACGCGCCGACGCCTCCTTCCACACGGCGATGCTGATCGCGTCGAACAATCGCTTCTACGCGCAGATGCACCGGGTGATCGTGCCCGTGCTCGTCGAGCGCGACCGGGAGGTGCTGGCCGCCGACCGCGCCTTCGAGCATCCGCATGCGGTGCACGCCGCGGTCGTCGAAGCCGTACGGAACCGGGACGTCGACGGCGCGTACATGGCGATGCTCGAACTGCTGGACAAGTCGGCGCGGGAGCATCCGTAGGCCGGGCCTAGCCGGGCCTAGCCGGGCCTAGCCGGGCCTAGCCGGGCCTAGCCGGGCCTAGGCGTGGCGCCCGCCGCAGTCGCGCTCGGAGTTCTTCGGGAGGGCGTGCCGGGCGGCCTACGGGACGGCGTACGGGAAGAGTCCGGAGGTGCGTAGGGGCGGAGGGGCTCGGGAAGGCGTGACCGGACTGTGTGATCACATCGGTCCTCGGGGGCAGCGGCGACGGCCCTTCCCGTTACGGCGGCGTCCCCTGCGGGCAGTAGATCGCGCACGGGCCCGCCGGGGGATGCACGTCCCGCCGTACGCCGCGCACGCCGAAAGGACGGTCCGGTCCATGAAGATCAGCCGCATCGAGACGTTCCTCGCCCCGCCGCGCTGGATGTTCGTACGGGTGGAGACCGATGAGGGCCTCGTCGGCTGGGGCGAGCCGGTGGTCGAGGGGCGGGCGGAGCCCGTCCGGGCGGCCGTGGAGGTGCTGTCCGCATACCTCCTGGGGCAGGATCCGGCGCGCATCGAGGACCACTGGCAGGTCATGACCAAGGGCGGCTTCTACCGGGGCGGGCCGGTGCTGTCGTCCGCCGTCGCCGGTCTGGACCAGGCCTTGTGGGACATCAAGGGCAAGCGCCACGGTGTCCCCGTCCACCAGCTGCTGGGCGGGCCGGTACGAGAGCGGATCCGGGCCTACGCATGGGTCGGCGGCGACGAACCGCAGGCCATCCGGGAGGCGATCACCGCGCAGATCGAGGCGGGCTTCACGGCCGTCAAGATGAACGGCTGCGGCCGGATGAGCCCGGTGGCGACCCGCGCCGAGGTGCGCGCATGCCTGCTCCGCGCCGAGACCGCACGCGAAGTCCTCGGTGAGGACCGGGACTTCGGGCTCGACTTCCATGGCCGGGTCTCCCCCGCCAACGCCCGCAGGCTCCTCCCCCTGCTGGCCGAGACCGCACCGATGTTCGTCGAGGAGCCGGTGCTCGGTGATTACCTGCAGGCCCTCCCTGATCTCGTCAATGCCTCCGGCATCCCCCTCGCACTCGGTGAACGTCTCTACACCAGGCGAGAGTTCCTGGCTCCGCTGCAGTCCGGCGTGGCGATCCTCCAGCCCGATGTCTCGCATGCGGGCGGTATCTCCGAGCTGCGCCGGATCGGCGCGCTCGCGGAGGCGTACGGCGCGCAGCTCGCCCCGCACTGTCCGCTCGGCCCGGTGGCACTGGCCGCCAGCCTCCAAGTCGCCTTCACCACACCGAACTTCCTCATCCAGGAGCAGTCCATCGGCATCCACTACAACCAGGGCGCCGAGCTGCTGGACTACGTCGCGGACCCGGAGCCGTTCCGCTTCCATGGCGGGTCGCTGCTGCGCACCGAACGCCCCGGGCTCGGTGTGGAGGTCGACGAGGCCGCCGTACGGGCGGCGGACAAGCGGGGACACGCCTGGCGGAACCCGGTGTGGCGCTACGAGGACGGTGGCTTTGCGGAATGGTGACAAGGTGCCGGCCGAAGCGCCCCACCCATGCGGCCGGGCCGGAATAATCGATGGCACCACCCGCGCGCCCGAACGACCCGCACGCGCGGCACACGCGCAGCGGGGAGCGGAGAAAGCAGGAATCGCCATGGACTTCAGCGAAGCGCTCCGGAACGACCGGCTGGTCGCCATCATCCGGGGCAGGGATGCGGAGGCGTCCTTCCGTACGGTCATGGCGCTTGCGGAGGCCGGCCTTGCGTTGATCGAGGTATCCCTCAGCGGCAAAGACGCGCTGAGCGTGATCCGGCGGGCCCGCAGCGAACTCGGCGATGCCGCCTGGCTCGGCGCGGGCGCCGTCCTGACCGGCGACGACGCCCGACGTGCCGCCGAGGCCGGCGCGAATCTCATCGTCACGCCCGGTCTGGGCGCGGGGCTGGAGGAGTCCGTACGGCAGGGACTGCCGACGCTCGCCGGGGTGATGACGCCGTCCGAGGTCATCGCCGCGGAGGCACTGGGTGTGTCGGCGCTCCAGCTGTTTCCGGCGTCGGCCGGCGGACCCGCGTATCTGCGGGCGCTGCGCGCTCCCTTCCCGGAGCTGCCGTTCGTGCCGGTCGGCGGGGTGGACGCGGCCGTCGCCCCGGCGTACTTCGACGCGGGAGCGGTGGCCGTGGGCGTCGGCTCGCCGCTCATCGGGGACGCGGCGGACGGCGGCGACCTGGACGAGCTGCGCAAACGCGCAGCGGAGTTCAAGGCGGTGTGCACGCAGTGACGGGGCGGCCGCCGGCGGCCGGCGGGGACGGGGAGGAGCGGCGCGGCGGCGAGGCTCCCGGTGGCGCCCTCCCCGCTTGCGGGCTCCCGGGGGAACGGGACCGCCCGGACGTCTTCACCGTCGGCGAGACCATGGTGGCCCTGCGCGGCAGCGGCCCGCTGAGGCTCGGCGGCACGATGCAGGTCTCCATCGCCGGGGCGGAGAGCAATGTCGCGATCGGGCTGGCCAGGCTCGGGCACGCCGTCCGCTGGGCGGGCACGGTCGGTGACGACGAGGCGGGAGCGCTGGTGCTCCGGACGCTGCGGGCCGAGGGCGTGGAGGTCTCCGCCGCCACCACCGATCCCGGCGCCCCGACCGGGCTGCTGCTCTTCGAGCCGCGGCTGCCGGAGGTCACCCGGGTGCACTACTACCGCGCCGGATCGGCCGGCTCCCGGCCGGCGGCGGCCGCCATCGACCGCGCCTTCCGCGCCGCTCCGCCGCGCGTCCTGCATCTGACCGGCATCACCCCGGCGCTGAGCCCTACGGCCCGCTCTGCGGCGCACCAGGTCCTCGACCTGGCACGCCGGTATCGCTCAAGGGTCTGTCTCGACGTCAACTTCCGCGCCCGCCTGTGGGCCGCCGAGGAGGCCGCCGCGGTCCTTCGCGAGTGGATCCCCTTCGTGGACGTCCTGATCGCCTCCGATGACGAGCTGCCGCTCTGCCTGCCCGACGGCGCGGGCGCCGCGGCGCCGGGCCACGCGGACCAGGCCCGGCTTCTGCTGGCGGAGGGTGTCGGTGAGGTGGTGGTCAAACTCGGCGGGAAGGGGGCGATGGCCTTCACCCGCGACGGCTGTGTACACCAGCCCGCCAGAGCGGTCCGTGCCGTGGACGCCGTGGGCGCCGGCGACGCCTTCGTGGCGGGGTACCTCTCGGCACTGCTGGACGGCGAGGGACCTGCCGGACGCCTTGAGCGCGGCGTCACGACGGGCGCGTTCGCGGTCGCCTCGCACGGCGACTGGGAGGGCGCACCGACCCGTGCGGAGCTCGGCATGCTGGACGCGCCACCCGACACCGTCGTGCGCTGATCAGCGACACGGTTAATCTGTGGCCATGCCTCGTTACGAATACCGGTGCCGCCCCTGTGGCTCCATCTTCGAGCTGAACCGGCCGATGGCCGAGTCCTCCGCCCCCGCCGTCTGCCCTGAGGGCCACGAGGACACCGTGAAGCTGCTCTCCACGGTCGCCGTCGGCGGCTCCGCGGCCGCCCCCGCGCCGAGCGGTGGGGGCGGAGGCGGCGGCTGCTGCGGAGGCGGCTGCTGCGGCTAGGCCGGCGGGGAGACGCGCCCCGGGCGGCGGCCGCGTGCGCTTCGGGAGGCGGCGGCCGCGTGCGCTTCGGGAGGCGGCGGCCGCGTCCTTCGGTCGCGGGCGCTACCGCTTGCGGGCCAGCGTCAGACCGTCCGCCACGGTGAGCAGCACCGCCTCCATGCGCCGGTCCGCCACCACATGGTCGTTGAACGCCCTGATCGCCAGGGCCGACCCGGTCGCCGCCGGGTCGGCGACCTCACCGCGGTACAGCACGTTGTCCGCGACGATCAGACCGCCGGGCCGCAGCCGCGGCACCAGCTCTTCCCAGTAGGCGATATAGCCCCCCTTGTCCGCATCGAGGTAGGCAAGATCAATGTGCGGCTCGCTCGGCATCGCCCGCAGCGTCTCCAGCGCGGGCGCGATCCGCAGCTCGACGCGGTCCGCGACACCGGCCCTGGTCCAGGCTTCCCGGCCGTACGCCGTCCACTCCTCGGACACATCGCAGGTGATCAGCGTGCCGTCCGCGGGCAGAGCCTGAGCCATGGACAGCGCCGAGTAGCCGGTGAACGTCCCCACCTCGACGACATGCCGCGCCCCGATCAGCCGCACCAGGAACGCGAGCAGCGGCCCTTGCTCCTCCGCGGACTGCATCCCCGCCGCCTTGGGAAACTGCTGCCGGGTGAGCTCCACGATGCCCCGCTGCGCTGGGTTCAACTGCGGATTGTGGGCGAGAACGTAGTCGTACAGCTCCGGCGTGATCGGTGTGCTCTTGGACTCAGCCACTTGCTCTCCTCTTGACCAAGGATCGCGGTCCCGGCCGATCACCGGACGGTGCAGCCGCCCGCCTCGGCGAGACTAGCCGAGCCACTTCGCCGCCAGCCGCTTTTCACCCCTCCCTTCACGAGCCTTCGCTCATCCCTCCCTGCCTGCCTGCCTGCCTGCCACACCTTGGCTGTCACGCCGTGAATGTCCGCCCGGCCTGTCACGTTCCCAAGTACCGCAGCACCGCCAGGACCCGGCGTGAGTATCCGGACGTACCGGTCAGGCCGAGCTTGTCGAAGATCGCGTTGGCATGTTTCTCCACGGCGCTCTGCGAGATGTGCAGCCGGGCGGCGATCGCCGCATTGGTGTGGCCCTGCGCCATCTGTGCGAGCACCTCCCGCTCGCGTGCGGTGAGGGTGCCCAGCGGATCCGAGCGGCGCGTACGCGTCAGCAACTGCCGTACGACTTCGGGGTCGAAGGCCGCCTGGCCGGCTCCCACCCTCTGCAGTGCGTCCAGGAACTCGTCCACCTGGACCACCCGGTCCTTGAGGAGATAGCCGACCCCCTCGCCGTCGTCGGTCAGCAGCTCCGTCGCATAGCGGCGCTCGACGTACTGCGAGAGCACCAGCACGCCGACACCGGGCCAGCGCTCCCGGATCTGCACCGCTGCCCGCAGCCCTTCGTCGGTGTGGGTGGGGGGCATCCGGACGTCCACGACCACCGCGTCGGGCTTCGTTCCCGTCTCCGCCGCACGCTCCAGCACGGCGATCAGCTGATCGGCGTCACCGACCGCCGCGGCAACCTCGTGGCCTTCCTCGGCGAGAAGGCGCACCAGGCCTTCCCGCAACAGGGTCGAATCGTCGGCGAGTACTACGCGCACGGCAGCTCCGCGGTGATGGTGGTCGGTCCGCCGGCCGGGCTGTCGACCCGGAACCGGCCGTCGAGGGCGGCAACCCTGCGGGCCATCCCGAACAGGCCGCTGCCGGAGGCATCCGCGCCGCCCAGTCCGTCGTCCTCGATGCATACGAGCACGGCGTCCTCACCACGGGCGACGCGGACGGTTATCAGCCCGGCATCGGAGTGCTTGACGGCGTTGGTGACCGCTTCGCAGACCACGAAGTAGGCGACCGTCGCCACCGTTGCCTCGGGATCGGCGGAGAGTTCGTAGTCCAGCCGCACGGGGATGGCCGAGCGCTCGGCGACGGTCTCCAGGGCCGCCCGCAGACCTGCCTCGTCCAGCACCGTCGGGTAGACCCGCCATGCCACTTCACGCAGCTCGGCCAGGGCCATTCCGCTCTCTTCGTGGGCCTGGCGCAGGAGTTGCTCGGCGCGCTGCTGGTCCTGGCTGCGCAGCGCGCGGCCGAGCAGCATCCCCAGCGCCACCAGCCGCTGCTGGACGCCGTCGTGCAGATCACGCTCGATGCGGCGTCGCTCGTCGTTGACGGCGGCGACGACGCCGGCGCGGCTGGCCGCCAGCTGCTCGATGCGCCGCTCCAGTTCCTCCTGGCGGCTCGGGCCGAGGTGGCGTCGCGCCAGCTTGGACTCCAGGCCGGCGACCCCGAACGCGCCCTGCATGCTGAGGAAAAGAAGGAAGAGGCCGCCGATACCCGAGAGGACGACGGTGCCGAAGTGCCGGACCTCGCCGAGCAGCAGGATGAAGATCCACGCGGTGCCGTACGCCGCTCCGATCAGGGCGGTGCTCAGCACGAAGACGCCCAGCAGGCCCAACGACCAGCGCAGCGAGAGATAGTGCAGGGCGCGGTGGTCGGTGTAGGCGTCGGAGGTCTCGGTCGTGAGGTAGTCGCGCAGGCGGCGCCGGTTGGCTTCGGTCAGGGCCCGTCCGCCGGCCGCCACGGGCCTGAGGACCGCGCGGCGGCCGCGCGGCCAGGCGAGCACGAGCAGCAGGGACAGCCCGGAGAGCACGACGAAGGGGAGCTCGGCGACGGATGCCACCGCGCCGAGCACCAGCCCTGTCGTCAGGCGCAGTCCGCGCCGTGCGATTCCCAACATGATCGAAACGCTAGCCGCCCCGCTCGCTGCCGCACACTGCGGAAAACCGCAGTCTTTTGTGCGGTCTTCCGCAATGTGCGGGCGGAGCGGAATTCATAGCTTTGAAAACATGATCGAGAGCATCGGAAACACCGCACCAGGCTGGATCACCGACCTCATGGACGCGCTCGGCGCGCCCGGCGCGGGTCTGGCGATCGCCGCCGAGAATCTCTTCCCGCCGCTGCCGAGCGAGGTGATCCTGCCGCTGACGGGCTTCGCGGCCGACCGCGGCAGTATGCATCTGGCGTCCGCGCTCGCGTGGACCACCCTCGGCTCGATGACCGGCGCCCTGGCGCTGTACGGCGTGGGGGCGTTGCTCGGGCGCGAGCGTACGGTCGCCATCGCCTCGAAGCTGCCGCTGGTCAAGGTCTCCGACATCGAGAAGACGGAGCGCTGGTTCCAGCGGCACGGGACGAAGGCGGTGTTCTTCGGCCGGATGATCCCTCTCTTCCGCAGCCTCATCTCGATCCCCGCCGGCATCGAGCGCATGCCGATACCGGTCTTCCTCGCCCTGACCACCCTCGGCAGCCTGATCTGGAACACGATCTTCGTCCTCGCCGGCTATCTGCTCGGCGAGCGATGGGAAGAGGTGACGGGATTTGTTGACGTCTATTCGAAAGTGGTCCTCGCGGCGGCGGCGCTGGCGGTGGGGGCCTTCGTGTCGGTACGGGTCAGCCGGCGCGGCCCGGGGATACGGCGCCGCGGATGAAGGCCCGCGTGATCTCCTCGCCGGCGGCGACACCCCGCGCGCCGAGCGCCGTGACGTGCGGGGCCTGCCAGCCGGAGTCCGCCAGCTCACCGTGCCCCGGGCGCCATCCCCGGTCCGCGGCCAGCAACAGGTCGGCGTCGAGCAGGGAGTCGCCGGCCGCGAGGATCTCGGACGCTCCGGTACGGCGCGCCACTTCCGCCACGGCCGCGCTCTTGGTCAGCGGCCGCGGTACGGCGTAAATCTTGCGGCCCTGCAGGGAGACGGTCCAGCCACGCTGCTCCGCCCAGTCGGCGAGGTCCTTCACCCAGGTCTCGGGCAGCAGAGACCGCTCCACGACGAGATAGGCGAAGAGGTCCTCGGCGACCCGCTCCTTGAGCAGCCAGGCCGAGTCGGCGGTGCGGACGAGGTGTGTGCGGATCTCGTCCAGCGGAGCGCAGTGCGAGGCGAGCCGCTCGGCGACCGTGCGCTGCCAGTCCGGGTCCGACTCACCCCGTACGAGCAGATGGCCGCCGTTGGCGCAGATCGCGAACTCCGGTGCGGGACCGGGGAGATGGATGCGTCCGTACTGCTCACGGGTGCGGGTGGTGGTCGGCACGAAGGTGGTGCTGCCTGCCAGTTCGGCGAGCAGCCCGGCGGCCGTCTCCGTCATATAGGACAGCGGCTTGCGCTGGTAGGTCTCGACGCACAGCAGCCGCGGGGCCTCGGCGTCGGGCATGGCCAGGTCCAGCGCGGCCGCCGAATAG
Organism: Streptomyces sp. NPDC043738; assembly: GCF_056436545.1. Lineage (NCBI taxonomy): Bacteria > Bacillati > Actinomycetota > Actinomycetes > Kitasatosporales > Streptomycetaceae > Streptomyces > Streptomyces sp. NPDC043738. Next base: position 128,392 of record NZ_JBWKCJ010000018.1, on the reverse strand, counting down.
ATCAGCGTGCGGTCGAGGTCGCTGGCGACGATCGTGCTCATCAGCCGGCCACCGCCTTGCCGTCAGCGCCCGTCGCCCCGCGAGTGAAGCGGGGGTGGATCAATCCGACACAGGTGTAGGGGAGTTCGTCGACCTCTTCGACGGGCACACCCCTTTGTTCAGCCAGGAGGCGCACATGATCGAGATCGGCTCCGGCGCCCTGCCGGGCCAGAATCTTCCAGGGGACCCTGCGCAGCAGTACCCGCGTGGTCTCGCCGACACCCGGCTTCACGAGATTGACGTCGTGGATGCCGTACTCCTCACTGATCCGCTCGACGGCCGCCCAGCCCGCCCAGGTGGGGGCACGGTCGGCGGTGGCCAGCTCCTTCACCTTGGCGGCGACCTCCCCGGCGACCTCGTCGAACCGCGCGCCGACCGCGTCCAGGAACGCGCGCGACACATCGGACGTGGCCAGCTCGCGGTAGAACTTCGCACCGTGGAAGTCGTCCGGTCCCACGAGGTCGTCGCGCAGGACCGTGCGCGATATGAGGCCGGAGACGGTGGAGTTGAGGCAGGCGGACGGGATGAGGAAGTCGTCGCGGGTGCCGTAGGTCTCGACGCAGCCGCCGGGGTCGGCGAGCACGGCGATCCGCGGGTCGAAGCCCGGGAAGTCCGCCACGGCCCGGGCGAGTTCGCGGGTGATGGCGCCCTTGCCGGTCCAGCCGTCCACGAACACGACGTCCGCGGGATCGTGATGGGCGGCCAGCCAGCGCAGCGCGGTGGTGTCGATACCCCGGCCGCGGACGATCGAGACCGCGTAGTGCGGCAGGTCCAGGCCGTGGGCGTGCTGCGCCCAGCGCCGCATCAGCACACCGACGGGCGTACCGGCCCGCGCCAGCGACACCAGTACGGGGCGCCGGCTGCGTTCGGCGAGCACGGTCTCGGTGACGGTCCCGACGGCGCATGCGATCCGGTGCGCAGAGGCCTGCAGCGCGCTGTGGAACAGCGCCTGGTACTGCTCGCTCGGCTGGTATTCGACCGGCAGCGACTCGGCGTAGTGGGCGCCGCCGCGCTGAATCGCCTCCTCGCGTTCCTCGGTGGGCGCTTCCAGGGTGATGTCGGACAGGTCCTGCAGCAGCCAGCCGACCTCGTCGGCGTCGTAGGAGGAGAAGGCGGGGCCGCGCAGCGGCTCGGGGAGGGACATGGGCCGGGCCTGGGGTCGCGGGGCGTACGAGGGGATGACGGCGAGCAGCAGCCGGTCGGTGTGCTCGGCGAGACGGTCCAGCAGACCGTCGGCGGCGTGCAGTTCGGGGACGTCGCCGTGCGAGTCCACGACGGCGACGATGGCGTCGAAACGGCGCGCCGGGTCGGTGCCGGCCGCGACGTTGTAGGCGTACCGCTCCCCCGGCCCGTCGGCGGGCCGGTCGTGGGCGGGGAAGGACAGCCGGGTCCGTATCGCGTAGCCGGGGTCGTCCACGGCGAGCACGGGCGAACGGGTGGTGGTCGAGAAGTGGACGCCTGGGCCCGCGGCCGGCTCGGACGGCTCGCCGGTCCGAGGCGCGTCGGCGGCCTCCCCTCCCTCGCCGACCAGGACGTCCAGCGCGCCGGCTATCCGCAGCGGTGCGTACATCAGTTCCTCGTTGCCCAGGACGAGGACGCGGCGGGCGCCGTCCAGATGCCGCGCGATCCGGGCCGCCATGCCCGGCAGAGCGGACTCCAGCCGCTCGCGGTGCGCGGGTGTGAAGCCGTGCCGCCCGCCGTCGGGCAGCCCGGCGGGCCAGTCGAGGTCGATCCGTACGACGTCCGTGCGATGGCTGCCGACGGGCCCCGCCGCGCTCCCGGATCCGGCCGCCGGCCCGTGTGCCGCGAGGGCCTCGTGCTCGGCGACGAGTTCCTGGCCGCGGACCAGGACGTCCTCGGGCAGGCGCACGCCGCCCGCGGCAAGGGCCACGAGGTCGACGCGGGCGCCCAGTTCCGCCGCGAACTTCTCCAGCCGGCTGCGGTCCGCGTCGGAGCGCATATCGACCAGGGCGACGACGACGTACCGCTCACGCGGGAAGCGCGCGTGCAGCGCCTTGATGGTGTTCAGAACGGTCCTGCCGGTGGAGAACTCGTCGTCGACGAGAACCAGCGGCCCGTCGCCGGCCAGGAGTTCGCGGTTCTCCGGGAGCAGCAGGTGCGAGGTGGCGTGGCTGTGCTCCTCTTCGAACCCGCCCGCCTGCGCCACGCCTTCCACCGGTCGGCGGGTGGAGTGCAGATAGGGCGCGAGCGCCAGGCCGTCCGCCACGGAGTGGCCCAGGCCGGTGGCGGTCTCGGCGTAGCCCAGGACGACGGAGCGGGCGGCGGCCTCGTCTCCGAGCAGCTCGCGCACCCGGCGCCCCAGCCCGAAGCCGGCGCCATGAACCACGTCCGGTCGCTGCGGCACGTGCTTGCCCAGCACGTTCGACACGAGCAGATGGGCCCGCTTGGGGTTGCGCCGCAGCGCCAGCCCCAGCAGTTCCGGCAGCTCGTCCCCGCCGCTCAGCGAGACCCCGAGCCGACCGGCGACCCATTCTCCCGTCCACACCACGCGTTCCGTCTCCTCCGTCGTACCGTTCATGTCGTTCGCCGTATCTCAGGTCTGCGGCAGGCTTGCCGTCAGCAGCTCCACGAAGCCGATGCCCTCCCGGGCGACCCCGAAAGCCTCCGCGCGCAGCAGGGTCCGTTCGGCCCAGGCGCGGTGCGGCTTCACCTCGTTCATCTTGTTCGTGTAGGCGGAGCGCAGGACCCCGCCGTCGCACCGCTCGGGCCGCAGGATGTCCGCGGCGTCGCTGAACTCCTCATGGCTGACGACCGAGAGGGCGTGCACCGGCGCGACATGCGAGGGGTGGATGCAGGTCTTGCCCTGCAGGCCGTTGGCGCGGTCCAGTTCGATCTCGCGCAGCAGACCGTCCATGTCGTGCTCGATCAGAGCTGTACGCAATTCCTCGGCGCGGCCCAGGAACGGGCTGCGCCGCAGCTGTGGCTTGAACATCCGCTCGTGCAGCCGGAAGTACTCCCACACCGGGCCGGTGACCGTGAAGCCCGTGCCGTCCGCCCGGCCCAGTACGTTCACCACGTCGGAGATCACGGAGGCGACGATCTGGACGTCGTAGGCGGTCATGTCGGGCGGTCTGCGCAGGCCGTAGGCGGAGCAGAAGTCCGTGACGCCCAGCCGCAGGGCAAGGACCCGGTCCCGGTACTTGTCCACGGTCCTGGAAATGCCCTGAAGGGTCTCCGCGCGGCTCTCCAGATGCAGCAGCTGCGGGGATTCGAGCACCGGCATCGCGAACAGCCGCCGGCCGCAGGCCGACTCGGTCGCGGTCAGCGCCTCGAGGAAGGGGACCCCACGCTCTTCGGTGAACTTCGGAAGTACAAATCCAGACAGCCTGTGCACCGTCGACCCCAGGCGGCGCACCAGATCCGGTATCTGGCCGGGGGTGCGGACGCGGATGAACAGCAGCGGAAGGTCCCCTCCCGCGTCGGCGGCCTCGTCGAGCAGACCGAACTGCCGTACGAGGTTCGACTCGCCGGCCTCGACGTCCCCGTCCCCTATGGAATCTTCGAGGCACAGCACCATGGACATCACGCCACGCCCGGCCTGCTTGAGGACGTCGGCGGCGAGCCGGGGGCGAGTGGCGGGGCTGTAGAGCGTGGCACCGAGGGCGACCGAGAGCGTGCGGGCCGGGGAGTCGGCGGTGAAATCCACCGGCTCCTGATGGAACAGCGCCTTCCGAATATCGGGCGGAAGGTACCCAAAATGCCGCATATATCTCCCCGTATGGATGCGGGACCGGGCACCCCCGCTGCGTCTCGCTGTCTGGATCCAGCCGGTAATCGTACGTGCGTGGGGGTGTGGTTAGTTCCCGCGTGCGTGAAAATCACGTAACCCGCATGGGGCCTTCAGATGTCCGTGACCGCTCCCCCTGCACCGCTCCACGGCCCCCGCGTTGTCCCTGCGACCTCCGGGAAGGCAGGATTGCGGCATGACGCACGCGATGCTGAAAGGGTCGAACGTACCCCTCGATGCCACGGCTGTCCGGGCCGTCCTGCGCTGGACGCCCGGCGCCGGAGTCCCCGATGTCGATGCCTCGGCCCTGTTGGTGGGGCCCGAGGGAAGCGTGCGCTCCGATGAGGACTTCGTCTTCTACAACCAGCCGCGGCACCCCAGCGGCCTGGTCCGGCACCTGCCCAAGGCCCGGCTCGCCGACAGCCTGACGGAGACCATCGAGGCGGACCTGGCCACCCTGGATCCGTCAGTCGACCGGGTGGTGCTGGCCGCATCGTCGGACGGCGGCGCCTTCGCGGACGTAGGGGATCTGCGGGTCCTGCTGTACGACGCGGCGGAGAGCGACGGTGAGCCGCTTGCGGTCTTCGACGTGGTGCCCGAGACCGGCGACGAGTCGGCCCTGATCTGCGGGGAGTTGTACCGCCGCGGCGAGGGCTGGAAGTTCCGCGCCCTGGGGCAGGGGTACGAGACCGGCCTGGTCGGCCTGGCGACCGAGTTCGGGATCTCGGTGGAGGAGAAGGACACGGCCGGCGAGAGCGCGGCCGCACCGGCCCCGGAGACACCGTCGACGCCGCCCTCGACACCGCCCGGCTCGGAACCCACGGAAGCCCTCCCCGCACCCCCGCGGAGCGAGCCCGCCACCCCGGTGACCCCACCGCCGAGCGCCTGGCCGGAAGAGGCCTCCGGGCCGCCCTCCGCGGCCGGTCAGCGGACCTCCGCCCCCGACCCGCAGACCTCCGCCCCGTCGAACCCCGACGCCGTCACCCAGCATGTGCCGGACGCGATGCCGGAGCCGTTCTCGGCCGCACCACTGCCGCCTGCCGCCGCGGCCTCCCCGGCGCCCGCACCGACGAGCGGCGGCTACGGCTACCCGCACAACGTTCCGCCGCCGCCCGCCCAGCCCCCGGCCCAGCCCGCCTACGGCTACCCGGGGCCGCCGCCCCAGTACCAGCCCCAGCAGCAGCCGCCCACGTACGGCTATCCACAGCAGCAGCCGCACCCGGCGGCGACATACGGCTATCCGATGCAGCAGCAGCCGTTCGTGCCGGACCCCTCGTTCGTCCTGCCGCCCCAGGGCCCGCAGTTCCAGCGCCGTTAGGGGACAGCCTGCGGGGCGCCTCCTGAGGGCGGTGCCCCCGGGCACCGGCGGGTCACACCTTCGACTTGTACCCGCGCCCCCACTGCAGCCCCCAGCCGTACAACCGGTCGAGCTCCGCCTGGAAGCCGTAGACGTACTTCACCTCGCGGCGCACCGTCAGCTCGCCCTTGTTGTTCTCCAGCATGAAGATGGCGCAGGAGCGGGCCTGTGGCGCCCGTTCGTCGAGTTTGATCTCCATCCGCGGGCCGTTGCTCGGGTAGAGCGTCACGACCGCGTGGGTACGGTCGAAGGCGGGCGTGCCGTCGTAGATGTAGACGAAGATCAGCATCCGCTTGATCTCGTCGCGTTGGTCCATGTTGATGTACAGCGTCTCGCCGGACGGGGAGCCGAAGCGGTCGTCGCCGCTGAGCTTCACGAACGGCGCGGCGTTGAGATCGCCGAGGAAGTTGCCCAGCGGCTGCACCACGCCCTTGGTGCCGTCCTTGAGCTCGTACAGGCAGGCCAGGTCCAGGTCGATCTTGACCACGGCCGGTCCCTGCGCCTGGACGATCTCGGGCTTGAACAGCTTGCCCGGGTGGCGCAGCAGACTGCCCTTGCCCTGCCCGCCCCGCTCATGGAGGTCCGAGGTCCGCATCTGCCAGTGCAGATTGACCCGCAGATGCCCCGTGGCCGCCCCCTGCTTGGTCAGGGAGATGACCGGATTGCGTTTCGTCAGCTCGACGACGTACGACGCCCCGCCGCTGTCGAAGTCCATCTTCTGCGCGCCACCGCGCCACAGGTTCCCCAGGAACGACACCATGCCCACCCCATTGCTCGGCCCCAATTACCGCGGGGCGGCCCGAGGTCCGCACCCCAGGCCGCCCCGCAGAGAGCGTTCCTCAATCAGCGTCCTGTCACACTCCGGACGCCACTTCCGACTTCGCCCCGCCCTCGGCGCCTGGTTTACCGTCCCGCCGGTTCTTCGCCACCGAGGACCAGTACGACAGGGCGATCAGCACGACACCGATCAGGCCGGTGACGACCTCGGGGATCTCGTACTTGATCGTGATGAGCAGGATGACCGCCAGCGCGCCGATCGCGTAGTGCGCACCGTGCTCCAGGTACACGTACTCGTCCAGCGTCCCCTTGCGGACCAGGAAGACCGTCAGCGAACGGATGTACATCGCGCCGATGCCCAGACCCAGCGCCATCTCGAAGATGTCGTTGGTGATGGCGAACGCGCTGATGACACCGTCGAAGGAGAAGGACGCGTCGATGACCTCGAGGTAGAGGAACATGAAGAACGCGGCCTTGCCGGCCAGCCCGACGGCCGCGCCGGTCCCCTTCTTCGCGGGCGCCGCGGCGGCCTCCTCGCCCTCGTCCTCCTCGGCGTCCTCCAGCTTGTCCTCGAAGTAGCCGGAGATACCGCCGACGACGAGGTACGTGATCAGACCCGCGACGCCGGACAACAGGACCGTGGCGCTCTTGTCACCGCCGCCGTGCGCGACGTCGGTGGCCACCGTCATGGCGCTCACCAGCAGCGCGACCAGCGCGATGATGATCGAAAGCGTGTCGAGCTTGCCCAGCTTGGCCATCGGCCGCTCGATCCAGGCCAGCCACTTGTAGTCGCGCTCCTCGAAGATGAAGTCGAGGAAGATCATCAAAAGGAACATTCCACCGAAGGCCGCGATGGCCGGGTGGGCGCTGGTGACCAGCTCCTCGTAATGCGCCTTGTTGTTGATGGCGAGATCGACCGCTTCGATCGGCCCGATCTTCGCGGTGATCGCGACGATGACGACCGGGAACACCAGCCGCATGCCGAATACCGCGACGATGATGCCGACGGTCAGAAAGATCTTCTGCCAGAAGGCGTTCATCTTGCGCAGGATGCCTGCGTTGATCACGGCGTTGTCGAACGAGAGCGAGATCTCCAGGATGGACAGGATCCCGACAATCGCGAGCCCTTGCCACCCCCAGAGCACGCCGGCCAAGGCGAGGCCGAGCACCGTGACGGCGAACGACCAGCCAAAGGTTTTCAGGAGCACTGCCTACCCAATCCCTCGCTGTATGGGGTCCCCCGCGCGCAGCGCGCGGCGCTTTACGAAACGTTGACCCCGAAGTCTAGAGCGATGCCCCGCAGGCCCGACGCGTACCCCTGGCCTACCGCACGGAACTTCCATTCACCCTTGTGGCGGTATACCTCGCCGAAGATCATCGCGGTTTCGCTGGAGGCGTCCTCGCTGAGGTCGTAACGGGCGAGTTCGCTGCCGTCGGCCTGATTGACGATCCGGATGAAGGCGTTGCTGACCTGGCCGAAGCTCTGGCCACGGAGATCGGCCTCATGGATCGAGACCGGAAAAACGATCTTGTCGACCTGCTCGGGCACCTGCGCGAGGTCCACCAGGATCGACTCGTCGTCGCCGTCTCCCTCTCCGGTCAGGTTGTCCCCGGTGTGCTCGACGGAGCCTTCGGGGCTCTTGAGGTTGTTGTAGAAGACGAAGTACTGGTCCCCCAGCACCCGCCCCGACTGGCACAGCAGCGCGCTGGCGTCGAGGTCGAACGGTGCTCCGGTCGTGGACCGCGCGTCCCAGCCGAGACCGACCATGATCTGCGTGAGATTCGGAGCGGCCTTGGACAGGGAGACATTGCCCCCCTTGGCGAGCGTGACGGTCATCGTGCGCTTCCTCCCCGGTGTCAGCACGGGCCATGCCAGGCGCGGCCCGCCTCTTTCAAGCGTCCGGCGCCGCACTCCCCCGGACGGGGGCGTACGGCGCCGGACGCGGTTGCTCTGCGGCACGGGCGATCACTGCGGTGGCGTCGCTCGGCCGGATATCGACGATCGGATCCCGGATCCGGTCGATCAGACGTTGACGCCGAAGTCCTGTGCGATGCCGCGCAGGCCGGAGGCGTAGCCCTGGCCGATGGCCCGGAACTTCCACTCCGCGCCGTTGCGGTACAGCTCGCCGAAGACCATGGCGGTCTCGGTCGAGGCGTCCTCGCTCAGGTCGTAGCGCGCCAGCTCATTGTTGTCGGCCTGGTTGACCACGCGGATGAAGGCGTTGCGGACCTGGCCGAAGCTCTGCTGACGGGTCTCGGCGTCGTAGATCGACACCGGGAAGACGATCTTGGCGACATCGGCCGGCACGCCGGCCAGATTCACCTTGATCTGCTCGTCGTCGCCCTCGCCCTCGCCGGTGATGTTGTCACCGGTGTGTTCGACCGAACCGTCCGGGCTCTTCAGGTTGTTGAAGAACACGAAGTTCTGGTCGTTGGCCACCTTGCCCTGGTCGTTCGTCAGCAGGGCGCTGGCGTCCAGGTCGAAGTCCGTACCGGTGGTGGTACGCGCGTCCCAGCCCAGACCGACGATGACGGCGGTCAGATTGGGGGCTTCCTTCGTCAGCGAGACGTTGCCGCCCTTGCTGAGGCTGACTCCCACGAGTCCTCCCATAGATTCGAGGGGTACGTAAAGATTTGCGCCCCCGTCGTGCATGGCATCGGATCAACGAATTGATCCTAGTGACCGGTTCCCGCCGATTGCAGATATCGCACCCGGATCAGTGCGGATGTCGGCCGGCGGACGCCCGGTGCGTCCCAGCGCGCGCGTCGGCTCAGAGGGTCCCGAGGGCCTTGACGTAGTCGTTCAGGTCGCGGGCGTCGGGCAGGCCGTTGACGACCGTCCAGCGCACCACGCCCTCCTTGTCGATGATGAACGTGCCGCGCACCGCGCAGCCCTTCTCCTCGTCGAAGACGCCGTACGCCCGCGAGGCCTCGCCGTGCGGCCAGAAGTCCGACAGCAGCGGGTACTCCAGGCCCTCCTGCTCGGCGAAGACGCGCAGCGAGAACGGGGAGTCGTTGGAGACGGCCAGCAGCTGGACGTCGTCGTTGACGAACTTCGGCAGCTCGTCGCGGAGCGCGCACAGCTCACCGGTGCACACGCCGGTGAAGGCGAAGGGGTAGAAGAGGAGGACGACGGCCTTCTCGCCGCGGAAGTCGGAGAGCCTGACCAGCTCGCCGTGCTGGTTCTTCAGCTCGAAATCCGGAGCCTTCGTGCCGACCTCGATCGCCATGGGGTGCTTCCCTTCCGCTCACGCTCAACAGAACGCGACCAACCCTACGCGCCGGGGTGAGTGGCCGGGGAACCTGTGCACAACGACTCCGAGCCCCCTCCTGAACAGGGCGGAGGGGGCTCGGCGGCGAACGTCGAAGCGGTACTGCTCAGCGCTTGGACTTGGGCGTCACCAGTCGGCTGCCGGCCCAGTCCTTGCCTGCGTTGATGCTCTTGGTCTGGGACAGACCCGCGGTCTGCGCGGCCTCATTGATGTCGCTCGGCTCGACATAGCCGTCGCGGCCGGTCTTCGGGGTCAGCAGCCAGATCTGCCCGCCCTCGTCGATCAGGCCGATGGCGTCCACCAGAGCGTCCGTGAGGTCGCCGTCCTCGTCGCGGAACCACAGCAGCACGACGTCGCAGACGTCGTCGTAGTCCTCGTCGACGAGATCCTGGCCGATCACGGTCTCAATGCCTTCGCGGAGATCCTGATCGACGTCGTCGTCGTAGCCGATCTCCTGGACCACCTGTCCGGGCTCGAACCCCAGCCTGGCGGCAGGGTTGGTCCGCTCCTCCGCGTGGTCCGCGGTCGCGCTCACGGATTGCCTCCTGTCATGTTTCGGGTAATGCTCGGGGACCCCGCGCGTGCGCGGAGCATTGGGCGTAGTCCACACGGGCCGGGCGGATCGCGCAAGTACCCGGCGGTCCAGACCGCCGAAACGGTGACGTTTGGAGGCGTCTCACCGCAACTACGACCCCAACAGGACAGGCTGAAGTGATTCACGCCACAGCGTTCTGCGGGGTATATCGGGTAGTCGCGCGCGACTGGTCCCTTCGGGGGGCGGCGGACGCCGTTGCGGATCTCCATTCGAGGGCCGCACGTCCGTGCGCAAGGCACTTTCGACATGGGCGTATGGTTGCGATTTGGCCGACCTGAGAAAGCGGCCTTTTCAGCGCCATCTCTCAGCGGGTGGTTACCCATCGGTAGAGGTGACGTATCCCTGTGGCTCGGTACACGATGGAAGACGGCGCGACACCCAGGCATAGACAGCATTCGTCCCGTGCACAGCAGCAATAGCGTGCAGAGCACGACACGACCCGAACACGAAGGAACAGCGTGGCTTCCGGATCCGATCGAAACCCGATCATCATTGGCGGCCTTCCCAGCCAGGTCCCGGACTTCGATCCCGAAGAGACCCAGGAATGGCTCGACTCGCTCGACGCGGCCGTTGACGAGCGAGGCCGGGAACGTGCCCGCTATCTCATGCTCCGGCTGATCGAGCGGGCCCGCGAGAAGCGTGTGGCCGTGCCCGAGATGCGCAGCACGGACTACGTCAACACCATCGCGACCAAGGACGAGCCGTTCTTCCCCGGCAACGAGGAGATCGAGCGCAAGGTCCTCAACGCGACCCGGTGGAACGCCGCCGTCATGGTCTCCCGCGCCCAGCGTCCGGGCATCGGCGTCGGCGGCCACATCGCCACCTTCGCCTCCTCCGCCTCCCTCTACGACGTGGGCTTCAACCACTTCTTCCGGGGCAAGGACGAGGGCGACGGCGGCGACCAGATCTTCTTCCAGGGCCACGCCTCGCCCGGTGTCTACGCCCGCGCGTTCCTCCTGGACCGACTGAGCGAGACCCAGCTCGACGCCTTCCGCCAGGAGAAGTCCAAGGCACCCCACGGCCTGTCCAGCTACCCGCACCCGCGGCTGATGCCGGACTTCTGGGAGTTCCCGACCGTCTCGATGGGCCTCGGCCCGCTCGGCGCGATCTACCAGGCGCGGATGAACCGCTACATGGAGGCGCGCGGCATCGCCGACACCTCCAAGTCGCACGTCTGGGCCTACCTCGGCGACGGCGAGATGGACGAGCCCGAGTCGCTTGGCCAGCTGTCCATCGCCGCCCGTGAGGGCCTGGACAACCTGACCTTCGTCGTCAACTGCAACCTGCAGCGTCTGGACGGCCCCGTCCGCGGCAACGGCAAGATCATGCAGGAGCTGGAGTCGCAGTTCCGCGGTGCCGGCTGGAACGTCATCAAGCTGGTGTGGGACCGCAGCTGGGACCCGCTGCTCGCGCAGGACCGCGACGGCATCCTGGTCAACAAGCTCAACAGCACGCCCGACGGTCAGTTCCAGACGTACGCCACCGAGACCGGTGCCTACATCCGCCAGCACTTCTTCGGCGACGACCACCGTCTGCGCGCGATGGTCGAGAACATGACCGACGACCAGATCCTGCACCTGGGCCGCGGCGGCCACGACCACAAGAAGATCTACGCGGCGTACGCGGCGGCCAAGGCGCACAAGGGCCAGCCGACCGTGATCCTCGCGCAGACGGTCAAGGGCTGGACGCTCGGCCCGAACTTCGAGGGCCGCAACGCGACCCACCAGATGAAGAAGCTGACGGTCGAGGACCTCAAGGGCTTCCGCGACCGGCTGCACCTGCCGATCCCGGACAAGGACCTGGAGGACGGCCTGCCGCCGTACTACCACCCGGGCCGCAACTCCGAAGAGATCCAGTACATGCACGACCGCCGCAAGGCGCTGGGCGGCTACGTGCCCACCCGTGTCGTGCGCGCCAAGCCGCTGCCGCTGCCGGACGACAAGGCGTACGCGGGTGCCAAGAAGGGCTCGGGGCAGCAGAAGATCGCCACGACCATGGCGTTCGTGCGGGTCCTGAAGGACCTCATGCGGGACAAGGAGATCGGCAAACGCTTCGTGCCGATCGCGCCCGACGAGTACCGCACCTTCGGTATGGACGCGTTCTTCCCGTCGGCCAAGATCTACAACCCGCTGGGCCAGCAGTACGAGTCCGTCGACCGCGAACTGCTCCTGGCCTACAAGGAGTCGCCGACCGGTCAGATGCTGCACGACGGCATCACCGAGGCGGGCTGCACGGCCTCGCTGATCGCGGCCGGCTCCGCCTACGCCACGCACGGCGAGCCGCTGATCCCGGTCTACGTCTTCTACTCGATGTTCGGGTTCCAGCGCACCGGTGACCAGTTCTGGCAGATGGCCGACCAGCTCTCGCGGGGCTTCGTGCTCGGCGCGACCGCCGGCCGTACGACGCTGACCGGTGAGGGTCTGCAGCACGCCGACGGCCACTCCCAGCTGCTGGCCTCGACCAACCCGGCCTGTGTCTCCTACGACCCGGCCTACGGCTACGAGATCGCGCACATCGTCAAGGACGGTCTGCGGCGGATGTACGGCGAGAACGCCGAGGACGTCTTCTACTACCTGACCGTCTACAACGAGCCGATCCAGCACCCCGCGGAGCCGGCCGACGCCGACGTCGAGGGCATCCTCAAGGGTCTGCACCGCGTCAAGGCCGGCGAGAAGGGCGAGCACGCCGCCCAGATCCTCGCCTCGGGCGTCGCGGTGCCGTGGGCGGTCGAGGCCCAGCAGATCCTCGCGGACGAGTGGAACGTCAAGGCCGACGTCTGGTCGGCGACCTCCTGGAACGAGCTGCGCCGCGAGGCCGTCGAGGTCGAGGAGCACAACCTTCTGCACCCGGAGGAGGAGCAGCGCGTCCCCTATGTGACGCACAAGCTCCAGGGCGCCGAGGGCCCGAAGATCGCGGTGTCGGACTGGATGCGTGCCGTCCCGGACCAGATCTCGCGCTGGGTTCCCGGCACGTACCAGTCGCTGGGCGCCGACGGCTTCGGCTTCGCGGACACCCGCGGCGCGGCCCGTCGCTTCTTCCACATCGACGCGCAGTCGATCGTCCTGGGCGTGCTCACCGAGCTCGCCAAGGAGGGCAAGGTCGACCGGTCGCTGCTGAAGCAGGCCATCGACCGCTACCAGCTCCTGGACGTCGCGGCCGCCGAAGCCGGTGAGGCCGGCGGCGACGCATAACCTCCTCGCGGCGTACCGCATCGCCTGTGCGACGCCCCCGGCAGCACCCCGCTGCCGGGGGCGTCGCATGTTCACGCTCAGCTCTCCCAGACCTTGAACGCCCGTACCCGGTACGGGGACCGGGGCACATAGCTGCCGCCGCCCGGGTAGGTGTCGAACTCGGCGGTCTCGGCGCACTGTGCGCTCTGGTACGTGGTGACCGGCCGGCCCATGCGGTTGGCGAGCGAGGCGGCGGTCATTCCCTCGGGCAGCGGCACACAGCTCTCGATGTCGGTGCCGGACAGCTCGTAGGTCCGCCGCTCGCCGGCGAAGTCCGCGCGCCGCCAGACGCAGAGTTCGCCCGCGTCGCAGTGGCCCGTCGCTGCGGCCCGGTGCCCGCCGGTGGCCGCGTGCGCGGCCGGTGTGCCGAGGGCGGGCGGCAGGGTGAGCGCGGCGGCCAGCGCGGTGAGGCCGGTCAGGAACGCGGTGGTGTGGGACGGACGCGGACGCATAGGAATCTCTCCCCCGTGGAGTAGGACGACGGTGCCCCGCGGCGGGCCGGTCGGCCGCGGCGGGTTCGTCATCGAGCTTCGCGAGGGTGCCGCGCGGTTGCCAAGGCCGTGACGGCCCTGCCACCCGGATCGGGTATGTGGACGAGCGGTACGCGCCGGGCCGGGGTGCCGGTGCGCGGTGTTGACGCGGGGCGGATGGCGCGGGCGGGCCGCAAAAACCGTTCTCCCGGGGCCTGGTGAGGTGCGGTGCGCACCGGCGGCGCCTGGATTGCCGCGCTCCGCGCGACCGGTTCCCGCGACGGCTCATCCGGATGAGCGATTCACCTCGCCGGCGGGACCCAACTCCCGCCCGGCATACGGCGGGTGGGACGGAATGCGGGCCACCGGCGGTGGTTGACGGCCGAGGCTGACGTCCGGCACCCGCCGCCGGGCACGACAACGGCGCGCGGCTGTCCGAGGAGTCTTCTCGGACGGCCGCGCGCCGCAGCGGTATGGAGGGGGGGCCGGTCAGATGTGGCCGACGCCGGCGCCCGCCTCGGCGTTGGCGCCGCGCTTGGTGAAGATCGCGACGACGGCCGCGAGGACCGCCACGCCGCAGGCGACCGTGAAGGCCAGGCCCATGCCGGACACGAAGGTGTCATGGGCGGCGGAGGTGATCTTCGCGGCGAACTCCGGCGGGGTGCCCTTGGGGACCGGTGCGATACCGGCCGAGACGGCGTCGGACAGCTCGGACGCCTTGGCCGGCGGGACCGGCGGCAGACCGGCCGACTGCCAGTTGCCCGGCAGCTCGCTGTCCACGCGGGAGGCCATCACCGCGCCGAGCACGGCCGTACCGAGGCTGCCGCCGACCTGCATCGCGGCCTGCTGGAGACCACCGGCGACACCGGAGAGCTCCAGCGGGGCGTTGCCGACGATGACCTCGGTGGCGCCGACCATGACCGGTGCGAGGCCCAGGCCGAGCAGGGCGAACCACAGGGACATCGGGCCCGTGGTGCTGTCGGTGTCCAGGCCGGACATGCCGTACATGGCGACGGCGGTCAGGACCATGCCGCCGACCAGCGGGATGCGCGGGCCGAGCTTGGTGATCAGCGCGCCGGCGAGCGGCGAGCCGACGATCATCATGCCGGTGAGCGGGAGGAGGTGCAGACCGCTGTCCACGGGGGTCATGCCGTGCACGTTCTGGAGGTAGAACGTCACGAAGAACAGGCCGCCCATGAAGGCGAAGGCCATCAGCACCATCAGGACCGTGCCGGCGGTCAGCGGCAGCGAGCGGAACATCCGCAGCGGGATGAGCGGTTCGCGCACCTTGGTCTCCAGGACGGCGAACAGGGCGAAGAGGACCACGGCGCCGATCAGGAAGCCCCAGGTCTTCATGTCGCCCCAGCCCCACTCCGTCGCCTTGATCAGCGGCCAGATGAGGCAGAACATCGCTCCGGAGAGCAGCACGATGCCGGGGATGTCGAACGAGCGCGGGGCGTTCTCGGCGCGGTGGTCCTTGAGGATCACCAGGCCCAGGACCAGGGCCAGCACGCCGACCGGGACGTTGATGAAGAACACGGACTGCCAGTTGACGTGCTCGACCAGCAGTCCGCCGACTATCGGGCCGCCGGCCGTGGAGGCGCCGATGACCATGCCCCAGATGCCGATCGCCATGTTGAGCTTCTCGGCCGGGAAGGTGGCGCGCAGCAGTCCCAGTGCGGCGGGCATCAGCAGCGCGCCGAACAGCCCTTGCAGCACACGGAAGACGATGACGAGGGCGACCTCGTGGGAGAACCCGATGGCGCCGGAGGCCGCCGCGAAGCCGAGGATGCCGATCAGGAAGGTCTGGCGGTGGCCGAAGCGGTCACCGAGCTTGCCCGCCGTGATCAAGGAGACGGCCAGGGCGAGCATGTAGCCGTTGGTGATCCACTGCACGTCGGCGAGCGAGGCACCGAGGTCCTGCTTGATGGCCGGGTTGGCGATGGCGACGATCGTGCCGTCCAGGGCGACCATCATCACGCCGATGGCGACGGAGAAAAGAGTCAGCCACGGATGGCCTCGCAGCCCCTTGGGGGGCTCCGGTACGGGAAGTTCCGGCGCGGCGTCGGCGACCGGGGTCTGAGTACTCATACGACGACACTAATGTCAGCCACTGACAGTTGACAAAGCAATTCATGAGTCGGTAACTGTCATCTCCCTCACAGGTAATCTGAGCAGCACGAACTCCACGGAAAGGCGGCGCAGGATGGCGACCCCGACGCCGCAGACGGCCCCCGCAGGCGGCCTGCGCGAACGCAAGAAGCAGCGCACCCGCGACGCGCTGATCCGCGCGGCCCTGGAGCTGTTCACGCAGCAGGGGTACGAGGCGACCACGATCGACGAGATCGCCGAGGCGGTGGACGTCTCCCAGCGCACGTACTTCCGGTACTTCGCCAACAAGGAAGACGTCGTCTTCGCCGTCTCGGAGATGGTCGAGGCCCGCTTCATCGAGGAGCTGGGCGCGCGACCCGCGACGGAGGCCCCGCTGACCGCGCTGCGCAGCGCGGTGATGGCCGCCTGGGACGACATCGGCAGCGCCATCGAGTCGGTGATCCCGGTGGAGCTGCACATGCGCTCCTACCAGATGATCGAGTCGACGCCCGCGCTGGTCGCCGTGCACCTGCGGCGCTCCTCGGAGCTGGAGGAGCAGATAGCGCGGCTGATCGCCCGGCGCGAGGGACTGGACGTGGACACCGACCCGCGGCCGCGGGTGCTGGTCGCCGCGTTCAGCGGAGTGATGCGGGTGGCGGGCAAGGTCTGGGGCGAGGGCCAGGACTGCAGCGTGACGGCCATCCGCGAGCTGACCCAGTCCTATCTGGACCACATCGGGCCGGCGATCGACGACGACTGGCGGGCGCGGCGCTGAGGGCACCCGGCTCGCCGCCGACGCCGGCAACCCTGGGTGACGACCACCGGCCACCGCGCAACCCATTAATCTCCCCATGAGACCGCTCCTGCACGGCTGAGCACCGGATTTCGATAATTCGTGTCCGTTTTGGTCGAAATACCCAGCGTGAAACGTGAGATCACTCACGGCCGGACCAGCCGACCTGCCACGTCTCCTAGGGTGGCTCGCGGTGAATTCCTTCCCGGGCCTCGGCCCCTCCTCCGGTTTCCTGCAGTCCACCGCCTGGCGCGCGGCACTCGCCTTGGTGGTGGTGTTCGTGATGCTTGCCATGACCGGCTGGACGGCCATCAGAGGAACCAAGGAGGACGCCAACCCCCTGGCCACCGCCAAGGCCGCCTGGAAGCACGCCACCTTCCTCGGGCGCCCGCTGCCCGACCCCAACGGCTCGCCGGCCGCGCTCCGGGCCTTCTTCGCCGTCCTCAGCCGCGCCGAGCAGCAGCAGCTCGCCGCCCGCTACCCCCTGGCCGTCGGCAACATGGGCGGCGCCCCCGTCGCCCTGCGCTACCACGCCAACCGGTTGGCGATCGACGACGCCCGGGCGATCGAGAAGAAGCGCATGACCGACCACCGGCTCACGCCCGTCGGCCGCCAGGAAGCGGGCCGGCTGATGCACCGTCTCGAATCGCTGATGAGCCCCGGCCGGCAGATCCTGGCCTTCGACCCGGCCTACGGCGGCCGGGCCGCCGAGGTCTTCGGCAACCTCCCGCGCGCGGAGCGGGTCTCGGTCGTGGTGCCCGGTGTGGACACCAACCTCGCGACCTTCGAGCGCACCGCGCGGGCGACCAGTGCCCCCGTCGGCATGGCTCAGGCCCTCTACCGCGCCGAGCGGGACGCCGCCCCGGACACGCGTACCGCCGTGATCGCCTGGGCCGACTACACCTCGCCGTCCGGGCTGGGCGTCGAGGCCGCCACCGGGCAGCTCGCCGAAGCCGGCGCGGTCCGGCTGCGCGCCCTGGTGAAGTCGCTGCCGTCGGCCGACTCCGTGTCGCTGTTCTGCCACAGCTACGGCTCCGTGGTGTGCGGCGTCGCCGCCCGGGACCTGCCGGCCAACGTCGAGGACATCGCGGTGGCGGGCAGCCCCGGTATGCGGGCCGGCAGCCGCGCCGGGCTGGACACCCACGCCCGGGTCTGGGCGATGCGGGACTCCGACGACTGGATCCAGGACGTGCCGTACCTGGAGGTCGGCGGGCTCGGCCACGGCGCCGACCCGGTCGACCCGTCCTTCGGATCGCGGATCCTGTCGGCCGACGGCGCCGTCGGGCACGCCGGCTACTTCACGCCCGGCACCCGCAGCCTGCGCAACTTCGCGCTGGTCGGGGTCGGTGCGATCAGCTCGGTGGACTGCGCCTCCGCCGATCCGCAGTGCAGCACGGACCTGGTCTGAGGGCCGGACCGCGCCACAGCCGGCGGCCGCAGGCAGGGCCCGGCGCCCGGGGACGGGCCCTGCCTGCGGGAACCGCCCCCGTGACGGGGGGCGTCCACGGGACAAGAGACGGAGCAAGCGGTCGCGGGGCGTGACACGCCGGCTCCGGCAGGTGTGCGGAAGGGGGACGGGCGGGCGACCGCCCGCATACGATGAGCCGCATGGGTGATGTGCTGGCCGGTTTTCACGCCGTCTGGGAGTTCGACACCGACTCCGTACTCATCCGCTTCGAACGGGGGATCCGCAGGCCGAAGCTGTTCCAGGCGCTCGGCGAGCGACGCATTCCGTACGAGGCGCTGAGCGCTGTCGAGGTGACCGAGGGCAGACGTGGCACGGTGGTGCTGCACGCCGTGCCACGACACGGCGCCGATCCGCTGATGGAGGCGGCGGCCGGGCAGCTCAAAGAGGACGCCGACCCCTACCGGCTGGTGCTGCCGGCCGAACGCGAGACGCTCGCCGAGTACTACGCCGACGAGCTGCGCACCGCGCTGAGCCCCGAGGCGAAGGAGCCCGCCGACCGCCATCTGGTGGCCGCGCCGGCGCCCCCGCTGCACTTCAAGGCGTACGACGGCAAGGCGTCCTTCGACGGCCGGTCGGTCGCCTTCCGCTGGTTTTGGACGGGCGCGTCGTCGGCGAAGTGGAAGCGCGGCGACCAGACCTTCACGGTCGGCGAGCTGGCCGGTGTGGAGTGGCGCTCGCCGGAGATCTTCAACGGCCATCTGCGGCTGCTGGAGCGCGGGGCCCGCGACCCGGGAGCGGGCGAGGCGGACCAGGACCCGGCCGCCGTGGTGTTCGGCCTGGGGTACGGCCCCGTCCACGAGTCGCTGCCGTTCGCGGCCGCGGTGCTGCAGGCCGTACGCGCCGCCGACCCGGCGAAGGAGACGCCGGACGGCGAGCCGGTGCGCCGGCGGACCGGGGACGCGCGCCGGGACCCGGCGGACATCGCGGACCGGATACGGCACCTCGGCGAGCTGCACGACGCCGGGCTGCTGACGGACGACGAGTTCAGCGCGAAGAAGGCCGAGCTGCTGGCGGAGCTGTGAGAACGCTCCGCCGGCCGGCTCCGGGCAGCGCCCCGCACCGGTGCCGGACACCGGACTCATACCGTGGTACGGGGTGCAAGCCCGCACCACGGTATGACGCACCGCCGGCCACGCTCCGCTTACATTGACTCCGCGATGAACGGACCAACCCTGCCCCCGCCCCCCGAACCGGCCCGCGGCGCCGAGCGCGAGCCGCTCCGCACCAGGGCGCTGCGCACCGCGCGGCAGGCGCTGCGCGTCCTCGCCACGGAGCTCGGCAATCCGACCGAGCCCGGCACGCCGCTCTTCGGCAACGTCCAGAGCGGCTGGCTGCGCGGCGTCCCGTACCTCGTGGCGTTCGCCTTCATGGCGTCGCTGCTGCCGTCGACCATCAATGTCCTCGGCAACGACTACGGCATGAACAGCGGTCTGGCCGGCGCGTTCGCCACCGCGCAGACCGTGCCGCTGCTGCTCGCGGTCAGCCGGCCGCTGCAGGCCTGGTGGGTGATCTTCGCGGCGGACGTGGTGAGCGCCCTGGTCCTCGCCGTCACCGACGGCGTCACCGGCCGCGCCTGGCCCTGGCCGCCGACGGCGATCGTCGGCTATCTCGTGCTGATGCTGGCGCTGTCGCTGCGCGAGCGCCGCCGCACCCTGATCGCCGTCTGGCTGACGACCGGGGCGGCGGGCGTCCTGCTGGAGCCGACCGCCCCCGACGGCAGCCAGAGCACCTGGGTGCTGCTGTTCGTACTCACCGGCGTGATGCTGCTGATGGGCGCCACGCTGCGGGAACGGGGCGACGCCCAGCGGAAGTTGATCGAGCAGGAGACCATCAGCGAGGCCGAGCGCGCCCGCCGCACCCTGCTGGAGGAACGCACCCGTATCGCCCGTGAACTGCACGATGTCGTCGCCCACCACATGTCGGTGATCACGGTCCAGGCCGACAGCGCGCCGTACCGCATCGGCGGCATCCCCCAGGATGCCCAGGACGAGTTCGCCTCGATCGCGGCGACCGCCCGGGAGTCCCTGGCGGAGATGCGCCGGCTGCTCGGCGTGCTGCGCAGCGAGGAGACCGAGCGCCAGGGCGGCCCGGAGAAGGCCCCGCAGCCCGGTATCGGCATGCTGCCGAAGCTGGTCGAGGCGACCGTACGGGCCGGTGTGCCGGTCGAGTTGACGCTGCCCGGCGAACCGGTGGCGCCCGAACCGGCGGTGGACCTGTCGGCGTACCGCATCGTGCAGGAGGCGCTGGCCAATGTGGTGCGGCATGCCCCGGGCGCGCGGACCCGGGTGTCGGTGACGACCACCGCGGACGGCTCGCGGCTGACGCTGCTGGTCGTCAACTCCGCGCCGCCCGCGCCGTCCGAGCCGCTGGAGACCACCGGAACCGGCCACGGCCTGGTCGGTATGCGCGAGCGGGTGCGCCTGGTGGGCGGCTCGCTCGACACCGGTCCACTGCCCGACGGCGGCTTCCGCGTCGCCGCTCAACTCCCGCTCTCGCCGCCGCCCTCCCCGACCGCCGCCCTCCCCACGAAGGATGCCGACTCCGTATGACCACCCGCGTGATCATCGTCGACGACCAGGCCATGGTGCGCGCGGGGTTCGCCGCGCTGCTCGCGGCGCAGTGCGACATCGATGTGGTGGGCGACGCGCCGGACGGGGTGCAGGGGGTGGAGCTCAGCCGCCGGACGCACCCCGATGTGGTGCTGATGGACGTCCGGATGCCGGAGATGGACGGGCTGGAGGCGGCCCGCCGGCTGCTCGATCCGCCCATCGGCGTCACCCATCGTCCGAAGGTGCTGATGCTGACCACCTTCGACGTCGACGACTACGTCTACGAAGCGCTGCGCGCGGGTGCCTCGGGGTTCCTGCTCAAGGACGCCCCGCCGGCCGATCTGATCTCCGCGGTCCGGGTCGTGGCGGCCGGTGAGGCGCTGCTCGCACCGTCCGTGACCCGGCGGCTGATCGCCGACTTCGCCCGGCGGCCGGCGCCCCGCAAGGACCGGGCCTCGCTCCGGCTGAACGGCCTGACCCCGCGGGAGACGGAGGTGCTGGAGCTGATCGCCCGGGGCCTGTCGAACCAGGAGATCGCCGATGCGCTGATCCTCGCCGAGCAGACGGTGAAGACCCATATCGGCCGGGTGCTCGCCAAGTTGGAGCTGCGGGACCGGGCGCAGGCCGTGATCTTCGCGTACGAGTCGGGGCTGGTGGCCCCCGGGGAGCGGTAACGGCGCCCTCCTCCCCGAGGACGAGGGGCGGCCCGCACCCCCTACTCCGGTATCACCCGGGAGTTGGCGCCCCGGTGTGACGCCGCGTCACCCACCGGCTTCCTACGTTTCCCTCCGCCACACCAACGGGAGAGGGAGACACCACCATGTCCGTGCTGCGCACCGCCGTTCGACGCAGCAGGCGCGCGCTCATCGGCGCCGCACTCGCGGTCGCCGTGGCCGCCGGCACCGGCGGCTGGGCGGCCGGCACCGCACAGACCGCCGTCACCGGCCCCGCGCCCGGCGCCGCCGCCTGGCGCGCCGACCACACCCTCGGCGTCCGGCTGCCGGACCCGGCGAGCGCGCGGCCGGCCGAGGTCGCCCGTTTCTTCGCCTCGCTGACCGATACCCAGCAGCACGCTCTCGCCGCCCGGCACCCGCTCACCGTGGGCAACCTCGACGGTGCGCCCCTCGCCCTGCGGTACGAGGCCAACTCCCTGACCCTGAAGGCGGAACGCGGCCGCCAGCTGGCCCGCAGCACCGACCCGGCCGGCACCCTGGAGGACCACCGGCAGGCCCGGAAGGCGGCCGACCGCTGCGCCGCGCTGCTCGCGCCCGGCCGCCGGATCCTCGCCTTCGACCCGCGCGGCCGCGGCCAAGTGGCCGAGGTGCACGGCGACTTGGCGCGCGCCGAACGCACCGCGGTGATCGTGCCGGGCTCGGACATCGACCTGGCCTCGTTCGACCGCGCGCGGGACCCGTACGGCACGCCCACCGGGATGGCGAGGTCGCTGCGGGCGCAGTTGGCCGCCGACGCGCCCGCCACGCGTACCGCGGTCATCGCCTGGGTCGGGTACACCACCCCGGTGGGCCTCGGTCCGGACGCCGCCACCGGGCGGCTCGCCGAAGCCGGCGCGCCGCGGCTGGCCCGCTTCCTGTCCGGGCTGGCCGCCGTCAAGGCCCCGGCCCCGGCCGTGCTGTGCCACAGCTACGGCTCGGTGGTCTGCGGTCTGGCGGCACCGCTGCCGGGCCGCGGCCCGATAGCCGACCTGATCGTGTTCGGCTCCCCCGGTATGCGCCAGGACAGCGTGGCGGAGCTGCACGGGCCGGCACGGGTCTGGGCGGCACGGGACGCCTCGGACTGGATCGGCGACGTCCCCCACGTACGGCTGCTGGGGCTGGGCCACGGCACGGACCCCACCGACCCCGCGTTCGGCGCCCGCCGCGTCGCCGCCGAAGGCGCCGAGGGCCACACCGGCTACCTCGCGCCCGGTACCGACTCCCTGCAGAGCTTCGCGGCCATCGTGCTGGGCCGCTACGGCGACGTGCGCTGACGCAGCGTCCGCCCCCCGGCCCCTTCACCGCTCCTCACCCCACCTCACCGGTTCACGGACTCAAGGACGCCTCATGGACACCGCATTCCCGGCAGCCCTCGGCGGCGCGGCCCGCAAGGCCGTCCGCGCGATCGAGGACCGCACCCCGGCGGACCGCGACCGGGCGATCGACGGTCTGCGCGCGCTGGCGCTGCTCGCCGTGCCCACCGGCCACTGGCTGCTCGGCGGCTTCACCCTCGACGCCGACGGCGCGCTGCACAACGCCAGTCCGCTGACCTCCTTCCGCTTTCTCGCGCCCGCCAGTTGGGTGCTGCAGATGCTCGGCATCTTCTTCCTGGTCGGCGGCTACGCCTCGGTGCTGTCCTTCCGGCGCGCCACGGCGCGGGGCGGGTCCGCCGGCGACTGGCTGCGCGGCCGGCTGGTCCGGCTGGGGCGCCCGGTCCTCGGTGTGACGGCGGTGTGGGCGACGCTGGCGCCGCTGCTGTACGGCCTGGGGGTGCCGGAGGCGACGCTGCGGACCGGGGCGACGCTGGTGATCCAGCCGCTGTGGTTCGTCGGCGTCTACACGGTGATCACCGCACTGACGCCGTACTGCGTCCGCGCGGCGCGGCGGACGGGCGCCTGGGCCGCGGCGCCGCTGGCGGCGGCCGTGGCGGCGGTGGACTTCCTGCGCTACGGGCCGGCGGCGCCGGACATGCCGTCCTGGCTGAGCCTGCTGAACCTGCTCCCCGGCTGGATGTTCGCCTACCAGCTCGGGGTCTGCTGGGGTGAGCGGCGGCTCGGCAGACGTGCCGCGTGGGCACTGCTGCTCGGCGGGACCGCGCTGTTCGCCGTGCTGCTGCTGTGCTTCGACTACCCGGCGAGCATGGTCGGCGTCCCCGGTCAGGACCGCACGAACTCCCATCCGCCGTCGCTGCTGGTCCTGGCCCTGGCCGCGGCCCAGTCGGGCGCCGCGATCCTGCTCCGCGACCGGCTCGCGCGGATCCTGCGCCGGCCGGCGCTCTGGGCGCCGGTGGTGATCATCAACCTCTCCGCGATGACGATCCTGTGCTGGCATCAGACGGCGCTGCTGTCGGCGGCCGTGCCCGCGTCCTTCCTGGGCCCGGTACCGGGGCTGACCCTCGCGCCCGACACGCTCGGCTGGCTCGTGGCCCGGATCGCCTGGCTGCCGGTCTTCGCCGCGGCCCTGCTGGTGATCGCGCGGACGACCCGTCGGTTCGAGACGCCCTGGACCGGCGTCACCCGGGCCCGGCGGGCGCTCGTGGGGGTCCTGGCCGCCGGGTTCGCGCTCTTCGCGCTGGGGGTGGCGTAGGGGTGGGGTGAGGTGGGGTGGGGTGGGGTTCGTCGGGGTGGCCCCGCAGGGGGTGGGCGAACACATCCCTTAGGGGGTGGGAGCGCCCCCTGCGGGGCCACAACGCGGCGGGCGCGGAAGGTATTTCCGGCCGGGCCCGAGCCGACAGCGGGTGCTTGCGGCCTCGCCGTCCCTGGCCTGTCCGACCCTGGCCCCTGGGACAGGCCCTAGTCCCGCCCCGCCGACGTGAACGACATGTCCGCGTAGCGCGGCCCCGCCACCTCCGCGGCGATCGGCTCCAGCAGGGCCAGCTCCTGCTCGGTCAGCTGGATGCGGGTCGCGGCGGTGTTCTCCTCGACGCGGGTGCGCTTGCGGGTGCCGGGGATCGGGACGACGGCCAGGCCGTGCGCCGCGGCCTGCTGCTGCACCCAGGCCAGCGCGATCTGGCCGGGCGTCGCGCCGCGGGCCTCGGCGATCGTGCGGATCGGCGCCAGCAGCGCGGCGTTGGCGGCCGCGTTGTCGCCGGTGAACCGGGGCTGGTGGCGGCGGAAGTCGTCCGCGCTCAGATCCTTGTCGGCGCTGACGAACGCGCCGGTCAGGAAGCCCCGGCCGAGCGGCGAGTAGGCGACCAGGGCGACGCCGAGCTCGGCGGCCGCCGGCACCACACCGTCCTCGATGTCCCGGCTGAACAGCGACCACTCGGACTGCAGCGCCGCGATCGGGTGCACGGCCTGCGCCGCGCGCAGTTCGGAGCCGGTGACCTCGCTCAGCCCGAGGTGCTTGACCTTGCCCTCGGCGACCAGCTCGGCCATCGCGCCGACCGTCTCCTCGATGGGGACGGTCACATCCCGCCGGTGCATGTAGTACAGGTCGATCTCGTCCACGCCCAGGCGCTTGAGGCTGCCCTCGACGGACTGGCGGATGTAGGCGCGGTCGTTGCGGATGATCCGCTTGGTCGGGTCGTCCGGGTCGAGCGATATCGCGAACTTGGTGGCGAGCACGATCTCGTCGCGGTGCGCCTGGACGAACGGGGCGATGAACTTCTCGTTCTCTCCCATGCCGTACATGTCGGCGGTGTCGTAGAGCGTCACGCCCAGCTCCAGCGCGCGCTCCAGCGTGGCCCGCGCCTCGTCGGCGTCGGTGGGCCCGTAGGCGAAGCTCATGCCCATGCAGCCGAGGCCCTGCACCCCGACCCGGGGACCGCCGGTGCCCAGCTCGACCGTTTCGATCTTCTTGCTGCTCATTAAGACCTCAGAACCTCTCGGACGCCCGCCGGGCGTCGGCATAGATGTCGATCTTGTAGTCGAGTACGTCCAGCGTGCTCTGCAGCTCCGCTATCCGCTGCCGTACGTCCTCGCGGTGCGCGGTCAGCAGTTGCTCCCGCTCGGCGAAGGTGGACTCGCCGGCCCGCACCAGCTCGGCGTAGCGGACCATGTCCGCGACCGGCATACCGGTCAGCCGCAGCTTGGTGACCAGGCTCAGCCAGTCCAGGTCGCGGTTGGTGAAGCGGCGCTGCCCGGTGTGCGTGCGGTCCACGTGCGGCATCAGGCCGATCCGCTCGTACCAGCGCAGGGTGTGGGCGCTGAGCCCGGTGTGCTCGGCCACCTCGCCGATCGTGTACTGGTCCCGGCCGGCCGGACGCGGGTGGGGTGGCGCGGTGCCGCAGTCCCGCACCTTCGTCGGCAGTCCGCCGGCCGCGCCGCTCGCGACCGGCTCGCTCTGCGTCACCGTCATGCCCCGTCTCCCCTGTTTCGCCGGATATCGCCCGGCTCTTTCGCCGGATCCCTCTCGACGTCCTCAACGCTAGAGACTTGGAGCGCACTCCAAGCAAGCGCCGATCACACGCAGACTTGACCGGAATTTGGGACCGTTAGGCTCGTGGGCATGCAGAGCCTCCGGATGATCGAGAACTGGCCGGTGCCGACCGCCGCGGCCGCCGTGGTACGAGCCGACGGGGCGGTGGCCGGCTCGTACGGGCCCCTGGAGCAGCGGTTTCCGCTCGCGTCGGTGACCAAGCTGCTGGCCGCGTACGCCGCGCTGCTGGCCATCGAGGAGGGCGCGATCGAGCTGGACGAACCGGCCGGGCCCGAGGGCTCCACGGTGCGCCATCTGCTCGCGCACACCTCGGGGCTGGCCTTCGACGAACAGCGCGCGATGGCCGCACCGGGGACCCGAAGGATCTACTCCAACGCCGGTTTCGAGGCGCTGGGCGACCACATGGCCAAGGCGACCGACATCCCCTTCCCGCAGTATCTGCACGAGGCGGTGCTCGCGCCGCTCGGCATGACCGCGACCGAGCTGCCCGGCTCGCCCGCCAAGGACGGCGTCTCCACGGTCGCCGACCTGATCCGCTTCGCGGCCGAGCTCCAGGCACCGCGGCTGCTCGCGCCCGAGACGCTCGCGGCGGCGACGCGGGTGGTCTTCCCCGGTCTGACGGGTGTGCTGCCGGGCTACGGCCATCAGAAGCCCAACGACTGGGGGCTGGGCTTCGAGATCCGCGGCGGCAAGTCGCCGCACTGGACCGGCGCGCTGTCCTCACCCCGCACGTTCGGGCACTTCGGGCAGTCCGGAACGTTCCTGTGGGTGGACCCGGACGCGCGGGCCGCCTGTGTGGCGCTGAGCGACCGGGCCTTCGGCCCGTGGGCGATCGAGGTCTGGCCGAAGCTGACCGACGCGGTGCTGACCGAGCTGGCCTGACGGCACCTCGCGTCACCGCGTGCGGGCACCGGGCGTCCGGGGCCCGCACACCCGCCTCAGCCGAATCGGGGCTCCGCCGCCATCTCCCACACCAGGCACTCCGACGCGGCCAGCCCCGTCAGCTCCAGGCCGGCCCCGTCGGTGATCCGGGCCGCGTCGCCCGCCCCGAGCTCCTGCCCGCCGATCCGCACGGCACCGCGCACCACATGCACATACGCCCGTGCGGCGTCCGGGACCGCGGTGCGCTCGCCGTCGGCCAGGCGGCGCAGGTGCAGCAGGGCGTCGGCCCGCGGGACCGCGTACGGAGTGCCGTCGGCGATGCCGCGCACCACCTCGTACGACGGCTCCCCGCCGAATTCGGTCGGCGCCAGCCACATCTGGACGAAGCGCAGCGGCCGGCCGGCCGTGTTGCGCTCCACATGCCGTACGCCGCCCGCCGAGCTGAGCCGCTGGAGATCGCCGGGGCGTACGGTGGTCTCGTGGCCGGCCGAGTCGCGATGGGTCAGCTCGCCCTCGATCACCCAGGTCACGATCTCGGTGTCGCTGTGCGGATGCTCGTCGAAGCCCGCGCCGGCCGCCAGCCGCTCCTCGTTGCAGGCGATCAGTGCGCCGAAGCGCAGATTGTCCGGGTCGAAGTGGGGCCCGAACGAGAACGCGTGCAGCGACTCGATCCCGGCGTCCGGATCGCCGCCCCGATAGCGTTCCGGGCCCCTGCGCACCTCAATCATCGGCCCACCGTAGCCCCCACCCCCTCACCTCCCCGTCCCGATAGTGCAGGCTTGTCCCGTGTCTGAACCCGCATCGCGCGACGCGCACCCGCACTCCGCGACCCTCCGGCGCCTGGAGAACTCGTCCGGCAAACTGGCCGCCGCGGCCATCGCCCGCATGGACGCCACGCTGCCGTGGTACCGCGCGATGCCCCCGGAGAACCGCTCCTGGATCGGCCTGGTCGCCCAGGCCGGCATCGCCGCCTTCACCGAATGGTTCCGGCACCCGGAGACCCCGCAGGCGATCAGCACCGATGTCTTCGGTACCGCGCCGCGCGAGCTGACCCGGGCGATCACGCTGCGCCAGACCGTGGAGATGGTCCGCACGACCATCGAGGTCATGGAGGCGGCCATCGACGAGGTCGCCGCCCCGGGTGACGAGTCGGTGCTGCGTGAGGCGCTGCTGGTCTACGCCCGCGAGATCGCCTTCGCCACCGCCCAGGTGTACGCCCAGGCGGCCGAGGCGCGCGGCGCGTGGGACGCCCGCCTGGAGTCGCTGGTGGTCAACGCGGTGCTGTCGGGGGAGGCCGACGAGGGCGCGGTCTCGCGGGCGGCGGCGCTGGGCTGGAACTCCCCCGAGCATGTGTGCGTGGTGCTGGGCACCGCCCCGGACGGGGACAGCGAACTGACCGTGGAGGCGATCCGGCGGGCGGCCCGGCACGCCAAGCTCCAGGTCCTCACCGGCGTGCTGGGCTCCCGCCTGGTGGTGATCGCGGGCGGCTCCGACAACCCGCTCAAGGCGGCGAAGGCGCTGATCGGTCCGTACGCGGCCGGTCCGGTGGTGGCCGGCCCGGTGGTCTCGGACCTGCTGGCCGCGACCCGGTCCGCGCAGGCCGCGGCCGCCGGACTGCGGGCCTGCGCCGCATGGCCCGACGCCCCGCGCCCGGTCCTGGCGGACGACCTGCTGCCCGAGCGCGCGATGGCCTCGGACCCGGTGGCGCGGGACCAGCTGGTGGAGGAGATCTACAGACCGCTGGAGGAGGCGGGGTCCGCGCTTTTGGAGACGCTGAGCGTCTATCTGGAGCAGGCGAGCAGCCTGGAGGGCGCCGCCCGTATGCTCTTCGTCCACCCCAACACCGTGCGCTATCGGCTCCGACGTGTGACGGACGTCACCGGCTGGTCGCCCTCCGATGTGCGCTCGGCGTTCACACTCCGTATCGCGCTGATTCTGGGGCGTCTGGCTGACGGTGAGGCACAACCCTAGACTTTTGTCGGAGACCAACAATTACCCCGATGGTTCTTCGTCCTTGTCCCCACGGGCGGGCGGAACCACCCACAAGAGAGAGTGTGAGGGTGCTCGTACTCGTCGCTCCCGGCCAAGGCGCTCAGACGCCCGGCTTCCTGACTCCCTGGCTCGACCTCCCCGGTGTCGAAGACCGGCTCCGTGAGTGGTCGGCTGCCATCGACCTGGACCTGGTCCACTACGGAACGAAGGCCGGCGAGGAGGAGATCCGCGACACCGCGGTGGCGCAGCCGCTGCTGGTGGCCTCCGCCCTGATCTCCGCCCGCCAGCTGTTCGCGACGGCCGACGACTTCGCCGCGCAGGTCGGCGCGGCGGCCGGCCACAGCGTCGGTGAGCTCGCCGCCGCCGCGCTGACCGGCACGGTCTCCGACGAGGCCGCGATGGTGCTGGTGCGCCGGCGCGGCCAGGCGATGGCCGAGGCCGCCGCCGTCACCGAGACCGGCATGGCCGCCCTGCTGGGCGGCGACGAGGCCGTCGTCATCCCGCACCTGGAGCAGCTGGGCCTGACCCCGGCGAACGTGAACGGCGCCGGCCAGATCGTCGCCGCGGGCACCGCCGAGCAGATCGCCGCGCTGGTCGAGAACAAGCCGGAGGGCACTCGCCGGGTCGTACCGCTGAAGGTCGCCGGCGCGTTCCATACTCACCACATGGCACCTGCCGTCTCGGCCCTGGAATCGGCGACCTCAAAGCTGTCGGTCGTCGATCCGCACACGCGTTACGTCTCCAACAAGGACGGGCAGCTGGTCTCCTCCGGTCAGGAGCTGGTGCAGCGCCTGGTCGGCCAGGTGGCCAACCCCGTGCGCTGGGACCTGTGCATGGAGACCTTCAAGGAGCTCGGCGTCACCGCGCTCATCGAGGCCGCCCCCGGCGGTACGCTCACCGGTCTGGCCAAGCGTGCGCTGCCCGGAGTGCGGACCCTCGCCCTCAAGACGCCCGACGACCTCGACGCGGCCCGCACACTGATCGCCGAAGCGGGACCGGTCGTCTCCGCAGCAGGCTCTGCACCGGCCGAATAGGAGTCCGAAGCGCATGACCTCGAAGATCAAGCCCTCGCAGGGCGTCCCGTACGCGCGGATCATGGGTGTCGGCGGCTACCGCCCGACCCGTGTCGTGCCGAACGAGGAGATCCTCAAGCACATCGACTCGTCCGACGAGTGGATCCGTTCGCGGTCCGGCATCGCCACCCGCCACTGGGCGGGCCCCGACGAGACCGTCGCGACCATGTCGATCGAGGCGTCCGGCAAGGCGATCGCCGACGCGGGCATCACGCCCGAGCAGATCGGCGCCGTGATCGTCTCCACCGTCTCGCACTTCAAGCAGACCCCGGCCATCGCGACCGAGATCGCGCACCGCATCGGCGCCGGCAAGCCGGCCGCCTTCGACATCTCGGCGGGCTGCGCGGGCTTCGGTTACGCACTGACCCTGGCCAAGGGCCTGGTGACCGAGGGCAGCGCGGAGCACGTCCTGGTCATCGGCGTCGAGCGGCTGTCGGACCTGACCGACCTGGAGGACCGCGCGACGGCCTTCCTCTTCGGCGACGGCGCCGGCGCGGTGATCGTCGGCCCGGCCAAGGAGCCGGCGATCGGCCCGACGGTCTGGGGTTCGGAGGGCGACAAGTCCGAGACCATCAAGCAGACCCTCGGCTGGGACGTCTACCGCTCCACCCCGCTCCCCGGGGGCGACGGGCCCGAAGCGCGCCCCGCCCTGGAGGAGATCCGGTACCCCGCCATCACCCAGGAGGGCCAAGCGGTCTTCCGGTGGGCGGTGTTCGAGATGGCGAAGATCGCCCAGCAGGCGCTGGACGCGGCCGGAGTCAGCCCGGACGACCTGGACGTCTTCATCCCGCACCAGGCCAACATGCGGATCATCGACTCGATGGTGAAGACTCTGAAGCTGCCGGAGAGCGTGACGGTCGCCCGCGACGTGGAGACCACCGGCAACACCTCGGCAGCCTCCATTCCGCTCGCCATGGAGCGGCTGTTGGCGACCGGGCAGGCCAAGAGCGGCGACACCGCGCTGGTCATCGGCTTCGGGGCGGGTCTCGTCTACGCCGCGACGGTCGTTACCCTCCCCTAGGCAAGATCTGCGCAGCACCGCATGTCCTCGGACGTGTCGGCCGCCGCACGGACCTTCACCACAAGTAACGCAGTTTCCCCTTAAAATGACCGAAGGAGCGCCATCATGGCCGCCACTCAGGAAGAGATCGTCAAGGGTCTCGCCGAGATCGTGAACGAGATCGCCGGCATCCCGACCGAGGACGTCCAGGTGGACAAGTCCTTCACCGACGACCTGGACGTCGACTCGCTGTCCATGGTCGAGGTGGTCGTCGCCGCCGAAGAGCGCTTCGACGTGAAGATCCCCGACGACGACGTCAAGAACCTCAAGACGGTCGGCGACGCGACCGACTACATCCTCAAGCACCAGAGCTGATCCAGCTCCCGCGCATGTCGCCACCTGGCGGTGGCGCCGTCGATTCAGACCCCTCTACCCGTGGAGTAAGAATTCCCGTGAACGCGACCAATCGCACCGTGGTCGTCACCGGTATCGGCGCAACCACACCGCTGGGTGGCGACAGCGCTTCGACTTGGGAGGCACTGCTCGCCGGACGCTCCGGTGTCAGCACCCTCGACCAGGACTGGGCCGCCGACATGCCCGTCCGCATCGCCGCGCAGGCGGCCGTCGACCCGTCGGAGGTCCTCCCCCGGGCGCAGGCCCGCAAGCTGGACCGCTCGGCGCAGTTCGCCCTGATCGCCGCCCGCGAGGCCTGGGCCGACGCCGGTTTCACCGCCAAGGCCGGTGAGCCCGACCCGGCGGCCGGCGAGGCGGGCTCGGTCAACCCCGACCGGCTCGGCACCGTCATCGCCTCCGGCATCGGCGGTGTGACCACCCTGCTCGGCCAGTACGACGTGCTCAAGGAGAAGGGCGTACGCCGCGTCTCCCCGCACACGGTGCCGATGCTGATGCCCAACGGCCCGTCCGCCAACGTCGGCCTGGACGTGAACGCCCGCGCGGGTGTGCACACCCCGGTCAGCGCCTGTGCGTCCGGCTCCGAGGCGATCGGCTACGCCATCGAGATGATCCGTACGGGCCGTGCCGACATCGTCGTCGCCGGCGGTACGGAGGCGGCCATCCACCCGCTGCCGATCGCCGCGTTCGGCAACATGATGGCGATGTCGAAGTCGAACGACGACCCGCAGGGCGCCTCGCGTCCCTTCGACACCGGGCGCAACGGCTTCGTCATGGGTGAGGGCGCCGGCGTCATCGTCCTGGAGTCCGCCGAGCACGCCGCCAAGCGCGGCGCCAAGGTCTACGCCGAGGCGGTCGGCCAGGGCATCTCCGCCGACAGCCACGACATCGTGCAGCCCGAGCCGTCCGGCAACGGCATCGCGCACGCGCTGCAGAACCTCCTCGACAACACCGACCTCGACCCGGCGGAGATCATGCACGTCAACGCGCATGCCACCTCCACGCCGCAGGGCGACCTGGCCGAACTGAAGGCGCTGCGCAAGGTCTTCGGCGACGACACCGACCACATGGCGGTCTCCGCCACGAAGTCGATGACCGGTCACCTCCTGGGCGGTGCGGGCGGTATCGAGACGGTCGCCTCGATCCTGGCGCTGTACCACCGGACGGCTCCGCCGACGATCAACGTCGAGGAGCTCGACCCGGAGGCCGACGCGGACGTCGTCCGCGGCGAGGCCCGCAAGCTGCCCGCCGAGGGCCGGATCGCGGCCCTGAACGACTCGTTCGGCTTCGGCGGCCACAACGTCGTGCTCGCCTTCCGCACGGTCTGACGCGCGGACGACACTTCGCACCTGCGCCAAGGGCCCGCCCGGTGAACCGCACCGGGCGGGCCCTTGGCGTGTCCTCAGGGCCGGTCCTGCCCCGGCCCATGGAGCAGGTCCCGGCCTTTGAAGCTCGCGAAGTACGCGGCCGCGGCGTCCTCGTCGCCGTGGCCCTGCTCCTCGGCCCGGCGAAAGCGCTCGGCGGCCGCCGCCGCCAGATCCATCCGTACCCCGGCGTCCCGGGCCGCCCCGGTGATGAGCCGGGCATCCTTGCGGGCCGCGGACACCGTGAAGCTCGCAGGGTAGTTCCCGGACAGGATCAGCTCGGATTTCAGCCGCAGATACGGCACATCGAGCGCCCCGCCGGCGACCACGGCGAGGAAGTCGCGCGGGTCGGCCCCGAGCCCCTCGGCGAGGGCGAGGGCCTCCCCCGTGCCGTTGATGAGGGTCAGCACCCAGCTGTTGACGACGAGCTTGAGGCGGCTGGCGGCGCCGCTCGCGGCGTCCTCGCCGATCCAGTGGGTGGCGCTCCCGACGATGTCGAAGACCTGCCCGGCGCGCTCGCGTACGTCCTGCGGGCCGGCCGCCAGGATCGTCAACTCGCCTTTCTCCGCCGGCGCCTTGGTGCCCAGGACCGGGCAGTCCACGAAGCGCAGCCGGTGCTCGTCGGCGAACCGGGCGAGCGGGGCGACCCCTTGGACGCCCACCGTGCTCGTCTGAAGCCACACCGCACCGGCCCCGAGCGCCGGTGCCGCCTGCCGCAGCGCGTCGAGGACGGCGTCCCCGTCGCGCAGCATGGTCACGACCACCTCGGCGCCGTCCACCGCGTCGGCGGCGGTGTCCGCGATCCGGACCCCGTCGGCGGCCAGCGGCTCGGCCTTGGCGCGGGTGCGGTTCCAGGCGCGGACGTCCAGTCCGGCCCTGGCGAGGTTGCGGGCCATCGCCGCGCCCATGATTGCGGTGCCGAGCACGGCCACTGAGGGGGTGTCGGGAGAGTTGCTGTCGGTCATGGCGGCACGCTAGACGCTGGAGCGAACTCCAAGGCAAGGGGGTCGTGCGGCCGCGCCGGTGCCCGCGGCCGCGGCGTGTCGGGGCGGTGCCGAGCGGGCGTCAGACGACGTGGTGGAGGCGGCGGACGGGCGCCGCGTTCCTCATACGGCCCTGGGGCAGCCGGCGCACCGGCGCCGCACTACCTCATACGACCTGGTGCAGCCAGCGCACCGGGGCGCCCTCGCCGGCGTACCGGAACGGCTCCAGCTCGTCGTCCCAGGGTTTGCCGAGGAGTTTGGCCACCTCGGCGGCCAGTTCGGTCTCACCGCGCGCGGAGCGGGCGACCGCGGCGCGCAGCCGGTCCTCGGGGATCAGGATGTCGCCGTGGATGCCCGTGACGGCGTGGAAGATGCCCAGGTCGGGAGTGGAGCTGTAGCGCTCCCCCTCGGCGGTGGAGCAGGGTTCCGCGGTCACCTCGAAGCGCAACAGATGCCAGCCGCGCAGCGCGGAGGCCAGTTTGGAGGCCGTACCGACCTCGCCCTGCCAGGAGAACTCGGCTCTCCACGTGCCCGGGGACGCCGGCTGGCGGATCCAGTCGAGGTTGACGCGCACACCGAGGACGCCCGCCACTGCCCATTCGACGTGCGGGCACAGCGCGCGCGGAGCGGAGTGGACGTACAGAACTCCACGTGTCGTCACCGGGACCTCCAGTGCGGTTCGAGGTTCGCCTTCCCCAGCGGCCTCGTGCCCGTTCCGGTTGCGGCCGGGACAGTTGCCATTCTGCCCCAGTGATCACTTCGGCACCAGCATGCGAGGTGACCTACAGTAAACACCATTGGACTGAATTTGCCGCAAAAGGGACAGGAAATGACGTGATGTAATTTGTCTGTGCCGACTGCACTTGCCACTTTGGGTCACCGCCCGGCAGGCACGGGGCAAAGCTACCGCGCAGTGCCAGGCGAAAGGGTGACGTACCGTCGGTACCCGAAGAGATATCACTCGCACGCCGGAGGGGACAGGGGATGACGCAGATCGATCGGCCCTTTCGCCCCCGGCGCAGCCGCCCGGGCCTGAGAATCTCACGCACCGTAGCCGCCGCTGCCACCCTGTTGATCACCCTGGCCGCCTGTAGTGCCGGCGGCGGCTCCACCTCGCACTCCGGCGCATCGGGCAACCAGCGGGCCAAGAAGGCGCCCACCTGGCGGACCGACCCCGCCTCGCTGGCGGCGCTCGGCGACTCGATCACCGTCGGCTTCGACGCCTGCACGGTGCTCTCCGACTGCCCCGAGGTCTCCTGGGCCACCGGCACCGACCCCAAGGTCGACAGCCTGGCCCGGCGGCTGGTCGCCCGCCCCGCCACCCACAGCTGGAACTTCGCGAAGACCGGCGCGCTGATGAGCGACCTGCCCGACCAGGTCGCCGCGGCCGTTCCACGCAAGCCCGAACTGGTCACGGTCCTGATCGGCGCGAACGACGCCTGCCGTCGCAGCGTGGGCGCGATGACCCCGGAGGCGGCCTTCCGGGCCGACTTCACGCGGTCCCTGGCGTCCCTGCGGCGCGCCCTGCCGCGCACCCAGGTGTACGTCGCGGCGGTGCCGGATCTGCTGCGGCTGTGGTCCGAGGGCCGTAAGAACCCGCTCGGCAAGGAAGTGTGGAAGCTGGGGATCTGCGGGTCGATGCTGCGCGACCCGGACGATCTGACGAAGTCGGCGCAGGACCGGCGGGCGAAGGTCCGGGCGCGGGTGGTCGCGTACAACTCGGCGCTGGCGGAGGTGTGCGGCAAGGATCCGCTGTGCCGGTTCGACGGCTCGGTCTTCGACTACCGCTTCACCGACCGGCAGTTGAGCACCTGGGACTGGTTCCATCCGGGCGCCCGCGGCCAGCGGGAACTCGCGGAGCTGGCGTTCCGGGCGATCACCCGCAGGCAGTCGTAGCCCGGGCGGGCACGCCCCGGACACGTCGCGGTAGCCACGTGCGGTCCCCAGAGGGCGCCGGACGGCCGCCGGGCATAGGCTCGCGGCCATGAACACGCAGGTCGGCAGGGAACTCTTCGGCACGCTGGGCGACGGCACCCGCGTCGACCGCTGGACCCTTCAGACCGGCTCCGGGGCGGGCGCACTGCGGGTGGGCGTGCTGACGTACGGCGGGATCGTCCAGAGCGTCGAGGCCCCGGACCGGGACGGGACGACGGCGCAGCTGGCGCTCGGCTTCGCCGATCTCGATTCGTACCTCGCGCACGGTGGGTCGTACTTCGGCGCGCTGGTCGGGCGGTACGCCAACCGCATCGCCGGGGCGCGGTTCGCGCTCGACGGCAGGACGTACCCGCTGACGGCGAACGACGGGCGCAACAGCCTGCACGGCGGGCCGGGGAACTTCTCCCGGGTGGTGTGGGACGCCCGGGAGGTCGAGGGCGGCGTGGAGCTGCACCGGGTGAGCCCGGACGGTGAGGAGGGGTTCCCCGGCACCCTGGACGTGCGCGTGACGTACACCCTCTCCGCGGGACCGGACGGCGCGGCGCTGCGGATCGCCTACCGGGCGGAGACCGACGCTCCGACGGTCGTCAGCCTCACCAACCACACCTATCTCAACCTGGGCGGCGACGGCAGCGGCAGCGCCACCGGGCACGAGCTGCGGCTGGCGGCGTCGCGGTACACGCCCGTCGACGGCACCGGCATTCCGCTGCCGGGCGCGCCCGCCGAGGTCGCCGGCACCCGCTTCGACTTCCGGGCGGCACGGACGGTGGACGGCGCCTACGACCACAACTTCGCGCTCGACGGCGGGGTGAGCGAGCAGCCGCGCGGGGTCGCCGAGCTGTACGATCCGCGCTCCGGCCGCGCACTGGAGGTGGCCACCACCGAGCCCGGCCTGCAGCTCTACACCGCCGGCCACCTCGACGGCACCCTGATCGGCACCTCAGGGGTCCCCTACGGCCCGGCGGCCGGTCTCGCCCTGGAGACCCAGCACTTCCCGGACTCCCCCAACCGCGCGGATTTCCCCAGCACGGTCCTGCGCCCCGGCACGGGCTACCGCTCGGAGACCGTGTACGGATTCTCGGTCCGGCCACGCCGGGCCGGCGCGGGGGCCGCCTGAGGGCGGGGGTCCCCTAGGGGAGTGTCATACCGTGCGGTGACGGCAAGGTCATACCGTACGGCGACGACCGCGGGGCGGCGAAGGCCGAAGATGGGCTGTGATCGGTTCCGATCGCTCCGACCGTCGCCTGACCCGGGAGAACTCGTCACCATGGCCCGCCTCCGCGCCCCTCATCTCGTCCTGTCCTGTGCGGCGTTGACCGCGCTGGTGACCGGCTGCTCGCTGTCGGGTTTCGGCCCGACGAAGGAGGCGGAGCGCACGTACTCGGTGGACGGCAAGGTCACCGCGCTGTCGGCGACCACGCACGGCGGGGACATCGAGGTGGTGCCGGTCGCCGCCGGAGAGTCGGTCAAGGTGCGCGAGAAGTACCGCTACAACGACCACAAGCCGACGCCCGAGCACGGAGTCAAGGACGGCCGGCTGACGCTGAAGGCCGGGGACTGCGGCATGGGGCGCAAGTGCGAGGTGGACTACCGGGTGCTGCTGCCGCGTGACGCCTCGATAGATCTGCACACCAGCGGCGGCGACATCACCATCCGGGGGGCGGCCGGCCGGATCACCGCGGAGACCAGCGGCGGCGACATCACCGTCACGGACTCCACCTCCCGTTCGACGAAGGTGAAGACCAGCGGCGGCGATGTGGACGTCGCGCTGGACTCGGCGCCCGACGAGGTCTCGGGGCGGACCAGCGGAGGCGATGTGACCATCCGTCTCCCGAAGGGCACCTACGCGGTGGACGCCTCGACCAGCGGCGGCACCAGCAAGGTCTCCGTGCCGACGGACCCGAAGTCCGGGCACAAGGTGACGGCGCGGACGAGCGGCGGGAACGTATCGGTGAGGATGTCATGACCGGGGCGATGAAGGCGGCGGTCTCATGACCGGGTTCCGGGGGCGCCCCTGGCGGGAAGCCCCCCCGGACACGCCCGCGTCAGCCCACGGTGACCTCCGCGGTCAGCCTGCGGTCGGCGACACTGTGCGCCGCCTCGACGGTGTAGACGCCCTCGACCCTGCGCCAGCCGCGGTCCTTCTCCTCCCAGACCGCGAAGGCGCGGTCCGGCAGCGGGATCTCGGCCTCGGCGCTCTCGCCGGGAGCGGCCTCGACGACGGCGAAACCCGCCAGCCAGCGGGCCGGGCGCTCCGGTGCATCCGGGGCGGTGTCCGCGGGCGGCGCCAGATAGATCTGGACGACCTCGCGGCCGGGCCGGTCGCCCGCGTTGCGGACCCGGACCCGCACCGAGTCCGGCGTGGTGTCCAGCGACTCGTACTCCCAGTCGGTGTAGCCCAGACCGTGGCCGAAGGGGTAAGCGGGAGCCACCGCGGACCGCTGCCAGGCGCGGTAGCCGATGAAGACGCCCTCGGAGTAGTCGAGTCGGCCTTCGGTCGGGGTGACGGTGGTGACCGGGGCGTCGTCGAGCCGGGCCGGCCAGGTGGTGGGCAGCCGCCCGCCCGGCTCGTGCGCGCCGAGCAGGACGTCCGCCAGCGCGGCACCGGCCTCCTGGCCGGGGAACCAACTCAGCAGCACCGCGGGCACCTCCGCGCGCCACGGCAGCTCCACCGGCGAGCCGGCATTGACGACCACGACGGTGTGCGGGTTGACGGCGGCGACCCGGGTGACCAGCTCGCCCTGACGACCGGGCAGCCGCAGGTCGCCGCGGTCGAAGCCCTCGGACTCGACCTCCTCGGTGGTGGCGACGACCACGACCGCGACATCGGCGGCCGCCGCGACGCGGACCGCCTCCTCGATCTCGGCGCCGGGGTCACCCTGCGGCTCGCTGTGGCCGAGGGAGAAGTACAGCGCGTCGACGCCCTCGCCCAGGCCGAGCCGCAGCGGGACGAAGCGCAGGGTGACCTCGACCCGCTCCCCCGCCGTCAGCTCCGTCGTCACCCGCTGCTCGACGGGGTGCATGAGGGTCTCGAAGGGGTCGTTGCCCTCCGGCGCGCAGCGGTCGTCGAAGAGGACCGAGCCGCCGACGGTCAGCCGCAGCTCGCCGCTGCCGGCGACGGCGAAGGTGTGGCCGCCGGTGAGCCGCGGGGTGAAGCTCCCGGTCAGTTCGACGGCGTCGAGGTTCTGCCGGGTGACACCCGCCGGGAAGCTGCCCGTGGCGCGCACCCGGCCGTCGAACTGCGCGGTCTCGGCCAGCAGTCGGCCGTCCGCGGCGAGGTAGCGGGCGCGCAGGGTGAAACCGTCGCGGGCGTGCGGGAGGCGGGTGCGCGGCTCCGCGCCGGCCGCGAAGGCGACCTCGACGTGGTCGGGCAGCGCGGCGCGCAGTCCCTCCAGCGGGGAGACGACGGTCTCGGGAAAGACCGTCGCCGAGCCGCCGCCGAGCACCCGCGCCTCGCGCGCGCCGGCGCCGATGACGGCGATGCTCCGGACCGCCGCGGGGTCGATCGGCAGCGCCCGCCGCGCGCCGGCGACGGGTTCGTTGCGCAGCAGGACGAAGCCGCGCCGGGCGACCTCGCGGGCCACCGCCCGGCCGTCGATCCCCCGCGGGACACCGGTCGGGTCGACGGCGGCCGGCACCCCGTCGAGACACCCCGTGCGCGCGGCGAGCAGCAGCACCCTGCGCACCGCGTCGTCGACGTCCGACTCCGCGACCTGCCCTGCGCGCACGGCCTCGGCGAGCGGGACGCCGAAGACGGTACGGGGGCCCGGCATCGCCACGTCCAGCCCGCCGCGCAGTGCGCGCACGGTGTCGCGGGCCGCCGTCCAGTCGGAGACGTTGACGCCGTCGAAGCCCCATTCGCCGCGCAGCACATGGTGGACGAGCGAGCGGTGCTCGGTCATCGTCGCGCCGTTGACCTGGTTGTAGGCGGTCATGATGCCCCAGGGGCGGGCTTCTTTGACGATGTGCTCGAAGGGCGCCAGATACAGCTCGCGCAGCGGCCGGGGAGCGATGCGGTTGTCGACGGTGAGCCGTTCGGTCTCGGCGTCGTTGCCGACGAAGTGCTTGACCGTCGTACCGACGCCGCCCTCCTGCACACCGCGGACATATCCGGCGCCGATCGCGCCGGTGAGCAGCGGGTCCTCCGAATAGCACTCGAAGTGGCGGCCGCCCAGCGGTGAGCGGTGCAGATTGACGGTCGGGGCCAGCAGGACGTGCACACCCTTGCGGCGGGCTTCCTGGGCGAGGAGGTGACCGGCCCGGCGGGCCAGCCCGGGGTCCCAGGTGGCGGCCAGCGCCGTGGGGCCGGGCAGCGCGATGGAGGGGTCCTCGGCGCTCCACTGCGAGCCCCGCACCCCGATCGGGCCGTCCGACATCACCAGCGAGCGCAGCCCGATCCCGGGCACGGCCGGCAGCGTCCACATGTCCTGGCCGGACAGCAGCCGGGTCTTGGTGTCGAGGTCGAGTCCGGCGAGCGCCCGCTCGACGGCCGCGGCATGAGCGCCGGCGCCATCGTCGTCCGGGGCCCGGTCGCCGTCCGAGGGCTGGTCGCCGTCCCGAGCCCGGTCGTTGTCCTGGGTCCGGTCGCTGTCCGGAGCCCGGTCGCGGATCGGACGCCGGTCGTCGTCGCGGGCGGGGTCGAGGGGCTGGTCGTCGGTCATGCGGCTCTCCGGTGCTCCCTGAGTGGATCTACGGCCTCCCTGTCCGGATTCTTTCCCTCCCACCTGCCGAACGGTAAGCGTCGTTACCTTTCCGTTATCCATCCGTACGGGACCTCCACTCCGGGGTTACGCTCGGCCGGTGAGTGCACGAGAGCAGCAGGCGCCCCGCGCCGGCCGGCCGGCCCCGCGGCGGGCCGGCGGCGGGCGGGAGGCGCAGCGCGCGGAGCGCCGGGAGGCGATCCTGCAGGCCGCCATGGCGCTGATCGCCGAGCGCGGCTACCGCCGTACCTCGCTCGCCGCCGTCGCCGAGCGCGCCGGGCTGACCCAGCAGGGCCTGCTGCACCACTTCCCCACGAAGGAGCTGCTGCTGGTCGGCGTGCTGGAGGCGCGCGACCGCTGGGACCTGGCCTCGGCGGCCGCGGTGTCCGGGGCCCGGCGCACCGGCACCCTCGCCCAGCTGGTCGACTACAACGCCACCCGACCCGGCATCGTGCAGACCTACACCGTGCTGTCCGCCGACAGCGTCACCGAGGACCACCCCGCCCGCGACTTCTTCGAGTCCCGATTCCGCTGCGTACGCGCGGCGATGGCCGAGGTGCTGCGGGCCGAGTACGGCGAGAGGCTGCCCGGTGGCCTGACCCCGCAGCGGGCGGCGCCGCTGCTGGTCGCGGTGATGGACGGGCTGCAGCTGCAGTGGCTGCTGGACCCGGACGACGTGGACATGCCCGCGTCGTTCCGGGACTTCCTGGCGCTGCTCGGGAGCGGGGGCGGGGACGGGAGCGGGAACGACGGGCCGGCCGAGAGGCCCGGCCAGGCCGAACCGGGCTGAACCCTGAACCAGATCGGAAGGAGAGCCCCCTAACGGACCGGCGCGAGGCAGGAGACGGTCATCTTGTCCGGGCTGTATTCGAGGTCCGCGAGCAGCTCGCCGTCCGCGCAGGTGTCCTTGGGTGCGTCGAGCCTGCGGGTCACCAGGTACTGGGCATCGGCCGATCCGCATGCCACGACTTCGAGGTCCTGGTCGTGCCAGTCGCCTTCGTTGCGGACGCAGTCGCCGACGGCGAGGGTCGGGGTCCTTCCGATCCCTGCCCCCTCGACGAACGCGCCGAGCACGAACAGGGTGGGGATCGCCAGCGCCACGAGCGCCATCGGCACCAGGAACAGCAGCGCCTCGGGGCGGCGCAGCAGCGACCTGCCCGGATCGAGGGAGGGCCCGAAGCCGCCTGCCGGGGCGGCCAGTTTGCGGAAGCGGGCCCGTGGACCGAGGTTCACCAGCAGGGTGATCGGGGTGATGACCACCGACAGCGGGCTCCACCAGCCCTGCCACAGGGTCTTCGCGGACATCTCGCGGTAGGTGGCCAGCCCGCAGGAACGGCAGAACACCGCGCTCCGGCTGAGGAACCGCATCAGGAAGAGGATGCCCTGATGCCCGCGCACGGTGGCCCGGACGGCGGGCTGGGCACCGCAGAACTCGCAACCGGGGGCGGTGGCGTAGGGCACGGGGTGCGACTGCTGGACGTAGGGCCCCGTGGGCTGCTGGGCGTAGGGTCCCGTGGACTGTTGGCCATACGGCTGCGCATACGGGTAAGGGCCGTGCGGCGGTGGCGGTGTGGCCACGGAGACTCCCCCTGGATTGCTCTGACGTGCCGGACGCATGGGCGGACCGGACCAGAAACCCTAACGGCGGGCCGTATCAAGCCATCCCGCGCCCTCTACCGCCGCACCGCGCGCCCCGTTTTACTCGCCCCATGAGACGCATACGCACCAGGCCGGTCGCACTCGGCATCGCACTGCTCGCCACCGTCCCGCTGTCCCTGACGGCTCCGGCCCAAGCGGCCGGCGCGAGCGGGACCACCGCGGCACGGACCGCGGTCGAGCAGGTCACGGTGGAGGAGGCCCGGCTGACGCAGGCCGCGCCGCAGGAGATCCTGCGGCGCAGCGCATTCGACGACCAGGCGCGGGAGTTCGGGCGCGGGCTGACCCGCCTGGAGGGCTACCCGCAGGCCAGGCGCTATGTCGCGGACGCGGGACGGGCGCTGTGGCGGCGGGCGGTGGACCGGGCGCAGGGGCGCGGGCCCGAGGGCGGCGATCTGAGCCGGGACGACGACCGGCCGTTGTACTGGGCGCGGCTGGGCATGACGAAGGAACTGCGGCAGTGGCGGCCGGACTTCGCACTGTCCCCTGCCCGGCGTGCCGCGCTGCTCGATTCGCTGGAGCGCGGCACGCGCGGGCAGGACGGCATCGAACTGCCCGCCGGGAAGCAGGTGCTGCGGATCGTGGTGACCGGGTTCGACCCGTTCCAGCTGGACGGCGATCCACGGCGGAGCAATCCGTCGGGGGCGGCGGCACTCGCACTGGACGGGACGACGGTGCGCACCGCGTCGGGTCGGACGGCCCGGATCGAGGCTGCCGTCTTCCCCGTACGGTGGGCCGACTTCGCGGCCGGCACGGTGGAGCGCACCCTGCTGCCGCACTTCCGGCGCGGGCCGCGGCAGGTGGATCTGTTCACGACGATCAGCCAGGGACGCCCGGGGAGGTTCGACGTCGAGCGGACCAACGGGGCCTGGCGGGGCGGCTATCCGGACAATGTGCGGGAGTCCCGTACGCAGACCGTGCCGATTCCGGCGGGGGTGCCGACCGTGACGCCGCAGCCGCAGTGGACGACCACCAGCCTGCCCTACGCGCGGATCACCGCGGCCGACACCGGGCCGTATCCGGTGGTCGACCACACGGCCGTCACCGAGATCCCGGCGGGCGGCACCGAGCCGGTCGAGCGGCCGAGCGGCCCGACGCCGGGGTCCACGGCCCGCGCCGGTGGCGGCGGGGACTATCTGTCCAACGAGATCGCCTACCGGGCGACGCTCCTGCGGGACGCGGTGCGGCGGCCGGCGCTCCCGGGCGGCCATCTGCACACTCCGGTGCTCCAGTTCGGTCCCGGCAACACCGATCCGGCCGGCGGTCAGGTCACCGACCCGGTCTTCGTGCACAACCGGGTCGCGATCATCGGGCAGGTACGGGCGGTCGTGGCGGTGGCGGCTTCGAAGGAGGCCTCCGGCGGGTAGCGCGGCGGCGGCCCGGAGAGGTTATCCACAGGCCGTCACGCGCCGTGAACTGCGGCGGCATCATGGAGCCATGATCCTTGCTGCCGCACAGTTCACCCCCGTACCACGCGACATCGACGCCAACGCCGCGCGGATGGCCGCGCTCGTCACCGAGGCCGCGGGACGCAACGCGGATCTGGTGGTCTTCGCCGAACTCGCGCTGTCACGCTACGACCTGGAGGCGATAGCGGCCGACCCGGAGAAGATGACGGTCGCCCCCGACGATCCCCGGCTGGCACCCGTCAGGGAGGCCTGCCGGGCGACCGGCACCGCCGCGGTCGTCAATGCCCCGGGGCGTGCGGCGGGGGACGGCCGCCGCCCGTTCCTGAGCACCTTCGTCTACGGGCCGGACGGCGCGCTGCTCACCCGCTACGACAAGCGGCATCTGTCCGGGGCCGAGAACGACCTCTTCGCGCCGGGCACGGCCGAGGGCCGCTTCACCCTGGGCGGGATCCGCTTCGCGCTCGCCACCTGCTACGACAACGACTTCCCCGAGGTGCCCGAGCGGGCCGCGGCGGACGGCTGCCGGGTGTACCTCGCCAGTTCCTTCCACGACGACCCGCAGCGGATGGCGCGGTACGCGGCGATGGCGCGGAAGCACGGGCTGCACATCCTCCTCGCCAACGGCACCGGCACCGCCACCGGCGTCGACCGCCCCGACCGCCCGGCCTGCGGCCGCAGCGGCGCCTGGCTGCCCACGGGCGAGCAGGTGGCGGCGGCCGGCGCCGGGACGGACCTGGCGCCGGGCGAGGGCTTCGAGCTGGTGCTGACCGATGTCCGCGACCGGATCACGCTGATGGCGGACCCGGAGGTGGCGGCGATCGGGGTCGAGGAGTGCGGTGAGCCGCTGATGGACGTCCGCACCGCGGCGCCCGCGCTGCTGGCCGGCGCGGACCGGCTCGACGAGCGGGGCGCGTTCGCCCAGCTGCGGCAGGGGGTGCTGCGGCGGCTGCTGGCGGCGCAGGAGTCGCTGCCGGACGGGCTGCGGCTGCAGTTCGTCGAGGGCTACCGCCCGCCGGAGCTGCAGCGCCGCTACTTCGAGGAGTACGTGGAGGAGCTGCGCGCCGCCCGGCCCGGCTGGGATGCCGAGCGCCTCCACCGGGCCGCCAGCCGCTATGTGTCGCCGCCCGACATCGCGCCGCACAGCGCGGGCGGCGCGGTGGACCTCACCCTGGTCACGGCGGACGGCCAAGGCGTCGACATGGGCACACCCATGAACGCCTCGCCGGAGGAGAGCGACGGCGCGTGCTACACGAGCGCCCCGGATCTGACGCCGGCGGTCCGCACCCACCGC
Source organism: Streptomyces sp. NPDC043738 (assembly GCF_056436545.1). Lineage (NCBI taxonomy): Bacteria > Bacillati > Actinomycetota > Actinomycetes > Kitasatosporales > Streptomycetaceae > Streptomyces > Streptomyces sp. NPDC043738. The sequence goes on along the minus strand of NZ_JBWKCJ010000018.1, from coordinate 84,214 downwards.
CGCATACTGGCCTCCGCCCTGCGGGCGGCCGGTCTGGTCAACTACCCCACCGAGTGGTGGCACTGGTCCTACGGCGACCGCTACTGGGCACTGGCGACCGGCGCGGACCATGCGCTGTACGGCCCGGTGGAGGGGTGGTGACACCACCGGCCGGCTGACGGTCCCCCAGCCGTGCGGCGCCGACAGCCGGGCAACCGTACGGCGCAGGCGACCCCGCGTCCGTACGGCGCAGGCGACCCGGCACCCGTACGGCGTCCCGCAGCGGTACGGCACCGGCGGCCCAGACCCGTACGACGCCGGCGCTCCGGCACCCGGGCGGCGCCGGACCGGCCGAGGGGCCTCAGCCCTGCGGAGCCTCCGGCGCCAGCAGCTCCAGCTCGGCCCGGGTCGGATAGGACGGCTGGGCGCCCGGCTTGGTGACGGCCGCGGCGCCGACGCGTACGGCGAAGCGGGCGGCCTCCGGGAGCGAGTCGCCGCGTGCCAGGCGGGTGGCGAGGGCGCCGGTGAAGGCGTCGCCGGCGCCGGTGGTGTCCACGGCCTTGACCCGGACGCCGGCGACCTCGCTGGCTCCGGCGGCGTCCAGGACCAGCGCGCCGTCCCCGCCGAGGGTGACCACGACCGAGCGGGCGCCCTGGTCGAGCAGCGCCTGCGCCCACTCGGCGGGGGTGCCGTCGGCGCGGCCGGAGAGCTGGCGGGCCTCGTGCTCGTTGACCACCAACGGGTCGGCCACCGCGAGGAGTTCGGTCGCGAGGGCCGCCTCGGGGGCCGGGGAGGGGTTGAGCACGACCCGGGTGCCGGCCTGCGCGGCGGCCTCGGCGGCGGCCCGTACCGACTCCATGGGGATCTCCAGCTGGAGGGAGACCACCGAGGAGGCGGCGATGACCTCCTTCGCCGCGGCCACGTCCTGCGGGGTGAGGGCGGCGTTGGCGCCGGGCGAGACCACGATGCTGTTGTCGCCGTCCGGGTCGACGATGATCATCGCGGTGCCGGTGCGGGCCGCCTCGTCCACGATGACCGGTGTGACGTCGGTGCCGGCCCCGCGCTGGGCGTGCAGCAGCAGTTCGCCGTACGCGTCGCCGCCGACCCGCGCCAGCAGTGCGGTGCGGCCGCCGATCCGGGCCGCGGCGGCCGCCTGGTTGGCGCCCTTGCCGCCGGCCGATTCGACCAGGTCCGTGCCGAGCACGGTCTCTCCCGCGCCGGGCCGCCGCTCGACCCGTACCGTCAGATCCGCGTTGGCCGAGCCGACCACCAGGACGTCATACATGCGCCGTTCTCCCATGTCTCAGCGGCGCGCTTCGATAGCCGTGCGCCGCTCTGCCGATTGTTGTCATCCGTTGTCTCGCCCGCCGTCCCGCTCGCCGGCCCGTCCGCCGTCTCATCCGCCGTCTCATCCGCCGTCGAACTTCGCGGCGTTCTCCGCCGTCACCAGCACCACCGGCACCTTGACCGACTCCGGCAGCCTCTCACCGCGGGCGGCCTTCAGCGCCCAGTCCACGGCCTGCCTGCCGAGGAGTTTCGGCTGTTGGGCGACAGTGGCGGTCAGGGTGCCGCCGCGGACCGCCTCGACGCCGTCCGGGGTGCCGTCGAACGCCACCACCTTCACGTCCCCGCCGGACCGCCCGCCCAAGGCCTTGGACGCGCCGAGCGCCATCTCGTCGTTGGCGGCGAACACCCCGGCGATGTCGCGGTGCGCCTGCAGCATGTTGGACATCACGTCCATGCCCTTGGTGCGGTCGAAGTCCGCGGGCTGGCGGGCGACGACCTGGATGCCGGGGTACTTCCTGATGCCCTCTTCGAAGCCCCGGCCGCGCTCGCGGGCGGCGGAGGTGCCGGCCTGGCCCTCCAGGAAGGCCACCTTCCCCTTGCCGCCGAGCGATTCGGCCAGCGTCTTCGCGGCGAGCCGGCCGCCCGCGACGTTGTCGGAGGCGATGGTCGAGCCGACCGTGCCGCCGTTGACGCCGCGGTCGATGGAGATGACCGGTACCTTCGCCCGGTTGGCGACGCCGACGGCCGGGACGGCGGCGTCGGAGTCGACCGGGTTGATGATCGCTGCCTTGACGTTCTGGCTGGTGAACGTCTCCATCTGGTTGATCTGCTGGGTGGGGTCGTTCTGCGCGTCGGTGATGTTGATGTGCAGCCCCCGGGCGTCCGCCTCGGCCTGGGCGCCTTCCTTGATGCCGACGAAGAACGGATTGTTCATCGTCGACAGCGCGAGGCCCAGGTCGGTGTCGCCACCGCGGTCGCAGCCGGCCAGCCCGAGGGCCACGGTCGCGGCAAGCCCGGCCGCCAGCGGCGCCCTGGCCCGGGCGACCGCCCCGCGCCCGGCGGCCCTCCTGAGGCGCACGGTCCGTCGCGTCCGTTCCGTCCCCGCCGCACTCCGGCTCCGGGCGGTCATCGCGCGCTCCGGCGCCGCAGCGTGTCCAGCAGCACCGCCAGGGCGATGACCAGCCCGGTGGCCACCTGCTGCCAGAACGCCGAGACGCTCAGCAGATTGAGGCCGTTGCGCAGTACGGCGAGGATCAGCGCGCCGATGAGGGTGCCGGACGCCTTCCCGGAGCCGCCGGAGAGGCTGGCCCCGCCGATCACCACGGCGGCGATCGCGTCCAGTTCGTATCCGACGGCGGCCTGCGGCTGGGCGGAGGTGAGCCGGGCCGCGAGCACGATGCCGGCCACCGCCGCGAACAGCCCGGACAGCGCGTAGATGACGAGCTTGCGGCGCTTGACGTCGATGCCGCAGAGCCGGGCCGCCTCCTCGTTGCCGCCGATCGCGAACATCGCGCGTCCGGTGTACGTACGGGCCAGGACCAGGGCGGCGACCAGCCCCATCACGATCATGACGAGGACGGGTACCGGCAGCCAGCCGCCGAGGGTGTCGCCGAGCCTGCCGACCGGGCCGGGGAAGGCGATCGGCGAGCCGCCGGAGATGACCAGCGCCAGACCGCGGCCGACCGAGAGCATCGCCAGCGTGGCGATGAAGGCGGGCAGCCGGCCGTAGGCGACCAGCGCGCCGGAGACCAGTCCGGCCGCCGCGCCGACCGCGAGGCCGAGCAGCACCGAAGCCCACACCGGCAGGCCCCCGGCGGTGGCCGCCCAGGCGACGACGGTGGCGGAGAGCGCCGCGACCGACCCGACCGACAGGTCGATACCGGCCGAGACGATCACGAAGGTGACGCCGAAGGCGAGGATCGCGGTGACCGACGCCTGGACGCCGACGTTGAGGAGGTTCTGCCCGTTGAGGAAGTCCCCGGACAGCGCGGCCATCACGACGACCAGGGCGATCAGGCCGCCGAGCGGGCCGTTTTTGAGGACCGCCCGGGAGAACCACGGCCCGGGGCCGCCCCGGGCCGGTGCCCGTCCCACCGCCTGGGCGGCGGCTGCCGTCTTCACCTCAGCGGACATCGGAGCCCTCCATCGCGCTCTGGTTGGTGTGGTGGCCGTCGGGGGTGCCGTGCGGGGACTGCAGCGCGAGCTCCATCACGGCGTCCTGGGTGGCCTCCGCGGCCGGCAGTTCGCCGACCAGCCGGCCCTGGGACATCACCAGCACCCGGTCGCTCATGCCGAGCACCTCGGGCAGATCGCTGGAGATCATCAGCACCGCCCGGCCGGCCGCCGTCAGTTCGTTGACGAGCTGGTAGATCTCGACCTTGGCGCCGACGTCGATGCCGCGCGTGGGTTCGTCGAGGATCAGCAGCCTGGTGTCCGCCAGCAGCCACTTGCCGATGACGATCTTCTGCTGGTTTCCGCCGGAGAGCGTACGGGCGCTCTGCGCCAGATCGCTCATCCGCACCTTCAACTGCTCGGCGACGGCGGCCGCTTCGCGCCGCTGGGCGCCGCGGTCCACCAGCCCGCCGCGGGTGTCGCGGTCGAGCCGGGCGAGGGTGAGGTTGTCCTGGAGGGACGCGTCCAGGACCAGGCCCTGGCCCTTGCGGTCCTCCGGTACGAGGCCGAGGCCGGCGCGCATCGCGGCGCGCACATCGCCGCCGGCCAGCGGCTCGCCGTCGACCTCGACCGTGCCGGCGTCGTAGCGGTCCACGCCGAAGACGGCCCGGACGACCTCGGTGCGGCCCGCGCCGACCAGTCCGGCCAGACCCACCACCTCTCCGGCCCGCACCTCGAAGTCGATTCCCTCGAAGACCGGACCGGCCGTCGTCCCGTGACGGGTCAGACCGCGGACCCGCAGCAGGGGCGCGCCCGGCTCGTCGGGGCGCACCCGCGGGTACTGCTCGGCGATGTCCCGGCCCACCATCAGGCGGATCAGCTCGTCCTGGTCGGTGGCGGCGGGCACCTGGGCGACCGAGCGGCCGTCGCGCAGGACGGTGACCCGGTCGCCGAGCGCGCCGATCTCCTCCAGGTGGTGGGTGATGAAGAGGATGCCGACACCGGCGTCGCGCAGTTCGCGGACGATCGCGAAGAGGGTGACGACCTCCTCGGAGGTGAGCACCGCGGTCGGCTCGTCCATGATCAGGACACCGGCGTCGAGGCTGAGGGCCTTGGCGATCTCGACCATCTGGCGCCGGGCGATGCCCAGTTCGGCCACCGGGGTGTCCGGGGAGACGTCCAGGCCCACGCGGGCGAGCAGCTCGGCGGCGCGGGCGCGCAGGGCCCTGCGGTCGATCAGGCCGAGCGCGGTGCGCGGCTGGCGGCCCAGGAAGAGGTTCTCGGCGACGGTCAGCCCGGGGACGAGGTTGAACTCCTGGTAGATCGTGGCGATGCCGAGGCGCTCGGCGTCCCGCGCGGAGCGGATGTGCACCTCGCGCGGGCCGTGCGGCCCGTCGTCGACGAGGATGCGGCCGGCGTCGGGGCGGTGGGCGCCGGAGAGCATCTTGATCAGGGTGCTCTTGCCCGCGCCGTTCTCGCCGAGCAGGACGTGCACCTCGCCGCTGCGCAGGCTCAGGTCCACCCCGTCCAGTGCGCGGACGCCGGGGAACGACTTCGTCACCCCCTCCACGCGCAGCAGTTCACGGCCGCCCGGTACGTCGTCGTTGACGCCGGTCATGCGCTGCCCCTCTCTTCTTCGGGTCGCCTTGCGGTGGTGGATGGTCTGGGCGCGGCTCGCCGGATCCGCTCAGCCGGCCCGCTCGCCGCAGGAGCGCCGCACGACCAGCCGGGCCGGCAGCAGCACCGAGTCGGCGGGCCGGCCCTCGATCCGCTCCAGGAGGGTGGCGACGGCGGCCCGGCCCAGTTCGCGGGTGGGCTGGGCGATGGCGGTCAGCGGCGGGTCGATGTGGGCGAACCACGGCACGTCGTCGTAGACCACCAGCGCCATGTCGTCGGGCACCCGCATCCCGCGCGCACGAAGTTCGTCCATCGCGCCCAGCGCCATCAGGTTGTCGGTGGCCAGCACCGCGTCCGGCGGCTGCGGCAGGTCGAGGAGGCCGCTCATCACCCGCCGGCCGCCGGTGGGCTGGAGGTCGGGGGTGGCGCCGACCCGCTCGTCGGGCAGGGCGAGGCCGTGGCCGGCCAGCGCGGTGCGGAACAGTTCGAGGCGCTCCTCGCCGGTGGGGGTGCCGGCCGGCGCGACGATGATCGCGGGACGGCGGCGGCCGAGGGCGGCGAGATGGGCGGCGAGATCGGTGAGCGCGGCGGCGCCGTCGGCGCGTACGCAGGGGGCGTCGACGCCGGGCACGGTGCGGTCCAGCAGGACCAGCGGGGTGCCGGCGGCGACGGCCTCGCCGAGCATCGCCGAGCCGGTGCCGGCCGAGCTGACCAGCAGGCCGTCGATCCGGCGGTCGAGCAGGGTGCGGATGTGGTCGTCCTGCTGCTCGGGGCGCTCGCCGGCGTTGCCGATGACCAGGCTGTAGCCGAGGCTGCGGGCGGCGTCCTCGACGGCGTCGGCCAGCTCGGTGAAGAAGGGGTTGGTGAGGTCGCTGATGATCAGGCCGAGCGTGCCGGTGCGGGCGGTGCGCAGCGCGCGGGCGACGTTGTTGGGGCGGTAGCCCAGCTCCCGTACGGCGGCCAGCACGCGTTCCCGGGTCTCGGCGACCGGGCTGTGGCCGTTGAGCACCCGGGAGACCGTGGCGACGGAGACCCCTGCCCGCTCTGCCACATCTTTGATGTTCGCCATGGCGCCGTTGCCGTTTCCGTCCGTGCGACCGCGAACCGCCCCGGGGGGCTTCGCACGATCGCCGTGTAATCGATTTCAGGAGGTTTTCGTGGGGGCTACGAAATCGATTACACGGCCATCGCGTCAAGACGCGGCGAATGTTGCCTGCGTCACACCGGAGGGGTTGTCGGCGACGGAGCCCGGCTCGTCGGGTCCCGCCCCGGGCGCGTCGTGCGGCCGGTTCGCGGAAGCGGCGCGGGAGTCGTGCGCCGCACGAAGGATCGGCCCGGGCACTCCCCCGTTGACCGTCCCGCCTCGATGGCGCGCACCGGCCGTGTCCGGACCTGTGGGCCCAACCCGCCGACTACCGGGCGAACTGCCCCACACACGCGACGACCGCCACCAGCAGGCTCAGCACGCCGAGTACGACCTGCCACCTGTCAGGCGGGGCCCATCGGTCGCTCTCCTGCTCCGTGTCCTGATCGTCCATCGCTCCTCCTCGCTCCTCCGGACAGGCCCCGGAAGTCAGGGCCTCCGCCGGCGGTGCGCCGGCGAAGCTGTGGGGAGGAACGCGATGAAGCCCCTTGAGAGTAGCGCGAGTTGAGCGACCCACGGGGCGGAATCCGGCCCACGCGCCGGAAGCCGCACGCGGGGCGGGAGCGGATCCCGGCCGCCCCGGCGCCGGCTCCACGCGACAGGGGCCGCACCCCTTCGCGGGATGCGGCCCCTGGTGGAGTCGCCGGTCAGCGGCGGATCAGGCGACGGTCAGCTTGACGTCGATGTTGCCGCGGGTGGCGTGCGAGTACGGGCAGACCTGGTGGGCCTTTTCCACGAGGTCCTGGGCGGTGGCCGCGTCGACCTGGGGGATCGACACCGCGAGCTCGACGGTGAGGCCGAAACCGCCGTCCGGGGTCTTGCCGATGCCGACCTTGGCGGTCACCCGGGAGCCGGAGACATCGGCGTTCTCCCGGCGGGCGACGACGCTGAGCGCGCCCTGGAAGCAGGCGCTGTAGCCGGCCGCGAAGAGCTGCTCGGGGTTGGTGCCGGCGCCGCTGCCGCCCTGCTCCTTGGGCGGGTTGACGACCACGTCGAGCTTGCCGTCGTCGCTGGCGACGCGGCCGTCACGGCCGTTCTCAGCGGTGGCGACGGCGGTGTAGACGACGTCGACGGTCTGGATGGACATACGAGATCCTCCTGTGATTCGCCGCGACTCGCGCCCACGGATCGCGACGGCCTGCCGACGAGCCTAACGGGCAGGCGCAAGGGGGTGGGGTGCAGGGCGGACCATGGCGAACTCCCGCTCGTCCGATCCGGCCCGCACGGGCTGCACCCGCCCCGTCCGCTGGAAGCCGTGGCGGGCGTAGAGCCGCTCCGCGTGCGCGTTGCCCTCCGTCACCCAGAGCCGGACCCGGGGGCGGCCGTGGTCGCCCGCCCAGCGCAGCGCCTCGCGGACCAGGAGGTCGCCGGCCCCGCGTCCTCGTGCGGCTCGGTGCACCCACATGGACACCAGGTCGGCGGTCCCCGGGCCGGTCGGGACGACGCTGATCAGCCCCCGGGCCTCGCCGCCGTCCTCGGCGACGAACTGGCTGCGGTGCGCGAGACGCTCGCGCCAGCCGTCCTCCGTGAAGGCCTGCTCGCGGCCCAGGGTGGAGCCGAACGCCTCGGGGGCGTCGGCCAGGGCGGCCAGGCGGACGGCGCGGTAGAGGGCCCAGTCGTCGGGCTCCAGGGGACGCACGGTGATCTCTGCCATGGGTCGGACCCTGACGCCGGCCGGCTCCTGCGGCAAGGGGTTTTCCGCGCGAGCCGGGCCCGTGCCCGCACCGCGGCCCGCGGCCCGCCGCGACCGGGTGCGGACCGGGCCGCCGCGGGCCGGGGCTCCGCTCAGTCGTCCAGGCTCACGATCATCTTTCCGGTGTTCTCGCCGCGCAGCAGGCCCAGGAAGGCCTCGACGCCGTTCTCGATGCCGGAGACCTTGGTCTCGCTGTACTTCAGCTCGCCGGAGCGGATCCAGGCGGAGGCCTCCTGGACGAACTGCGGCTGGAGCGCGTAGTGGTCGGTGACGATCAGGCCCTGCAGGCGCAGGCGCTTGCCGATGATCTGCGCGAGGTTGCGCGGCGCGGGGGTCGGCTCGGTGGCGTTGTACATCGAGATCATGCCGCAGATGGCGACCCGGCCGTGGACGTGCAGGGAGGAGATGGCCGCTTCGAGGTGGTCGCCGCCGACGTTGTCGAAGTAGACGTCGATGCCGTCCGGCGCGGCCTCCTTCAGCTGCTTGGCGACATCGCCGTTCTTGTAGTTGAAGGCCGCGTCGAAGCCGTACTCCTCGACCAGGAGCCTGACCTTCTCGTCGGAGCCGGCCGAGCCGATGACCCGGGAGGCGCCCTTGAGCCTGGCGATCTGGCCGACCTCGCTGCCCACCGCGCCGGCCGCGCCGGACACGAAGACGGCGTCGCCCTCCTTGAAGGAGGCGACCTCCAGCAGGCCCGCGTAGGCGGTCAGGCCCGGCATGCCGAGCACGCCGAGGTAGGCGGTGAGGGGCGCCAGCGACGGGTCGACCTTGGCGACGCGCCGGGCGTCGAGGACCGCGTACTCGCGCCAGCCGAGGCCGTGCAGGACGTGGTCGCCGACGGCGAGGGAGTCGGCGCGCGAGGCGATGACCTCACCCACCGCGCCGCCCTCCATCGGCTGGTCGAGCTGGAAGGGCGGGACGTAGGACTTCACGTCGTTCATCCGGCCGCGCATGTACGGGTCGACCGAGAAGTGCTTGGTGCGGACCAGGACCTGGCCCTCGCCGACCTCGGGCACCGCGGCCTCGCGCAGCGCGAAGTCGTCCGGGGTGGGCCAGCCGTGCGGGCGGGCGACGAGGTGCCATTCGCGGCCGGTCGTGGGCAGTGCGGACATGAGCGCGGTCCTTCCTAATGCTTCAGGTACTGAAACAATGATGCTCCTCGATATTTCATGCTGTCAAGTAATTGGGTATCCTGGTGCCCATGACAGTGCGCCCGGACCCCTTGACCGTCGAGGTCGTCGATCTCATCGGCACCGTCGTCGCCCGTTACTACGAGGAGTACGAGCACGCCGCGGCCGAGCACTCCCTCACCGGCGCGCAGGCCCGGGTGCTCGGCCTGCTCTGCGTCGAGCCGCTGCCCATGCGCAAGGTCGCCCAGCGCCTGAAGTGCGAGCCGTCGAACATCACCGGCATCGTGGACCGCCTGGAGTCCCGCGGCCTGGTCGAGCGCCGCCCCGACCCGGCCGATCGCCGCGTCAAGCTCGCCGCCCCGACCACCGAGGGCGCACGCACGGCCGCGGCGCTGCGGGCCTCCCTCGGCTTCGCCCGCGAACCCCTCGGCAAGCTGACGGTCGCCGAGCGCACCCTGCTCAAGGAGTTGCTGCAGCGGATGCTGGGCGTCGCGCCGGAGTGAGACCGGCGCACCGCCCCGGGCCCGTCCGGGGGCGCGGCGGCAAGTGGCCCAGGATCGTCGGGGGCAGGTGGACCGGGCGGGCGGAGCGGCGGCGTTCTAACCTCGACCCCATGACCAACCCGAGCAGCACCCGCCACTGTGTCGACTTCTACTTCGACCCCATCTGCCCGTTCGCCTGGATCACCTCGCGCTGGATCCTCGAGGTCGAGCAGCACCGCGACCTGGATCTGCGGTTCCGGGTGATGAGCCTGTCCGTGCTCAACGAGGGCCGCGAGGACCTTCCCGAGAAGTACCGCGAGCTGCTGGACGCGGGCTGGGGCCCGGTGCGGGTGTGCATCGCGGCCGCCCAGGAGCACGGCGAGGAGGTGCTGCGCGACCTGTACACCGCGCTCGGCACCCGGATCCACAACGACGGCCGCAAGGACACCGCCACCGTCATCGAGGAGGCGCTGGCCGAGGTCGGGCTGCCGGCCGAGCTGGCCCGCGCCGCCGGCAGCGAGGCGTACGACGACGCGCTGCGCAAGAGCCACCACGAGGGCATGGACCCCGTCGGCGAGGACGTCGGCACGCCCACGCTCCACGTCGACGGGGTCGCGTTCTTCGGCCCGGTGCTGATGGCGATCCCGCGCGGCGAGGACGCGGTGCGGATCTTCGACGGCGTCCGCCTCCTCGCCGGTTACGACAAGTTCTTCGAACTGAAGCGGACCCGCACCGGCGAGTTCGACTTCAGCTGACGGCCTCGGGGGCGGCGGACGCGGGGGCGGCGGCCGGACCGGTCGCGTCCACCGCTCCCGGCTCCTCGCCCCCCGTGGTGCGCAGGCCGCGCAGCAGCGCCACCGCCAGCACCGCGGCGCACAGCATCACCCCCGCGGCGCCCAGCACCACCGTCTGCAGCCCGTCGGTGAAGGCCTCCCGCGCGGCGACCAGCAGCGCCCGGCCCGCCCGGCCGGGCAGTTCGCCGGCCACCGCGGCCGCGCCCGCCAGGGTCTCGCGGGCCGCGTCGGCCGCCTGGGCGGGGAGCCCGCCGGGCAGCGCGTCGTCCATGTGGCCGCGGTAGACCGCGCTCCCGATACTGCCCAGGATCGCCATGCCCAGCGCACCGCCGAGTTCGGTACCGGACTCCAGCAGGGCCGAGGCGGAGCCCGCCCGCTCCGGCGGGGCGGCGCCGATGGCCAGTTCGTTGCCGAGGGACATCACCATCACCAGGCCCGAGGCGTAGACCGACGAGGCGACCAGGACGTACCAGAGGGCGGAGCCCGGCTCCAGCCAGGACAGCCAGACGAAGCCGCCGGCCGCGACGGCGAACCCCAGGGCGATGACGTACGCCCGGTCCATCCGCCGGGCGAGCCCGGTGGCCACCGCCGCCATCCCGCCCACCGCGAGCGTCGGCAGCAGGTTCCACAGCGCCGCCTCCACGGGGCTCATGCCCTTGACGGTCTGCAGGTACTGGGTGAAGAACACCGCGCAGCCGACGACCGCGAACGTCGCCAGCAGGTTCATCAGCACCGAGACACTGAACCCGCGGTGCCGCAGCAGCTCCAGGTCGAGCATGGGGTGGCGGGCGGTGCGCTGGCGGTGGACGAAGGCCGCGGCGGCCAGCAGGCCGAACACCAGGGCGCAGGCCGGCAGCACCGCGAAGCCGTCGCGGGCGATCTCCTTGACGCCGTAGACGGCCGGCAGCATGGCGAGCAGGGACAGCAGCGAGCCGGGCAGGTCGAAGCGTCCGGCCGCCGGGTTCTTGAACTCCGGCAGCAGCAGCGGCCCGCAGACCAGCAGCAGCACCATCGCGGGTGTGTTGATCAGGAACACCGAGCCCCACCAGAAGTGCTCCAGCAGCGCCCCGCTGAGCACCGGCCCGATCGCGATCCCGCCCATCACCGCCGCCGACCAGGCCGCGACCGCGGTGCCGCGCTGCTTGGCGTCGTGGAAGAGGTTGCGGATCAGCGCGAGCGTGGACGGCATCAGGGTCGCACCGCCGACGCCGAGCAACGCCCGGGCGGCGATGAGCATTTCGGCGCTCCGGGCGTACGCGGCGAGCGCGGAGGCCAGGCCGAAGAGCAGGGCGCCGGACAGCAGGAGCCGGCGGCGGCCGATGCGGTCGCCCAGCGCCCCCATGGTGATCAGCAGGCCGGCCAGCACGAAGCCGTAGACGTCCAGGATCCACAGCTGCTGGACGCTGCTGGGATCCAGCTCCGCGGTCAGGAACGGCACCGCGAAGTAGAGCACCGAGACGTCCATCGAGACCAGGAGGCAGGGCAGCAGGAGGACGCCCAGGGCGATCCACTCCCGGCGGCCGGCCAGCGGCTTGGAGGTGTACGAAGTAAACGACATGGCTGACACGGTAAACAGGTTGCGCTTACGGTGCAAACAGCGGGAGCAGTAAGGGAATTGGAGCTGCATCACACTAGTGCACCTACCTAGTGCGAGGTGCTGGTGGCACCCCCGCTGCTACCCTCACAGCAAGCAAATCCCCCTGGTGCACTAGTACGGAGGTTGCCCCGTGGAGCATCCCACCCGCCGCCCGACCACCACCCCTCAACGACGCGCTTCGCGCGGCCCCCGCTGATGGCGCCGCCCTACCGACGGATCGTCGAGGAGATCCGGCGCCGCATCGACGCCGGCGAGCTGGCGGCGGGCGACCGGGTGCCGTCGACCCGGCGGATCACCCAGGAGTGGGGCGTGGCGATGGCGACCGCCACCAAGGTGCTCACCACGCTGCGCCAGGAGGGGCTCGTACGGGCCGTACCGGGCGTGGGCACGGTCGTGGCCGAAAAGGAGCGGGCGCCCCGCGCGGAGGCCGCGCGCGAGCGGCGCCCGCGCGAGACGGACGGCGGGCTCAGCCGCGAACGCGTCGTACGGGCCGCGATCAAGGTCGCCGACGCCGAGGGGCTGCGCGGACTGTCGATGCGCCGGGTCGCCGCCGAGTTCGGGGTGTCCTCGATGGCGCTCTACCGTCATGTCGCCAACAAGGACGAGCTGGAACTGCTGATGGCGGAGGCCGCGTTCGCCGAGGTCGCGCTGCCCCGGCCGGCGCCGGAGGGCTGGCGGGAGCGGATGGAGGCGGGCGCGCGGCTGCAATGGGAGCTCTACCAGCGGCATCCGTGGCTGGCGCAGTATCTGTCGATCACCCGGCCGCGGCCGATGCCGCAGGCGATGGCGCTGATCGAGTGGACCATGGCGCGGGTGGAGGGGATGGCTCCGCTCACCCTGATCCACATGGCCGTGACCCTGCTGAACTACGTACGGTCCACCGCCGCCGGCTTCGAGGACGACCTGGAGGCCGAGCAGGAGACCGGGATGGACCAGAACCAGTGGATGGCCTCCATGGACCCGGTGTTCGAGGGCATCCTGCAGTCCGGCTCGTACCCCATGTACGCGGGCATCGACGGGGTCGGGGAGGACGCGGTGACCCTGGAGACGCTCTTCGAGTTCGGGCTGGCCCGCCTCCTGGACGGCATGGAGGTGCTGGTCGGGCGCCGGGCGGCGGGGAGCGACGGGGACGGCTGAACCGGCCGCGGGCCACTGGAGGTCGCCCGGCCCTCAGAGCGACACCGGTGGACCCGCCGGGCCCGCGCGGCCGGTCAGGTCAGCTCCCCGCGCAGCCGGCGGGCCCGTAACACCAGCTCCAGTTCGAAGCGGCGGTCCGGGTCGTCCATCTCCCCGCCCCATAACTCCCGTATCTGGCGCAGCCGGTAGCGCACGGTCTGCGGATGGACACCGAGCCTCGCCGCGATCTCCGGGGCCCCGCCGCGGGTCTCCAGCCAGGCGAGCAGGGTCTGGGCGAGCCGCCGCCCGTGGGTGGGGCCGCAGCTCTCCAGGGGGGCGAGCCGGCGGCGGGTGAGGTCCTCGATCAGCTCCTCGGGCGGCAGCAGGATCAGCGCCTCGGTGTGCTCGGTGCACTGCAGCAGCTCACCGGCGGGCAGCAGTCCGCGCTCCGTCAGATCGACCGCCGCCCCGGCCCAGCGCAGCGACTTCGCGGCGTCCAGCAGCGGTACGGCGGGCCCGATCGCGCCGGACCAGCCGGCCGCCGCGCGCGCCAGCAGCTCGCGCCGGCCCGGGGCGTCCGGCTCCGGCACCACCATCCGCGGCCGCTCGCACTCCATGTCCAGCAGGACGTCCGAGGCGACGGCGGGCGCCACCGCCTCGCGGGCCGGGCGCAGCAGGACCGCGACGGCGACCTGCTCGGGCAGCGGCCAGCCGATCCGTGCGGCCCGCTCGGCGAGCGCCGGCAGCAGCGCGGCGGCCCCCGCCGCCCCGGAGCCCTTGCCGCGCCGCCTCCTTCCGGAGCCGCTGAACAGCAGCTCCATCAGGCCGCGTTGCAGCCGCAGCCGTTCACCGGCCTGCCGGGCGGCGGCCTCGGCGTAGCCGCGTACGGACTCGGCGACCAGTCCGTCCAGGTACTCGAACCCGGACTCGGCCAGCTCGTACATCGCCGGCGCCGGGATGGCGACCTGCTGGCCGATCTCGGCGAGCCGCCGCCAGGCCAGCCGCACGCCCAGCCGGTAGATGGCCTGCAGGGCGTCCAGGCTGCGGCCCTGGATGCCCTCGCCGCGGCCGAACTCCTGGAAGACCCTCGGGTGGACGTGCGGACGGTCCAGACCGGCCGTCATATGGGCGACGAAGTGCTCCAGCGACTGCCGGATGCCGACCAGCGCCCGCGGCTCGCCGAACTCATCGTGCACCAAAGGGAGTTGGGGGTACTCCCGGCGGATCTCGCGCAGGATGTCCTGGGCCAGGGCAGGCACCTCGTCCAGCGCCAGCGCGGCGAACCGCCGCACCTGGTGGGCCGGGACCTCACGCCAGGCGGAACGGACGGCGGTCACCACCGGGACCTCCTTCGCACGCCGGCCCCGCCTACTCGCCGGTCCGGCCGAAGGTCACCAGCGGCACGTTCGGCTGCTTCGGGGTGGCGCCCAGCGCCGCGACGATGCCGAGCGCGACGCCGACCGCCAGTGCGGCGGCGGCCAGTGCGGTCAGTACGGCGGCGAGCGTTCGGTGCATGGCGCGGCGGCCCTTCGTCGATGCCGGAGACCTCGGGTCTTTGTCGAGGCTGGTACGGCACACGCACGGCCCGGGGTGCGACGGATCAAGGCCGGCTCGGCGCCGCGTCCCACAGCGCGGCACCACTTCACTCGTGGTGCCTGCCGAGTGTGAAAGGGCATTGACGCCCTGTCAAGAGTTCGCTTACGTTCCCGGCCCATGACGCCCGGGGCCGCCGGGAGCGAACGCACCGGACCGGCCACGGCGCCCCGCACGTGCACCAGAGCGTGATCCCCCACCGCTTCCAGGAGTGCTCGTATGCCCGCATCCGGCAAGCCCGCCACCCCCTCCGCCACGCCCACCGCCGCCGCCCGCACCGCATCGCCGCTGTCCCTGGCCGTCCTCGGACTCGGCGTCTTCCTGCTGGTCCTGGCCCCCCTGCTGGCCTGGTACGTCGAGCCACGGGCCAAGGTCACCCCGATCGACGTCGATGTCACCACCGTCTTCACCGGCACCGGCAGCTACTTCGACACCGCCGCGCTGCGCACCAGGGACCGGCAGAAGATCACCATCACCCGGCACGTCCTGGGCGATGTCGCGGCGAGCGAGCGCAGCGGGCGGGCCGTGTGGGACGTCTCCACCACGGTCGACACCCCTCGGACGCTGCCGCTGAAGGATCCGCGCAAGGCGTTCCAGTGGACCACCGAGCGCTGGGTCACCGACCGGCACAGCAATGCGCCGGTGCACTGCTGCGCCGAGGCCCCGACCCGCTTCGACGGCGACGCGTACCTCAAATTCCCCTTCGACGTGCAGAAGAAGAGCTACCGCTGGTGGGACAACACCCTGGGCGCGGCCGTCCCGCTCCGCTACGCCGGCACCCGGCACATCCAGGGCCATGAGGGCTACCGCTTCACCGGGACGGTGCCGCCGACCAGGACCGGCAGCCGGCAGGTCCCCGGGCGGCTGGTCGGGCGGGGCGGACAGGGCCAGATCCAGGCCGAGGAGTGGTACGCCAACTCCGGCATCGAGCTGGTCGTCGAGCAGCGCACCGGCCGGATCATCCATGCCGCGATCTCCCCGCTCAAGACCCTGCGGGCGCCCGGTTCCCGGCGCGACGCGGTGGTGCTGCTGCGCGGCCGGCAGCTGCGGTTCACCCCGGCGACGCAGCGCGCGCAGGTGCGGCTGGCGAAGGCGGACAGCGACAGGCTGGCGCTGGTCGGCCGGACGCTGCCGGTGGGGGCGGCGGTGGCGGGCGGGGTGCTGGCGGTGGCCGGGGCGGGGTGGGTGGCGCGCGGCCGGCGGTCCGGCCCCGGAGCGAAGTGATGATGCGTCAGTCAGGTTCGGACCCGTTTTTGTCACCCCGGTGAGTAGCCGCGGCGCACCGGCCGGGCGAAAACTGTCCACCCCACGGCGCAGCACGGCCCCGCACGACTCAGTACGCAGTACGTCCCCCCACCGCCGGTACCGCACCCTGAGACGAGTTGGATCGCACATGCCCCCGTACGTACGCCCCTCCCCGCCCCCGGTGCCCTGCGCACCGCCGGCCGGCGGTCCCCCCGCCGCCGGCCGGCCCCCGCTCCCCCGCCGGATCGTCTTCCTCGCCCGCCGCGATCTGGGCAACCCCGCCGCCGGCGGCTCCGAACTCCTGGTGGACAAGATCGCCTCCGGACTGACCGCGCACGGCCACGAGGTGACCCTGCTGTGCGGCGGGCCCGCGGCCGCACGGGACTACCGGGTGGTGTCCGCGGGCGGCGACGCCGGCCACTTCCTGCGCGCGCCCCGCCAGTTGGCCCGCCGGGCCGACGCCTGCGACCTGCTGGTCGAGGTCTGCAACGGCATGCCCTATCTCGCGCCGCTGTGGCACCGCGGCCCGACCCTGTGCCTGGTCAACCACGTCCACACCGATCTGTGGCGGCTGCGCTACCCGGCGCCGGCCGCCCGGCTCGGCCGCCGTCTGGAGCACTGGGCGCTGGCCGCCACCCACCAGCGCAACCTGATGGTCGCGGTCTCCGGATCGACCGCGTCCGCACTGCGCGGCCTCGGCGTGGACCCCGGCCGGATCCGGCTCGTCCACAACGGCGTGGAGGAGCCGGGCGCGCTGGCCCCCAAGGCCCCGGAGCCGCTGTTCCTGGCCATGGGACGGCTGGTGGAGTACAAGCGGATCGATCTGCTGCTGCGGCTGTGGGAGCGGGTCCGGCCGGTGACCGGCGGCCACCTGGTGATCGTCGGTGACGGGCCGGAGCGCGCACGGCTGACCGCGCAGGCCGGCCCCGGCGTCACCTTCACCGGCCACGTCTCCGAGCAGCGCAAGCACGAACTGCTCTGCGCCGCCTGGCTGTTGCTGCACCCCTCACTCGTCGAGGGCTGGGGCCTGGTGGTCATGGAGGCCGCCGCCCGCCGCACCCCCACCGTCGGCTTCGACATCCCCGGCCTGCGGGACTCCGTCGAGGACGGGGCCACCGGCCTGCTGGCCCGCGGCGAGAGCTCGTTCGCCGCGCACTGGTGCACCCTCGCGCTCAGCGCCCGGCGCCGTCAGGCACTGGGCGACGCGGCACGACAACGCGCCGACCGCTTCCGATGGAGCCATACCGTCCGCAGCTTCCGCGCGGTCGCCGCCGAAGCCGTCCTCGACGCGCCCCCCAGGCGGTGAGGCCCCGGTGCGCGACCCCTCGCTGCGCAGGTCCTACGCCCTCTTCCGCGCCTTCCTCCAGGAGCAGACCGCACCCGAGCACTGCTACCGGCTGCTCGCCCGCGACGCCGCCGACCAGGTCGAACGCCATGCACCGCTCAAGGGCGCGGTGGTCGCCGACGTCGGCGGCGGCGCCGGGCACTTCACCGAGGAGTTCCGGCGCCGCGGCGCCCACGGCTACCTCTTCGAGCCCGACCCGGCGGAGCTGACCGCCCGCGGCCGCAGGCCCGAGGCGGCGGTGGTCGCCGACGGATACCTGCTGCCGCTCGCCGACGGCGCCGCCGACATCTGCTTCTCCTCCAACGTCCTGGAGCACGTCGCCGACCCGCAGACCTTCCTCAGCGAGATGGTCCGGGTCACCCGCCCCGGCGGGCTGATCTACGTGGCCTTCACCAACTGGCTCTCCCCCTGGGGCGGCCACGAGACCGCGCCCTGGCACTACCTGGGCGCCGAACGGGCCCGCAGGCGCTACCGGCGGCGCACCGGCCGGGACGCCAAGCACACCTTGGGCGTCAACCTCTTCGCGGTGCACGTCGGGCGCACCCTGCGGCAGGTACGGGCACGCGACGACGTCGCGATCGTCACCGCGCGGTCCCGCTACGCGCCGTTCCTCGCCGAGGCCATCCCCCGCCTCCCGGGCGTCCGGGAGGTCGCCACCTGGAACCTCCTCCTCATCCTCCGGCGGTTGCCATGACCCAGACCCTGCGGCCCTCCCCGTCCCCGGGAACGCCCGATACCGGCGGCAGGACCGACACCACGTGTGCCCCACCGCCCGGCAGGCCCCGCGGCAGACGCTGGTTACTGGCCTTCTGGGCGGCCGCCCTGGCCGGCTTCCTCGTGCCCTCGCCGGGGAAGATGACGTTCGAGACCAAACTGGGCGTCACCACCGACCCCTGGAAGTTCCTCGGCGACCTCGGGCAGCTGTGGCACGACCGGGCGGGCTTCGGCGGCATCGCCGACCAGTACTTCGGCTACGCCTTCCCCACGCTCCCGTACTACGGCCTGACCGACCTCGCCCACGTCCCCGTCTGGCTGGCGGAGCGGCTGTGGATGTCGCTGATCGTCACCGCCGCGTTCTGGGGCGCGCTGCGGCTGGCCGAACGGCTGCGCTTCGGCAGCCCGCCGACGCGGCTGCTCGCGGCGGCCTGCTACGCCCTGTGGCCCACCTTCACCATCGTCATCGGCTCCACCTCCGCCGCCGCCCTGCCGGGCGCGCTGCTCCCCTGGGTGCTGCTGCCGCTGACCAACCCTCAGGTGAGCGCCCGTATCGCGGCGACCCGCTCGGCGCTGCTGATCCCCTTCATGGGCGGCGTCAACGCGGCCTCGACGCTGGCCGCGCTGCTGCCCGCCGGCCTGTATCTGCTCTCGCGCACGGGGCCGCGCCGGACCCGGCTGCTGGCCTGGTGGCTGCCCGGTGTCGTACTGGCCACCGTCTGGTGGGTGGTGCCGCTGCTGCTGCTCGGCATCCACGGCGAGAACTTCATGCCGTTCATCGAGCAGGCCGACACCACCACCGGCACCATGTCCGCCACCGAACTCCTGCGCGGCGCCGGCAACTGGGTCGGCTACCTCGACTTCGGCGAGCCCTGGCTGCCCGCCGGCTGGACCATGACGGCCAACGCCTTCGCGGTACTCGGCTCAGCGCTGGCCGCGGCGCTCGGCCTGGCCGGCCTGGCCCGCCGCGACCTGCCCGAACGGCGCTGGCTCCTGCTGACCGTACTGGCCGTGACACTGATCGCGCTGGCCGGATACGGCGGAGCGCTCGGCGGCCCCCTGCACGAGCTGTGGCAGGACTGGCTGAACGGCTGGCTGCGCCCGTTCCGCAACATCTACAAGTTCACCCCGGGCCTGGCCCTGGCACTCACCCTCGGGCTGGCGCATCTGCTCGCCGTCGCCGCCGAGCGCCGCGGCACCCGCCGCGTCCCGGCCCGCCACCGCCTGCCCCAACTGACCGCGCTGCTTGTCCTGCCCGCCCTCGCACTGCCCTTCCTGACCGGCACCGTCCTCCAGCCCGGCCCCTTCACCAAGCTGCCCGCCTACTGGGAGCAGACCGCCGGCTGGCTGCGGACCCACACCCCGCACAGCCGCGCCCTGGTCGTCCCCGCCACCGCGCACGGCATCTACACCTGGGGCTCCCCCATCGACGAACCCCTCGACGTGCTCGCCGCCTCCCCCTGGGCGCAGCGCGACTTCGTCCCGTTCGGCACCCCGGGCGCCCGCCGGACCCTGGACGCCGTCGAACAGGCACTGCTGACCGGCGCCCGGGTTCCGGGCCTGCGCGACTACCTGGGCCGGGCCGGACTGCACGACGTGGTGGTGCGCAACGACCTCGACCCCGACCAGATCGGCTACGTCCCCCCGCAGACCGTCAAACGGACCCTGGAGGCCTCCGGCTACCGCAAGGTGGCCGCCTTCGGCCCGCTGACCACCGGCGGCAGGATCCCCGCCGGGGCCCCGCTGCAGATCCAGGGCCTGTATCCGCGCCAGCGCGCCGTCGAGATCTACCAACCCCAGAACACCCCGGAGCCCGGCCGCGTCGCCGCCCGGCCCGTCGCGGACACCGCCCAGCTCAGCGGCGGCCCCGAAGCCCTCCTCCAGCTCTCCGCCGACCCCGCCCTGCGCAACCGGGCCACCGTGCTGACCGGCGAGAACCACCCCGGCCTCGGCACCCCGCCGCTCCAGCTGACCGCCGACGGACTGCGCCGCGCCGACACCCGCTTCGGGCTGGTCAACAGCAACACCTCGTACACCTACACGGCCGACGAGCGAAACCATCCCGACAGCGTGCAGGACCCCGGCCGGCCGCCCCGGCAGATCCTGCCGACCACCGGAATCGGCCACCAGACCACCGCCCGCCTCCGCGGCGCGTCCTCGGTCACCGCCTCCACCAGCGGCAACTGGCTCTTCCACCTGCCGCAGTACGACCCGGTCAACGCCTTCGACGGCAACCCGGACACCGCCTGGGCGGAGGGCAGCGCCGGCGACCCCGTCGGCCAGTGGGTCGAGATCGCCTTCACCCGGCCGACCGCCGTCCCCGCCGCGCTGACCCTCACTCCGCTGCCCGGAGACGGGCTGCGCGCCGCCCCGACGTCCGTACGGATCCAGACCGACCGCGGCCGCGCCGACTCCGCGCTGCGCCCCGACGGAACACCTCAGCAGGTCAAGGCCCCGGCCGGGACGGCGAAGTGGCTGAAGGTGACGATCCTGGGCTCGCAGACCCCGCGCGCCGGGCTGACCGGCGCCGGATTCGCCGAGATCGCCGTCCCCGGTGTCCAGGTCACCCGGCTGCTGCAACTCCCCACCGACGCGCAGGACTCCGACGCGCCCGCCGAAACCGTCTCGCTGCACCGCGGCAGCGACCCGGGCGGGCTCTCGCCCGTCTCCGCCGAGGTCGGGCTGCACCGCGAGTTCCGTACCGGGCACCGCGGCGCCTACGACATCTCCGGCAAGGCGCTGGCCGTCCCCGGCACCGAACTCGACCGGCTGCTGGACCGGGTCGCGCCGGAGCAGAAGGACCGGATCACCGCCACCGCCGACTCCACCAGCTTCGGCTTCGGGCAGTCGCTCAGCCCCCGCAACCTCGTCGACGGCGATCTGACCACCGCCTGGATCGCCGGCGACCGGCCGACGCTGCATCTGCGCTGGCCCGGCAAGAAGAAGATCGACCAGATCGTGCTGGCCGCGGCCGGCGGCATCTCCACCCGCCCGGAGCAGATCCTGATCAACTCACCGGACGGCGCGGCCACCGCGGGCGTCGACGAGAACGGCCAGGCCCGCTTCGAGGCGATCACCACCGACCGCCTCGACATCACCATCAGCAAGGTCAAGGAGCTGACGCTCCACAACCCGGTCGCCGGCCAGGCCCTGCAACTCCCGGTCGGCCTCAGCGAGGTCTACCTGCCGGCACTCGACGCCTACCGCACCCCGCGGCCCGCCGCCGGCACCCGCTTCACCGTCGGCTGCGGCCAGGGCCCGATGCTCGCCGTCGACGGCGTACTGCACGCCACCAAGGCCTCCGGCTACGTCCGCGACCTGACCGAACGCCGCCCGATCGACGTGGAGTTGTGCGCCGGCCCGGCCAAGGACGGGCGACTGGAGCTGCCGCCGGGGCGCCACCGGGTGGAGGCCGGCGACCAGGGTCCGCTGGCGCTGACGGATGTCACGCTGCGGAGAGGGGACCCGCACGGCACGGAGCCGGCGGCGGCCCCGGCCGGCCCGGCCCGCGAGGTCACCGCCGAGGACTGGTCGGGGGACCGCCGCACCGTCTCCATCGGCTCCGGCCAGGCCGTCTACCTCCAGATGTACGAGAACGCCAACGACGGCTGGCACGCCACGCTCCACGGACGGCGGCTGACGCCGCTGCGGGTGGACGGCTGGCAGCAGGCCTTCCTCGTACCGGCCGGGGCGGGCGGCACCGTCGAGCTGTCCTACGGTCCGGCCACCGCGTACGACCTGGGGCTGATCGGCGGAGCGCTGGGCGTGGCGCTGCTCGTCCTGTCCGCCCTGATCCGCCGCACGCCCCGCACCCCGCGTCCCGACGTCCCGCCGCCGCCCGCCCCCTCGTGGGTGCTGGGGGTCGTCGCCCTCACCGCGGTGGTGGCCATGGCCTCCGGGCCGTACGCGGTGATCGTGCCGCTCCTGGCGCTACTGGCCCGCTTCCGGCGGCAGTTGCTCGTCCCGCTCGCACTGGCGGCGATGGCGGCCGCCGGGGCCGTCGCGGCACTGGGCGCGGGCGAGCCCGTCGCCGCGGACCAGGGCGCTTTCAGTGGCCTCGCGCAGGGGCTGGCGTTGCTGGGGCTGGCGGCGGGGGTGGTGACCGTACCGACGGGGGTGGCGGAGTCGGAGCCGGCACCGACGGCGGCCCGGCCACGGGGCGGGGCGCCGGGCGGGGCGGGGGCGGACGCGCCGCCGGATTCGCCTCCGCCACCGTTGCCGCGGCGGCCGCGGGGCGGTGCGTACACCGCGCGCTCCGTGAACACCGGGCGACCCACGGACACCGGGCGCTCCGCGAGCACCGCGGACGAGCCCGGGGCGGCGGCCATCGGCCGGCCCATCGTGGCCCGGGGACGGGCGCGGGGTGACGGTCCGCGCTGGGCCGAGCGGCGCCGGCCGGGACGGCCGCCGACACCGCCGGCGCCACCGCCCATGCCACCAGGTGGCGACGGGGAGGACAACCGGGGGGACAACGGGAAGGGCAACGGGGAGGACACCGCACGATGACCGCACTGCAGCCGGCCGCCGCGCCGCCACCCTCCTCGTCGTCCGCCTCCTCGTCCTCCCCGTCCGGGCCGCGCCCGGCCCGCCAACCCACCGTCGCCCGCGTCCCGTTCCCGCTCGTCGACGAGATCGCCCGGCACTGCCTGGAGGACGACGAGCCGGAGACCGTGCACATCGAGGTGCACCTCCCCGGCCGGATCGAGCCCGCGCGGCTGCGCACCGCGTTCCTGCAGGCGCTGGCCCGGCACCCGCGCATCCTCATGCGCCAGGAGCCGGTCCGCTGGTGGCGCCGCCGCTACCTGTGGCAGCTCACCGCCGCCCCGGACGTGGACCCGGTCACCGTCGCACCACCGGGGCCCGACGCCCTTGGCCACGCCCGGGAACGCGCGCTCTCCCTCTGCCCGCCCCTGGATGCCTCACCGCCCGTACGGCTGGAGATCGTCGGGCGACAGGGGACCGGAACGGCCGACGGCACGGTGCTGCTGCTCACCATCAACCACACCGCCCTGGACGGCCCGGCCTGCCTCCGGGTGCTGGCCACCGCGGCCGAGCTCTACGGCGGCGCCGACAACTCCCCGGCACCGCCGCCCGTACGGGCCACCGGCCCCGGGACGGAGCATCCGGACGACGAGACCGATCCGGGGAGCGCCGGCCACCGCTTCTCCCGTCCGGTCCGGATCGCCGCCCACCACGGGGGCGGCGGTGGCACGGGCAGGGGCAGGGGCAAGGGCAGGGGCAGGGGCAACAGCATGCTCATCACCGAGCTGCCGGTGCCGGCCCGTCCGCCCCGGGTGGACGGGCGGCCCGCGTACACCGTGAACGACCAACTCCTGGTCGCCACCTGCCTGATGGTGGCCCGCTGGAACCGGCTGCATGCCGGCCGCACCGCTCCCGTCGTCGTCACCATGCCCGTGGACGACCGGCCGCGCGACCTCGGCATGCCCATCGGCAACGGCACCCGGCTGGTCTCGGTCGGCTTCGGCCCCGAGGAGCGGCGGGACGCCGAGCTGCTGACCGCCGATCCCCCCGACCCGGACGCGGTGGCCCGGCTGCTGCGACGTACGGCGGCCCGCACCCGCGCCCTCAAGTCGGCGCCGCCCGGCCCCCAACTCGGGCTCTCCGCTGCGGTGCTGACCGCGCCCGTACTGCCCGTCGGACTGCGCGGCGCCGCCACCCGCGCGCTGCGCGGCGCCGCCGCGCCCTGGACGTCCACCACACTCCTGTCCAACATCGGCCGTATCCCCTATCCGCTGGACTTCGGTGACGCCGGCCGCCCGACCGCGGTGTGGTTCTCCGCCCCGGCGCGGATGCCGCGCGGGCTCACCGTCACCACCGTCTCCGTCGGCGGCCGCATCCAGCTCGCGCTGCGCTGGTCGCACGCCCTGCTGGACGATCCGACCGGCGCCCGGCTCGGCGCGCTCTTCCGCTCCTCGCTCGCCGCCACCGCCTGGCCGGATCCCGCCGCTCCTCCGTCCCCCGGCCAGCCGCCCCCACCCCCCGCCGCCCCGACCGAAGGACGCGCCCGATGACCCGGCCCGCCGCCCCCCGCCCCAGCGGCGCCTTGGGAACCGGTCCGACCGCGCCCCCCACCGGGCTGCGGGACTTCTACGAGAACCCGGCCGTTCCGGTGGCGTCCGGCGCCGCCCGCAGCCGGCGGCAGGCGCGGCTGCTGGCCCGCGCCCTGGGCCCCGTACGCGCCGGCGCGCCGCCGGCCACCGTCCTGGACCTCGGCTGCGGCGACGGCTCCGCCGCGGCCACCGCCGCCGAGGTCCTCGCGGGCCACCGGCTCATCGGCGTCGACTGGTCCCAGGACGCACTGCGCCGCGCCCAGCCCCGCATCCCCTCCGTGGTACGCGGCGAACTGACCGACGGCGGCCTGCCGTTCGCGACCGGTTCCGCCGACGCCGTCCTCTTCAGCGAGGTCATCGAGCACCTCGTCGACCCCGATGCCGCCCTGGACGAGCTGCGCCGTGTGCTGCGCCCCGGCGGCCACCTCATGCTCTCCACCCCCAATCTCGCCGCCTGGTACAACCGCGGACTCCTGCTGGCCGGAGTCCAGCCGGTCTTCTCGGAAGTGAGCCTGCGTCATATCCACGGTCGGCCGGGCAGCCAGGTCGTCGGCCATCTGCGCCTCTACACCGCCCGTGCGCTGCGCGGCTTCCTGGCGGCCTCCGGCTTCGAGGCCGTACGCATCACCGGCGCCCCGTACCACGATGTGCCGCGCCCCCTGCGCCCGCTCGACCGGGCCGCCTGTCATCTCCCGTCCCTGGCCTCCATCCTGCTCGCCCACGCCCGCCGAAGCGGCCCCTGACCAACCCAACCGCCCGACACCTCACGAAGACCCACGGGGGCCCTCGACGAAGGAGGTAGCGCGATGCTGTGGTGGGGCGTGGCGTCCGCGCTGCTCGCCAATGTCCTGTACAGCACCGGCTTCGTGCTGGAGAAGCGCGCGCTGGCCACGCTGCCTGCGCTGAGCACCCGCCGGCCCGCCCGGGTCGTCGGCCACCTCCTGTCCAGTCCGCTGTGGCTCGGCGGCTCACTCGCGCTGGCCGCCGGATTCGCCGCCCAGCTCGCCGTCTACCGGACCCTGCCCCTCGCCGCCGCCCAGGGCATCTTCGTGTCGGGTCTGGTCCTGTTGCTGCTCCTCTCCTCGGTCGTCCTGGGCGAGCGGACCAGCGGCCGGGAGCGGCAGAGCATCGTGGCGATCCTGATCGCGCTCGTCCTGGTCGTCGCCTCCCTCCAGGGCGAGGACGCTCGCGCCATCGCCCGCACCGCCCCGCCCGCGACGCTGCTCACCATCGCCGTGCCCTCACTGGCCGCCGGGCTGCTGCTCTACCGCTCGGCCGAACGGCGTGCCATGCGCCGCCACCGGCTGCCGACCGCCGGCGTCCCCTACGGGGTGGCCGTCGGCCTGCTCTACGGCGTCAGCTCACTGGCCATCAAGGGCGTCTCCGGCCTGCTCACCACCGACGACATCGCGGGCGCCGCCGCCCAGCTCCTCCGCTCGCCCTACCCCTACCTCCTGCTCTTCACCGGAGCCACCGGTCTGGTCCTGTCCCAGACCGCGCTGCAGCGCTGCCGTGCCTCCGTGATCGTCCCCGTCTGCACCACCGTCACCTGCGTCTTCACCGTCGCCTGCGGCACCGTGGCGTTCGGCGAACCGCTACCCGCCGATCCGCTGCGACTCGCCCTGCGGCTGGGCGGCACCGCCGTCGCCGTCACCGTCCTGCTCGCACTGCCGCGCCATGAAAACGCCCCCGCCGGGCCCACCCACGACACGACCGCCATGCCTGGTCATGACACCCCCGACGGACCTGGTCATGACGCCGCGGGCCCGCCACCTCACGTCCCCACCACCCCACCCCGCCATCCGGCCAACGGAGTTGAGCCATGAAGCCCGATGACCCGCTGCTGCAGATCCTCGTCTGCCCCCTCGACAAGGGCCCGCTGTCCCTCCTCGCCCCCGACGGCATCCTCTACAACCCCCGGCTGCGCCGCCGCTATCCGATCCTCGACGGCATTCCCCAGCTCCTCCCCTCCTCCGGTGAACAGGTCAGCGACGCCGAGCACGACCGTCTGCTGCGCCGCCTCACGGGGCAGGGGGCGCCGTCGTGACGCTCGCCGCGCGGCTCGGGCCCCGGCTGCCCGCCCGGCTGGTGTCGGCACTGGCGGGCGGGCTCTATCCGCGCTTCGAGCCGGAGCTGCGGCGGCTCGCCGACTTCTGCCCACCGGGCGGCACGGCCGTCGATGTGGGTGGGTGGTACGGCCCCTGGACCCGGCGGCTGGCCCGGCGGGCCGACCGGGTCGTCACGATCGAGCCCGTCCCCCATCTGGCCCGCCTGATCGCTTCCGTCGCACCGCCTCATGTCGACGTGGTCCCCGCGGCGGCCACCGACCACGCCGGCTGCGCCACCCTCTGGCTCCCCCCGGACGGCCGCGGCGACCGCGGGGTCTGCTCGCTCGTACGCCGCGAGCTGCACGCCGCCACCCTCGACGTGCCCTGCCTCCCCCTGGACGCGCTCGGGTTGGCGTCCGTCACCCTGATCAAGGTGGATGTGGACGGTGCGGAGCTGGCGGTGCTGCGCGGCGCGGCCGACACCGTCGAGCGTGACCGGCCGGCGCTGTTCGTGGAGTTGGAGAGCCGCATCCAGCCGCTCGCGCCCGTGCTCGACTGGACGGCGGCCCATGGCTATCGCGGCTGGGTCCTGCCGCACGACCGCTGGCTGCCACTGGACGACTTCGATCTGCCGGCCCATCAGTCCCGCACCTCCCACGTCGCCGAACACGGCCTGCTGCGCCGCTCCCTCGCACCGCACCGCCGCTATGTGAACTCCGTGCTCTTCCTCCCCGACGGCGACCGCCCCGGACCCCCCGAAACCCCCGCCGTCCACGACCATGTCCATCATGAGCCCCACCACTGACAATGACCCGCCCACCGGCCCCGGCACCCCCTTTGACCTGCCGGGACCCGTCGCCTTTCAGCTCGTGCTGCTGCGCCGGATGGCCGACCACCACCCCGGCATGGTCGAGGACGCACTGCGTGCCCTGCACGTCTCCCGCGCCGACATGCGGGAGGCCAACCGCCGCTGGCAGGCACGGATGCACGCCCCGAGGGCGGGCGGCGTCCAGCCCTACCGTGCGCTGCTGGGCGCCCCGCAGACCGTCACCGCCCGCCGGATCGGCGACCTGACCTGCGAGGCCCTGACCTGGCCGGTCCCCCTCTGGCCCGACCTGCGGTTCGAGGTCCTCACCGCGGCCCGGGGCACCGTCTGGAACGCCTGGCTGGTCCGGGCGCCCGGGGCCCCGTCTCCCGAGTTGCGGACCACCGCGGACCTGGCTCCGTGGTCCTGCACCGTCGACGAGGTCGCACGCGCCTTCGCCCCGGCCCGCCCGATGGAGGGCAGCGCCCCCACCCGCTGGCGGCTGGCCTGCACGGCTCCGGGCTCCGACGGCACCCCGCGGAACATCGTCACGGAATTCACCTGGGGGCTCTACCAGCGCCGCGTCGACTGAGCCCCGGCCATCGGCGCGCCACCACCCCGGCCCCGCTCACCCGTTCGCCGTAGCCCGCCCCTCCCCGTCCCCCGACCGGACCCTCCCAGCGGGCGGCCCCCCATGGGCGATCAGAGGATGGCGCACGAGCGGTCCGTGCGAACGGGCCGTGTGAGCGCTCCGTCCATACCGGCCCACCGCGGAGGAATCACCCATGACCATCAGCCTCGCCCAATTGCGGCGCTGCTCGGCCGCCGTCGACCTCGGCGCGGCCCGGACCAGGGTGTACGTCAAGAATCAGGGGCTGGTCGTCGATGAACCGAGCGTCGCCGCCATCAACACCCGTACCGGGGCGTTGCTGGCCGTCGGCGAGCAAGCCGAGTTGATGGACGGCCGCACCCCCGACCACATCCGTGTGGTCCGCCCGGTCTCCGGCGGCACCGTCGTCGATATCGACATGGCCCAGCGACTGCTGCGCACCCTGGTCGGCAACGGGCTGCGCAAGACCTGGCGGCGCCGCCCCACGATGCGGGCCGCGGTCTGCCTCCCGTACGGCAGCGAGCCGCTTGCCCAGCGGGCCGCCGTGGAGACACTGACCGGGCTCGGCGCGCGACGGGTCGAACTGGTCGACACCCTGGTCGCCGCCGCCGTCGGCTCCGGACTCCCGGTGGAGCAGCCGGAGGCGACCATGATCGTGATGTGCGGCGCGGGCACCACACAGGTCGCGGTGCTGTCGCTGGGCTCCATCGTGGCCGCGGAGAGCGTGCCGGTGGGCGGCAACGCCATCGACCACGCCGTCATCCAGCATCTGCGGCAGCACCACGAACTGATGCTGGCGAGCCAGGCCGTGCGCCCGCTGCATCTGATCCTGTCCGGTGGTGACGGGCTCACCCCCGGCTCCACCGAGGTGCACGGCCGGGACGTGGTCAGTGGAATGGCACGCTCCGTGCATGTCGACACCGAGCGGGTACGGGACGCCATCATCACCCCGCTGACCGCGATCCTCGACGGCATCGGAGCCGTACTGCGGCGCTGCCCGCCGGATCTGGTGGCCGACCTCGGCGAGCGCGGCATCATGCTCGCCGGCGGCAGCGCACTGATCCCCGGTCTGGAGCCGATGATCCATCAGGCCACCAGCATGCCGGTGCACACCGCGGACCGACCGGACACCTGCGCCGTCATGGGACTCGGCGCCATGATCGAGGGCAAGGTCCAGCCCCTGCACCTCGACCCGATGGCGCCGTAGCGGCGTTCACAGGCTCCAGCAGGTCACAGACTCCCGGAGTTCACAGGCTTGTGGATTTCACAGGCTCCCGGAGTTCACAGGCTCCTGGCGTTCCAGGCCACCACCGCGGGGCGGTCGTGCTCCGTTCCCAGAACGCCGACGGTCCCGGTCTCGAAGGTGAACATTCCACCCGCCGCGGCCGGCAGTCCGAGCCTGCGCGCGGCCAGTACCCGCAGGAAGTGCGCATGCGCCACCAGCGCCACATCGCCCTTGTCGGCCCGCAGCTGCGGCACGATCCGGGCCAGCACCCGGTCGGCGCGCGCGCCGACCTGCTCGGGGGACTCCCCCGGGTGCTCGTTGGGGCCCTGGGCGACACCGTCGGAGAACAGATACCAGCCGGGCCGCTCGCGATGGATCTCGGCGGTGGTGATGCCCTCATAGCCGCCGTAGTCCCATTCCCGCAGGTCGGGATCGATCCGCGGAAGGGCTAGGCCCGCCAGCTCCGCGGTGCGCAGCGCCCGCACCATCGGGCTGGCGTACACCTGAGCGATCTTCCGGCCCGACAGCAGCGGCCGCAGCGCACGGGCCTGCTCCTCGCCATGGGCGGTCAGCGGCAGATCGGTCCAGCCGGTGTGCCGGCCGTTCCGGCTCCACTCGGTCTCGCCGTGCCGGACCAGAAGTAGCTCGCTCACGGGGCCCGAGCCTACTGGCCCGACCCGCCCTGCGCCTGCCCGCTCTCCTGGGCCTCGGCGACCGAGGTCCGGACCTCGTCCATGTCCAGCGCGCGGGCCTGGCCGATGACGTCCTCCAGGGCCTCCGCCGGCAGCGCGCCCGGCTGCGCGAACACCGCGATGTTCTGCCGCACGATCATGACCGTCGGGATGGACTGGATCTGGAAGGCCTGCGCCAGCTCCGGCTGGGCCTCCGTGTCGACCTTGGCGAAGACCAGGTCGTCGTGCTTCTCCGAGGACCGCTCGAAGATCGGGCCGAACTGCTTGCAGGGACCGCACCACTCGGCCCAGAAGTCGATCAGGACGAAATCGTTGCCGGAGACGATCTCGTCGAAGTTTTCCTTGGTGAGCTCAACCGTGCTCATGCGTACGTCCCTGCTTCCGGTCTGTCGACGATGTCCACTCGGTCTCCGGCAGCGGCAACAGGATCAACCCGTGCCGTATTCCCATGCCGGACCGCCGGCTCCCCTGCCCACCGAACGCGTTCCTAGACATCCCGACCGACGTGGGGAAACACACGCCGCACCGGTTACGGGCACCCCGCACTCACCACAAGCGGCATCCGCACACCACCAGGTCCCGGGACCGGCTCCCGGGACCTGGTGCGGGCACGCGGCCCTGCGGTCCTCCTCATCGCTCCGTCTCAGCAAGCCGCACCGGCCACCGGCTAATCCTTGGCCTTGGCGTACTCCGTCGCCATCCCGCCCGCGAAGTCGTACACGATGACCTGTTCCTCGCCGACGACCCAGGCGTCATGGCCGGGCGGGCAGACGAAGACATCGCCGGGCCCCACTTCGGACTCCGCGCCGTCGTTCATCCTGATCCGCATACGGCCCTGGACCATGACACCGTTGTGGTGGACCTCGCAGCTGTCGGTCCCCGCGATCGGGCCGACCGACTCCGACCAGCGCCAGCCCGGATCAAAGGTGGCCACGGCGAAGTCCAGCCCGGTCAGGTGCACGGCTTCGAGGTGACCCCTGGGAAAGTCGCGTCGCTCGTCCGGCTTGTCGATCGTTTTGATCTCCATCATGAGGGCTACCTCCCGCCACCCCCACCGGTCGTTCTCCCCCGCTCCCTCCATGGTGCGCCCACCGCGGGACCGACGGCCACACGGACGCGCGTACGTGAGCGGGTACGCGCGTGCGTACGTACTCACCGGTACTCGACGGGGATGTCGCCCTGCGGGTGCGGTGGCGCGCAGCTGCTTACCCCGAGGGCTAGCATCCGAAACAACCGGGCAAGCCCGCCAAGAACGGAGCATCCTTCTGTGCGTCATCTGCGCGTAGGCGTCGCCATCTTGACCATGGGAAACCGTCCCGCCGAGCTGACCGCGCTGCTGGATTCGGTCGCCAAGCAGGACCTCCAGCCGGCCCACATCGTCGTCGTCGGGAACGGCTCGCCGCTGCCGCCGCTGCCGCACGGCGCGACGGGTGTGGAGCTGAGCGAGAACCTGGGCGTCTCCGGAGGCAGAAACGTCGCCCTGGACGAACTGCGCAAGCTCGGAGACCTGGACGTGGTGGTCGACCTGGACGACGACGGCCTGCTGATCAGCCCGGACGTCCTCAGCCGGCTCGCCGAACTCCACGCGGGCGACCCGGAGTTGGGCATCGTGAGCTTCCGCATCGCCGACGAGCTCGGCCGCACCCAGCGCCGCCACGTCCCGCGCCTGCGGGCCGGCGACCCGCGGCGCGGCGGCCTGGTGACGACGTTCCTCGGCGGCGGGCACTCGCTGTCCGTACCGATGCTGGACCGCATCGGCGGCTGGCCCGACGACTTCTTCTACGCGCACGAGGAGACCGACCTGGCCTGGCGGGCCCTGGACGACGGCTGGCGCATCCGCTATGCCCCGGAGATCGTGCTCCAGCACCCGTACACCTCACCCACCCGGCACGCGGTCTACCACCGCATGGTCGCCAGGAACCGCGTGTGGCTGGCGAAGCGTCATCTGCCCGCGGTCCTGGTGCCGCTCTACCTGGGCGTATGGGCAGCGCTGACGGCCGTACGCAGCCGCTCGGTGGCCGGCATGCGCGCCTGGGCCGCCGGCTTCGCCGAGGGGGTACGGACGCCCTGCGGACGGCGCCGGCCGATCCGCTGGCGCACGGTGTGGCGCATGACGCGGCTCGGCCGCCCGCCGGTCATCTGAGGGCGGGGACCACCTGATGCA
Source organism: Streptomyces sp. NPDC043738 (assembly GCF_056436545.1). Taxonomy (NCBI): domain Bacteria; kingdom Bacillati; phylum Actinomycetota; class Actinomycetes; order Kitasatosporales; family Streptomycetaceae; genus Streptomyces; species Streptomyces sp. NPDC043738. Next base: position 52,751 of record NZ_JBWKCJ010000018.1, on the reverse strand, counting down.
GCTCCTCGCCTTTCCCGAAGCCGCGACCCCGCCCGAGCTCCGCCGGCAGGTGCGCGCTCTCCATGACGAGGCATGGCCCCCGACCGGCGGTCCGCCCCAGTCCCCGTCCGCGCCCCGGACCGGCGCTTCGGCCGGCGCGACGGCCGACGACGGCGACCAGTCGCACCACGATCCCGCGCTGCACCCCGTCTCGATGCTGCTGGTGGACAACGGCACGGTGCTGGCGGCCCTGGACATCCTCTCCAAGCCGATCGTGCACGCCGGCCGCCGCTATCGGGCGGGCGGGCTGAGCACCGTGGTGACCCGCCGCGCCGTCCGCGGCCGGGGACACGGCCGCCGCCTGGTGACCGCCGCCCGCGAATCCATGGCCGGCTCGACCTCGTTCCCGAATCCGCTCCCGCCCCCGAATCCCATCCCGGCCCCACACCCACCCCTGGGCCTGAACCAGGACTTGGACCTGAACCAGGACCTGAACCAGGACCTGAACCAGGACCTGAACCTGGACCTGGACCTGGACCTGGACCTGGGGATCTTCACCTGCGACCGCCCCTTGCAGAGCTTCTACGAGAGCGCAGGCTGGCACCCGTTGCCCGGAACTGTGCTAGTAGGAGGAACGCCGCAGGCCCCCTTCCCCAGCGACCGGCCCGGCTTCGACAAAGTCACCATGGCGGACTTCTTCTCCCCCGAGGCCCGCCGGGACCGCACCGCGTTCCACCACACCCGCATCGCCCTGCACCCGGGCGACATCGACAGACTCTGGTGACCCGCCCCGACTGATCGCCTGGGGCAACGGCTTCGCATGTCAGTCAGGTGAACGTCGGCGCGGCGGTGCGACATCCCGGCCACGGGTGGTACAGCACGCATTGTGAGCTCCCAACCGCCGACCGGCCCGCCCAGCGGCCCCCTGCACGGGGAGCCGGCGCCCACTCCGCCACCTCCCCCACCCCCTCAGCAGCCCAAGCGGCGCGTCGCACCTGTGCTCATCGGTGTGGCCGTTGCCATCGTGGTGCTGGTGACGGCGATCTCCTTCTTCGCGTCCATCGGCGGCGATGACGAGGGGGAGCCTTCGGGCAACCCCTCCAAAATTCCGAGCGTCAGCTCGTCCGCGGCGGCTCGCAATCTCGCGAAACGCGTGACGCTGACACCCGAGGACTGGGGCAGTTCGTTCGTTCGGGATTCTCCCTATGAGAATTCCCAACAATATTGGACGGTTGTCGATCAGGACTGCAAATTCACGTCGAAAGCGCTGGCCGGTGCGCTCGATAGCCTGAAGCGCAACGTCAGGGAATCGAATAAGACGGCATATAGCTCCTCCACACTTATCACCTACAAGGGAGCGGATACCGCCGGACGTGCCGTCGTCCTGCAGCGCGAGCCTTTGCGGCGATGTCCGACACAGAGCATGGCCGAAGGCAAGGACCAGGTCGAGAATGTCCACGAGGTCGACGTTCCCGACCTGAAGGGCTTTGATGACGTGGCGGCCGAGGAAGGCCATGAAGTTGTCGATGCAGATGGCCGGAAGGTAGACAATTACTACACGTATCTCACGGCCCGCAAAGGGCAGTACGTACTGCAGTCGGTCGTGACCCGCAGCGGGTCCGACACACAGGAGCAGACCCGCGACGATGCGGTCAATGCCCTCTCGCTCATGCTGGGCCGTCTTGAGAGCGGTTGACCTGCCGGGAGTCACCCCGGGACGGCGATGGCGATGGCGCACAGGGTAAGCCTCATTCGCCTCGGTGACGCACCGCCTGAGGAAAAACATCTCACCAATGTCGAACAATTCGACAACCCACCGCGAGCGGCGCAACATGAAATTGGTGGGAGGTGCACAGGTGATCGCGAACCTCAGGCAACGTCGGCGCGGCCGGTGGGGTGTACGCCGAGCAGACGGGCCTCTCCACGATCAACGGTCATGAGCCCGGACGCGCTCATACTCTCCGGACCGCACGCGAATCACTGGCCTGCCGCGCGGATAGCCCTTCTCGGTGGTTTCGATCTGCTGGTCGGCGATGTGCCGGTACTGGTCTCCGTCGGTTCGAAGCGACTCCTGGCGTTCATCGCTCTCAATGGCCGTACGGCTGCCGCCCGGTCTCTGGTCGCCGGGAGTCTCTGGCCGGAGGCAAGCGAGCAGAGCGCGTACGCGAACCTGCGGTCGGCGTTGTCGCGTCTGTGCAGCACCGGCAGGAGAGCCCTGGAGGTCAGCACCACCGACGTACGTCTCGCGCGGGACGTCAGCGTCGACCTGTACCTCGCACGGTCACTGGCCCAGCGCATACTCGACCCCGGCGTCCCCGCCGAAGCGCTCCACCTCAATGCGGCGACCGTCGATCAGCTCTCCCGTGACCTGCTGCCCGGCTGGTACGACGACTGGGCGTTGCAGGAGGCGGAGCGGTGGCAGCAGCTCCGCATCCACGCACTCGAGTCCCTGGCGGGAGCCTTCATCGCCACGAAGCAGTTCGCCGGGGCGGTGGCGGCCGCCCACGCGGCCGTACAGGCCAATCCGCTGCGGGAGAGCAGCCAGGCGTCGCTGATCCGCGCCCACCTGGCGGAAGGCAACCTGTCCGAGGCGCTGGACGACTTCGAACGCTACGAGCACCGCCTCCACGACGAGCTCGGACTCCGGCCCACGCGGCGGTTGCGCCATCTCGTGGACGGGCTGCAGCGGCAGTACCCCGGTCGTTGACGAGGCCCTGGGGCAGCGCGGCGCCGCCCTCGTCGTGACGTACGGCGGCCCCGCGGTCGGCGCCCCGGCGGCTCCGGGCTCCGTCGCATACGGTCCCCTCGCACCGGACCGCCCCCTCAGCCATTCGGCCCAACAGCAGGTATGCATGGCAATGAGCGTATTTATTCTGATCTGGCGACGGTGATTCGCTGGATGCCCAGGTGCTCCGTCAGTGAACGTGCTGAATGTTCGGGACCCGTGATCGGGGGAGCATCGTGGAGCCACGCGGGGCCTCGGACGAGACAGGCGCGGACGGCGCCGACGAAGGCGAGGCGCCCGGACGGTCCGCCGTCGTCCGCGCGTTGCCGCCGGCGCCGAACGGGTCCTGGTCGCTGCTGTCGCGGATCGTGATCATGGCGGCCATCGGGGTGCTCACGATCGGTGTCACGCTCCACCTGCTTCTGGTGTTCTTGTACGTCGCCCCGTCGAACGCCATCAGCAAGGAGTACAACGGGGTGATCAGCGGCTACGTCTATCCGGAGTTCGATCAGAACTGGCAGCTGTTCGCCCCGAACCCGCTCCAGTCCAACATCGCCGTGCACGCCCGCGCCGAGGTCGCGTTCCCCGACGGCTCGCGGCGCACGACGGACTGGCTGGCCATGACCGCCCAGGACCTCCGCGAGATCAGACGCAATCCCGCGCCCAGTCACGCGCACCAGAACCTGCTGCGTCAGGCCTGGGACTTCTACAACAGGACGCACGACGTCAAGGGGCGGGCGCTGGGCCTGCGCGGCGAACTCGCCGAAGCCTTCGTGAACCGGATCGCGGCTCACCGGCTCGGGCCGCGGATCGACGGCGGTCGAGTGGTCAAGGTGCAGATCTACGCGTCGTACACCCCGATCATCCCGCCCAAGTGGACCAGCAACCGCGGGAGCACCAAGAAGACCTACCAGGTGCTTCCCTGGTGGACGGTCTCCGAGAAGGAGTTCCCGTGAGCGTCGAGAAGGACACTGCCCGGACGGCCTCCCCCTTCAAGGGCATGGACACCAGGCTCGACGCGGCGATCGCCAAGGGCCTGAACAGGATCACGAGCACACCACTCGCGCCGTACCAGGCCGCGGTCGTCCGTATCGGCTTCTCCCTGACCTTCGCGCTCTACCTCCTCCGCGAATGGCCGTACCGGCTGGACCTGTACGGCACCACCAACCCATGGGGATTCGACCTGGCCCAGCGCCTCGTCGACTCGAACCACGCGTTCACGGTCCTGCTGTGGTCGCACCACAGGCTGTGGTTCGAACTGGTCTACCACGGGCTGATCGCCGCGAGTCTGCTGCTGCTCCTGGGGTGGCACACCCGCACGATGGCGACGCTGTTCATGGTCGGGGTGCTGTCACTGATGAACCGCAGCATCCTCCTGGGGGACGGCGGCGACACCCTCATCCACCTGATGGCGAGCTATCTGGTACTCACGCGGTGCGGGCAGGTGTGGTCGCTGGACGCCCGACGGCGGGAGCGCACGGCGACACCGCGCCCGGACGGCTGCGACCGGGTGAGCGTGGCGCTGTGGATCCTCGCCGGCGCGGGCCTCGCCCTCGCACAGGTGACGGGGTTCGCCAAACTCCCCATGGGCTGGGGACTGGTCCTCTGGGGACTGTGGTTGACCCAGGCCCTGTGGTTCTGTGCAGGGCGGAGTCGTTCCCCGGAGGCACGGGCGTTGTTGGACGTCGTCGCCAACCTCGTCCACAACGCGGCGATGCTGGTGATCGCCGCCCAGGTATGCCTGCTCTACGCCACGGCCGGCTGGTACAAGATCCAGGGCATCCGCTGGCAGGACGGAAGCGCCGTGCACTACCCGCTCAATCTGCACTACTTCAGCCCGTGGACCGCTCTGTCCCACGCGCTCGACAGCCACTCCATCATGGTCACGCTGATCACCTACGGCACCGTGATCGCACAGGTCGCCTTCCCCTTCACTCTCCTCAACCGGCGGGTGAAGAATGCGCTGCTCGCGATCTTGATCACCGAACACGCCACCATCGCGGTGGTCTGCGGCCTGCCGTTCTTCTCGCTGGCGATGATCGCCTCTGACATGGTCTTCCTGCCGACGAACGCCCTGAAATGGGGTGGGTCGAGGATGGCGGCCGCGTGGGACCGCACCACGGCACGACTACGCCGGAACAAGGGCCCCGGCAGCCGTGACGCGGACCGGCGCGTGACCATCTGACGCGCCGTGCAGGAAGCCGACGGACCGGCCGTGCGAGCCGAGGGACCGTAGGCACCGACGGAGCCGACGGACGCGGCCCTCCGGCGGAATCGGCCCGTGGTGGGCACGAACCGCCAGAGGAATTGCGGGGAGTCGGGATCCACCGTCCCGCGGACGGTGAACGGCGCTCCCGGGCAGGAGGATTGCGTCCGTCCCGTCAGCATGAGCCGAGAGCTCTGCCGAGCGCGTGACCTGCCTCGGTCGTTGTTGTCCTGGCCGCCTCTGCTGACGCCCTTCGCTCAGCCGCCGGCACCCCCAGCACCCCCAGCGGGAGCGGCCGGAGCAGCCGGAGCGGCCGGAGCGGCCGGAGCAGCGGGAGCAGCCGGAGCGGCGGGAGCAGCGGGAGCGGCTCCACCCTGATCAGCGCCGGCCTTGGTGCCACCGGTGGTGGTCGTGGTGCCTCCGATTTCCTGGGCCACGGTGGTGGTCTGGTTGCCGATGGTGCCGCCGATTTCCTGGGACACGGTGGTGCGCGCGCCGGTGGTCTGGGTGACGGTGGTGGACTGGGCACCGGTGACGGTCTGGGAGACGGTGGTCGACTGGGCGCCGGTGGTGGTCTGGGCGCCGGTCGTCGTGGTTGCGCCGGTGGTGGTGCTGGCGCCGGTCGTCGTGGTGGTGCTGGTGCCGCCGCCCCCGCCGCCGCCCCCGCCGCCACCGCCGCCACCGCCCCTGCCGCGGACGCACAGCAGCCTGACCGAACCCGGAGCGACATTGATGATCTTGCCGGTCACCTTGCTGACGCACAGGACGTCAGGCACTGCCGGCGCCTCCTGTGTCGATTGTGTCGGCGCTTTCGCGGCCGCTGTTTCAGTGCCGGTCGTCCCTATCACCCCCATCGTTCCGGCGAGCGCAGCCGCCATGACTGACGCTCCGACCACGTGCGGAAGACGCTTGCGGATGCTTGTCATCACTGCGCCTCCTCTTCTCTTGAAGCCGTAGATACGTCCAGCGTGGGAGGGCAGCCATGACCGCGGCGTTGAAGTGGCGTGACCCTCGCGTGACGGCTCCGTTCTTCCTGGGTGGCCCCGCCTTCCGCCCGGAGCGGCCGCCGGCGTGCTGCTGCCCGGCCGCCGGCTCCGGGCGGAGTGTTCCGCGGCCGTCCGCCGCGGACGGTCAGACGAAGTCGATGCGCTCCTCGCTGACCGGGTAGCCCGCCGTCGCGAAATGCGCCGCCATCGGGAAGTTGCCCTGGTCGGTGGCGGCCGCGATGCGCGTCGCACCCCGCGCCACCAGGTCCTGTGTGCACTCCACCAGCAGGTCGTAGGCGTAGCCGTGGCCGCGCTGCTCCGGGAGGACGCCGATGAATCCGATGCAGGGGCCCGACGGGTTCCGGGCGGGGACGTGGATGCCCGCCACCTCGCCGGCCGGGGTGTAGGCCAGGCGCCACCAGTCCCGCGGGGAGGGCATCCAGGTGAGGATGCCCAGGAGTTCCTCGACGGCCCCGTCCCTGCCGTACTCCGCGATTTCGTGCAGGTCGTGGGCGTCCAAGGAGCCTTCCTGGATACGGCGCAGCACGCCCCGGACGACGTCGTCGTCCGGCTCCGGCCGGTACTCCAGGCGCCCGGTGCGCTCGGGGAGCGGGCAGGCGGAGGTCCAGGTGTAGCGGTAGCGCTCGACCAGTTTCCGCAGGCCGGCCGACTCGGCCGCGGCCATCCGGGCCTCGGCCGCGGCCCGCACGTCCGGCTGCTCGCGCCAGCCGGGCGGCAGCAGCAGGCTGTACTCGGCCTGAAGGGGGGCGGCGCGCAGCAGTTGGACGGCGGCCTCGGCGTCGGTGAAGTCGAACCAGTCGAGGGCGATGGGCTTTTCGTCCCCGGCCTTGGCCCACCAGGCCGCGCGGGCGACGACGACACCGTCGCGCAGCGCCACCCAGGTCCATTCGGGCCGGTACTGACCGCCGTCGGCGATCATTGCGTAGGTGTCGCCGAGGACGGCGCGGCCGACGATTCCCGGGTCGGGCAGGGAGGCGAAGAGGGGAGTCTCGCCCGCGGTGAGCGGACGGATGACCAATTCAGTCATGGGTGAAGCGATCCTTCGGGAGAGTGACGCGCTCCCGATCAGACCTGGGACGCCCGGTGGACGGGGCGGGAGCGCACGGCTGTTGTGGTGGACATCGCTCTCGCCTCCTTCTCTGTGATCACGGGCGTGCGCCCACCCTAGGCGCGATCGCTCGCGGTCGTCCAGGCATTTACTCGCAGTCGTCCAGGCAGTTGTCCGCGGACGACACGCCGCGATCGCCCCCGGGCCCTGCACGTCATCCGCGCATCACGCCATCCGCGCGCCGTGCAACCTTCTTCCCACCTCACGAGTCTCCGCGCTGTATGTCTTGACCCGCACAGCGCGAAAGGTCCCCGTGCACCAGAAGAGACTCGTCGTCGCCCGGACCGGTGGCGTCATGTCCGCCGTCGTCCTCGGCAGCCTGCTGGCCGCCGCCCCGCAGGCGGCCGCCGCCGACGTCACCTGCTCGACCAACGTCTACAAGCGGACGTTCTACAAGAACACCTCGTTCTCCGGCTCCCCGGTGAAGACCGACTGCGACAGCGCCATCGACCAGAGCTGGTCCGGCAGCCCGGTCTCCGGCATGCCGTCGGACAACTTCGGCGTCCGCTGGTCGGTGACCCGCGACTTCGGCTCCGGCGGGCCGTTCACGTTCACCGCCTCCGCCACCGACGGCGTCCGGGTCTACCTGGACGGGGTCCGCAAGATCGACCTGTGGAAGGGCACAGGTGACACCGCCCGCTCCCAGAGCGTCAACCTCACCGTCCCCTCCGGCAAGCACACCCTCCGCGTCGACTACGCGAACTGGAGCGGCGCCGCGAAGGTCAAGTACACGTACGCACCCCGGACTTCGGCCACGTACGACACGACCAAGCCACTCGCCCCCACCGGCGTGCAGACCGCCTACAACACCACGACCCGCAAGACGACCGTCTCCTGGTCCGCCAACAAGGAGATGGACCTCGCGGGTTACGCCCTCTACCGGCGGCCCGTGGGCTCCGGCACCTGGACGCAGGTCACCACGACCACCGCCCGCAGCCACACCGACCCCCTCGTGAACCCCGACGACCGCACGCCCTACTACTACGAGGTCCGCGCCAAGGACAAGGCGGGCAACACCTCGTCGGGCAGCACCGACACCATCGTGCGCCCGCTGCCCGTGGTGACCGAGCTGACGGGCACGTACGACAAGGCGACCGGCAAGGTCACGCTGAAGTGGCCCCTCAACACCGAGCCGCACTTCGACCACTACACCGTCCTGAGCAACGACAAGGTGGACGGCTACTGGGTCTGGGTCCCGCTCGGCACCACCAAGGGCAACACCTGGACCACCGAGCCGGTCGTCGCCGACGGCGAGTGGGGCCACTACCGCGTCCTCGTCACCAACGACGGCGGCACCACCACCTACAACCCCAACGGGCTCTCCGGCACCGCCACCAATGAGCTCTGGCTCGAGATCCCCGACGGCATCGCCCCCGCCTACGCCCCCGAGCTGACCCTGGGCTCCTGCCCGACCGGCATCCAGGCGACCGTCACCGACAGCACGCCGGCCCCGATCCGCGACTTCACCGGCCTGGAGATCGAGCGCCGCGAGGCGGGCACGGACACCTGGTCGGCCGTCCTGCACAAGGGCTACGACCCGCGCCTCGCCACCGCCACGGCCACCGTCTGCGACCCGCTGCCCGCCGACGGGCGCAGCTACGAGTACCGCGCCCGCACCTATGACGCGGCCGGGAACTACTCGCCGTCCAGCGAGATCCGCACCGTGACCGTGCCGGTCGGCTGACGCCGTTCGCCGCTCGCTGTCCGCGGGCCGGTGGATCCGAACCCTCTGGATCTTGGTCTGAACGGATGAACGGGGGCCGCCGCGCTGAAGCGGTGACCCCCGTTCTCCGTATCGCCAGGTAGAAAGGATCTTCGCCCTGGGAGCTGTGGTGGGGCGGGTGGGACTCGAACCCACGGCCGACGGATTATGAGTCCGCTGCTCTAACCGGCTGAGCTACCGCCCCCCACGGCGCGTCGCGCACATTTGTGCGCGCCGTCTGCCGCAGCATAGCCGCTCATACGATCTGCTGCCCGTGAGGGCTGCCGTCGCGCGACATCGGACGCCCAAGAGGACTTCGATCACCCGGGGTTCGGTTCCACGACACAAGAAAAAGGACCCCTTCCGGGGTCCTCGTTCTCTCTGCTCCCCCGACTGGACTCGAACCAGTAACCCTCCGGTTAACAGCCGAATGCTCTGCCAATTGAGCTACAGGGGACCGAGCTCCCCCGACTGGACTCGAACCAGTAACCTGCCGGTTAACAGCCGGCTGCTCTGCCAATTGAGCTACAGGGGATTGCTCTGTGTGCCTCGAATGCACCGCTGTCCGGGCTTCCGGACGGCGCGCGCTCGCTGCGACACATACATTAGCGCAAGCAGGGGGGTGCTCCGCCAATCGGTATCGCCTCAGGTCACCTCGGGTGATCTCCGGCCCCGGAGGGTAGGGGCGCGGCACAGCCCGGCGTGCCGGTGCGTGGTGGCACCGGACGGGACCGACAGAGGGAAAGGTGGAGCGATGCGCTACCGGCTCACGTTCATCGCGGGACTGGCCACGGGGTACGTGCTCGGCGCACGAGCCGGCCGCGAGCGGTACGAGCAGCTCCGCAAGGCCGCCCAGCGGGTCGCGCAGAACCCGGCGGTCCGCAACAGTGCCGAGTCCGTCGCCCTGACCGGACGCGAGGCGGCGACCAAGGCGTTCGGAACGGTTTCCGCCAAGGTCGGGGACCGGCTGCCCGGAGCCGTCACCGACCGGGTCCGCTCCCTGCGGGAGCAGCGCGCCGCCGACGAGGACGACTGGGGAACCAGCAACACCTGAGCTCGGCGGGTCTACGGACCCGGACGGCTCGGAGAGACGACGGGGGGATGATCCCGGGGAGCGGCTCAGGGGGATGACCTCAGGGAATGCCCGGGGAGCGGGTCAGGGGGATGCCGGAAGGGGCCCGAGGTCGCCCCTCCCGGGCAAACCCTGACTCTCTCCTTATGCGTCCCATGAGGCATCATCTGGGGCCATGGGGATAGTCGCCGGATTGGACAGTTCGTCCGAGAGCACACGCATCGTCGTCTGCGATGCGGACACGGGTGCCGTCATCAGACGGGGGTATGCCCCGCACCCCGTCGAAAAGGGACCCGAGGCCGATCCGCAGGCATGGCTGATGTCACTGGGCGAGGCGGCCGGCAACGGGCTGCTCGAAGGCGTACAGGCCATCGGCGTCTCGGCGCAGCAGCACGGACTGCTGGCGCTGGACGCCGAGGGCAACCTCGTACGGCCGGCGCTGGTGGGCAACGACAAGCGGGCGCAGAGCGCGGCCGCGGACCTGGTCGACTCGCTGGGCGGGCGTGCCGCGTGGGCGCAGGCCGTCGGAGCGGTGCCGCAGGCCGCGCACCTGGTGACCAAGCTGCGCTGGCTGGCGCGTACGGAGCCGGCGAACGCGGCCCGGATAGCGGAGGTCATGCAGCCGCACGACTGGCTGGCCTGGCAGCTGCTGGGGCGGCCCGCACGGCGCACCACGGACCGCGGCGGGGCCTCGGCGACCGGCTTCTGGTCGGCGGCGAGCGCGTCGTACCGGCCGGATCTCGTGGAGCTGGCGCTCGGGCACCAGGTACGGCTGCCGGAGGTGCTGGGCCCCTCCGGGACCGCTGGCTTCACCCCGGAAGGGCTGCTGATCTCCGCGGGCACGGGCGAGACGATGGCGGCGGCGTTCGGGCTCGGCGTCGGAGAGGGTGACGCCGTGGTGTCGCTGGGCGCCTCGGGGTCGGTGTTCGGGATCCACCATGAGGCGCTGGCCGACCCGAGCGGCACGATCACCTCGTTCGCCGACGCCACCGGACGGCATCTGCCGGTGGTGCACACCAGCAACGCGGTGCGGGTGCTGCGCGGCGCGGCGGAGATGCTGGGGACGGACCTGGAGGGGGTCTCCGATCTGGCGCTGAAGTCGTCGCCCGGTGCGTACGGCATGGTGCTGCTGCCCTATCTGGAGGGCGAGCGGACGCCTCATCTGCCGCACACCGCCGGGTCGTTGCACGGGATGCGGCGGGAGAGCATGAAGCCGGAGCACCTGGCGCGGGCGGCCGTGGAGGGCATGCTCTGCGGCCTCGCCGACGCGCTGGACGTGCTGCGCGGGCGGGGCGTGGCGGTGCGCCGGGTGTTCCTGCTGGGCGCGGCGGCGGAGCTGGGCGCGGTGCAGGCGGTCGCGCCGGGGCTGTTCGGGGTGCAGGTCGTGGTGCCGCAGCCGGCGGAGTACGCGGCGCTGGGCGCGGCGCGGCAGGCGGCCTGGGCGTGGGGGGTCGCGCACGGCACGCTCACGCCGGCCGCCGGAGCGCCGGCCCATCCGGGCGGCGGGGCCGCCTGGGTCGATCCGCCGCAGTGGCCGGCCGCCGCGAGCCAGATCTTCGATCCGGGCGAGGAGCTGCCGGTCGGGCAGGCCGTGCGCCAGCAGTACGCGGCGGTGCGCGACGAGGCCCATCCGGGGGCGTTCCAGCGGGAGGCGTGAGGGCGCACCTTAGGGGCGGGGCGAACAGATCCCGTAGGGGATGCGAGCGCCCCCTGCGGGGCCACAACGGGGTGGGGTCGGGTGGTATTCCCGGCGGCCGGCTCTAGTCGAGGTAGCCGCGGAGCTGGTCGGCGAAGGCGTGGTCGCGGAGTTTGTTGAGGGTCTTGGACTCGATCTGCCGTATCCGTTCGCGGGTGACCCCGAAGATCCGGCCGATCTCCTCCAGCGTGCGGGGGCGGCCGTCGGCAAGGCCGTAGCGGAGCTGGACGACCTTGCGTTCGCGTTCGCCGAGGGTGGACAGGACCGCGTCGAGGTGCTCGCGCAGCAGCAGGAACGCGGCGGACTCGACGGGTGAGGCGGCGTCGCCGTCCTCGATGAGGTCGCCGAGGGCGACGTCCTCCTCCTCGCCGACGGGAGCATGCAACGAGACCGGCTCCTGCGCCAGGCGCAGCACCTCGCTGACGCGTTCCTCGGTCAGGTCGAGGTGGGCGGCGACCTCCTCGGGCGTCGGTTCGTAGCCGCGCTCCTGGAGCATCCGGCGCTGGACGCGCACCACGCGGTTGATCAGCTCGACGACGTGGACCGGCACGCGGATGGTCCTGGCCTGGTCGGCGAGGGCGCGTGACATCGCCTGGCGGATCCACCACGTGGCGTAGGTGGAGAACTTGTAGCCGCGGGCGTAGTCGAACTTCTCGACGGCGCGGATCAGTCCGAGGTTTCCCTCCTGGACGAGGTCGAGCATGGTCAGTCCGCGGCCGACGTAGCGCTTGGCGACGGAGACCACCAGGCGGAGGTTGGCCTCGATCAGGCGGCGTTTGGCCATCCGGCCCAGGACCACCAACTTGTCGAGGTCGTAGGCGAGTTGGGACGAAAGGTCGGGGGTGTTGGTGAGCTTCTCCTCGGCGAAGAGGCCGGCCTCCACCCGGCGGGCGAGCTCCACCTCCTCGGCGGCGGTGAGCAGCGGAATCCGGCCGATCTCGCGGAGGTACTGGCGGAAGAGATCGGAGGACGGGCCGCTGCCGGCGTCGGGGCGGGGCGCGGGTGCCGGCTCCCGTTCCAGTGCCGGTCCCGGCTCCCTTTCCAGTTCCGGTTCTTGTTCCGCTTCCGGTTCCGGTTCCGTTCCCGGTTCCGGGGCGGTCTCCCCGAGGTACATCTCGACGGCGGGGGGCTCGGCCTGCTGCGGCACGGAGACCGGTTCCGGGGCCGGCTCCCGCTGCGGCTCGGCGGCCGGGTTCGTGGCCGGGTCCGTGTCCGGTTCCACGGCAGTCGGCGCACCGGCGAGGGTCTGGGTCTGCACGGGGGCGACCTCCAGGGTGATCGCAGCTGAGGCGGCAGAAAGGTCGGGCACGGTAGCGGCCGAGCCGCCTCCCGTCCCGTACGTCAAGAGCGGTTCCGCGGGGGATTCCGGTGGCGTACGACCGGACCCGCCGCGCTCCGAGGACTCAGGCACCGCTTCTCAGTGTGGAGTACGACACACTCCCGCCACGAGGGGCGTGCGACCACTTTTTGAGTCCGATCCGTGACCGGACGGCTACTGCGGGGTGTGGTCGGAGGGGTCGGGGGCGGGTCGGGCGGGGCCGGAAAGCGTAGGGCGTCGCCCGCGGCGCCGCGTGCGGAGACCTACAGCGCCGCGTAGCCGCGTTCGCGGAGGGACTGGCCGTACTGCTGGAGGACCCACAGTTCGTTCTGTACGGCGGCCAGGTGCTCGGGGTCGGCGCGGGGGCCGAGGCGCTGGAGGGTGCCGCGGATCTCCGTGACGCGCTGGTTGACGGCGGCCAGGCGGACGGCGACCAACTGGACGCCGGCGTAGGCCTCGTCGGGCTCGCGACGGGTGTGCAGCGGTTCGACGGCGAGTTCGGTGACCATGGCGCGGACGGTGTCGTCGGGGGCGACGTCGCGCACCCGGGGGACGTACCCGCTGTCGGCGGCGCCGGCGGTCGCCCCGCCGGCGTCCTCGATGCACTGGCGGACCACGGCGTACGGCGGCGCGGTGAACTCGTCGGCCCCGTAGGCGTCGAAGGCCGGGGAGACCAGGTCGGGGCGCTGCAGGGCGAGCTTGAGCAGTTCGCGCTCGACGCGGTGGGCCGGGCTGCGGAGGTTGAGCGCCGGGCCGCGCGGGCCGGGTGCGGGGCCGGGCTGCTCGGGCCCGGGGGCCGGGCCGCGGCGCTGCTGGCGGCCCTGGTCGGGGCCGGCGCCGTCGCGGCCGCGCTCGCGGGCCCAGCGGGCGAGCTGGCTGACCCGGCGGACGACGAACTGGGTGTCCAGGATGCCGAGCATGCCGGCGAGCTGGACGGCGGACTCGTGCTGGATGGAGCTGTTCTTGATGTGGGCGACGATCGGGGCGGCCTCGTCGAGGGCGGCGGCGCGACCGACCGTGGTGTCGAGGTTGTGGCGCGAGACGACATGGCGCAGGGCGAACTCGAAGAGCGGGGTGCGGGACTCGACGAGGTCGGCGACGGCCGCATCGCCCTTGGCGAGCCGCAGGTCGCAGGGGTCCATGCCGCCGGGGGTGATGGCGATGGAGGTCTCGGCGGCGAACTTCTGGTCGTCTTCGAAGGCGCGCAGGGCGGCCTTCTGACCTGCGGCGTCGCCGTCGAAGGTGAAGACGACCTCGGAGCCGGAGTTGTCCATCAGCAGCCGGCGGAGGATCTTGATGTGGCCCTCGCCGAAGGACGTGCCGCAGGTGGCGATGGCGGTGGTGACGCCGGCCAGATGGCAGGACATGACGTCCGTGTAGCCCTCGACGACCACCGCGCGGTTGGTCCTGGCGATCTCCTTCTTGGCGAGGTCGATGCCGTAGAGGACCTGGGACTTGCGGTAGAGGGGGGTCTCGGGGGTGTTGAGGTACTTGGGGCCGTTGTCGTCGTCGCGGAGCTTGCGGGCGCCGAAGCCGACGACCTCGCCGGCGATGTCGCGGATCGGCCACATCAGGCGGCCGCGGAAGCGGTCGATGGGGCCGCGGCGGCCCTCCTGGGAGAGGCCGGCCAGGACCAGTTCCTTGTCCGTGAAGCCGCGGCCGCGCAGGAAGCGGGTGAGGTGGTCCCAGCCGGCCGGGCTGTAGCCGACGCCGAAGTGCTGGGCGGCGGCCTGGTCGAAGCCGCGCTCGGCGAGGAACTTCCGGGCGATCTCGGCCTCGGGGCCGTCCAGCTGCTCGACGTAGAACTGCGCGGCGGCCTTGTGGGCCTCCACCAGACGGGTGCGCTCACCCTGCTGGCGGCCGGGGGTGTAGCCGCCCTCCTCGTAGCGCAGCGTGATGCCGGCCTGGGAGGCGAGGCGCTCGATGGTCTCGGCGAAGGAGAGGTGGTCGATCTTCATGATGAAGTCGACGGTGTCGCCGCCCTCCTGGCAGCCGAAGCAGTGGTAGAGGCCCTTGGCGGGGCTGACGTGGAAGGACGGGGACTTCTCGTCGTGGAAGGGGCACAGTCCCTTGAGGTTGCCGCCGCCGGCGTTGCGGAGCTGGAGGTACTCGGCCACGACGGCGTCGATCGGGACCGCGTCCCGTACCGCCTTCACATCGTCATCGTTGATCCTGCCTGCCACGCGTGAATTCTACGGCCGGGGTCGGACAGTCCCGGCCGCAGGCCGCTGCCGGGCGGTGTCCGGCGGCGCGGCGGCGGCCCCGTCCTCGCCGCCGCTCACCCCAGCAGCTCCACGAAGCGGTCCAGGCCGATGTTGCCGCCGGAGACGATCACGCCGACGCGCGGGGGAAGGGGGGCGACGCGGCCGGCCAGCAGGGCGGCCAGGCCGCTGGCGCCACTGGGCTCGGTGACGATCTTGAGGCGTTCGAAGGCGAACTTCATGGCACCGCGGATCTCGTCGTCGCCGACCAGCACGACCGAGTCCAGGAGCCGCCGGTTGACGGCGAAGGTCAGGGTGCCGGGCCTCTCGACGGCCTGGCCGTCGGCGATGGTGCGCGGGACGGGGATGGTGACGGGGTGGCCGGCGGCCAGGGAGCGGCGGGTGTCGTCGCCGGCCTCCGGCTCGACGCCGATCATGCGGATGCCGGGCGCCAGAGCCGTGGCGGCGAGGGCCGAGCCGGCCATCAGCCCGCCGCCGCCGACGGGGGCCACGAGCGCGTCGAGCGGGCCGGTCTCCTCGATCAGCTCCAGCGCCGCGGTGCCCTGGCCGGCGATGACGTGCGGATGGTCGTACGGCGGGATGAGGGCCAGGCCGCGCTCCTCGGCGAGCCGGCGGCTGATGGCGGCGCGGTCGCCCGTGTAGCGGTCGTAGCGGACGATCTCGGCGCCGTAGCCGGCGGTGGCCTCGGCCTTGGACTCCGGGGCGTCCTCGGGCATCACGATGACGGCGTGACTGCCGAGTTCCCGGGCGGCGAGCGCGACGGCCTGGGCGTGGTTGCCGGAGGAGTGGGCGACCACGCCGCGGGCCAGCTGCTCGGGTGCCAGCCGTGAGACGGCGTTGTAGGCGCCGCGGAACTTGAAGGCGCCGACGCGCTGGAAGTTCTCGCACTTGAGGTGGACCTCGGCGCCGACCAGCGCGTCGAGGGTGCGCGAGCGCAGCACGGGCGTGCGGTGTGCCACGCCCGCCAGCCGCCGGGCGGCGTCTTTGACGTCGTCGAAGGTGACGAGGTCCGAGGCGGCGCTTCCGGAGCGGCCGGCGTGGTCGGCGTGGTCGGCGGGACCCGTGGGAACGGCGGGGCCAGTGGGGCTCTGCGTCATGGACGCACGCTACGGGAGCAGCGACTCCAGCGGAACCTCCGGATCGGCCAGCGCGCCGGGCTCCAACGGGGCGCCGGAGCGGATCAGTTGCTGGACGGTCTCGGCGACGTCCCAGACGTTGACGTTCATCCCGGCGAGCAGCCGTCCGTCCGCGCCGAGCCAGAAGGCGACGAACTCCCGCTTGGCGACGTCGCCGCGGCAGACCACCTGGGTGTACGAGCCGGGCGGGGCGTAGCCGGAGTACTCCATGCCGAGGTCGTACTGGTCGGAGAAGAAGTACGGGATGCGGTCGTAGCTCGTGTCCTGGCCGAGCATGGCGCGGGCGGCGGCCGGACCGCCGTTGAGGGCGTTGGCCCAGTGTTCGACGCGCAGGCGGGTGTCCAGGACGGGGTGGTCGGCGGCGGCCACGTCGCCGGCGGCGTAGATGTACGGGTCGGAGGTGCGCAGCGAGGAGTCCACCGCGATGCCGCCGCCGGCGCCGCGGTCGACCAGGTCCAGGCCGGCCTGTTCGGCGAGGGCGGTGCGCGGGGCGGCGCCGATCGCGGCGAGCACGTCGTGGGCGGGGTGCTCCTCGCCGTCGTCGGTGCGCACCGCGAGCACCATGCCGTCCTGGCCGACGATCTCGGTGAGGCGGGCACCGAAGTGGAAGCGGACGCCGTGTTCGCGGTGCAGTTCGGTGAACATGCCGCCGAGTTCGGGGCCGAGGACGCCGTGCAGCGGGGTGGGGGCGGTTTCGATGACGGTGACCTCGGCGCCGTAGGTGCGCGCGGCGGCGGCGACCTCCAGGCCGATCCAGCCGGCGCCGGCGATGACGAGGTGTCCGTTCTCCCGGCCGAGGGAGGCCAGGACGCCGCGCAGCCGTTCGGCGTGCGCGAGGCGGCGCAGATGGTGCACGCCGGCCAGGCCGGTGCCGGGGATGTCCAGGCGGCGCGGCTCGGCACCGGTGGCCAGCAGCAGCTTGTCGTAGGCGATCAGGGTGCCGTCGCCGAGGCGTACGGTCTTGGCCGCGGGGTCCAGGTGGACGGCGGGCTGGCCCAGATGGAGCTCGATGTGCGCCTTGGCGTACCAGGCGGGCTCATGGACGAAGACGCTGTCGCGCTCGTCCTTGCCGAGCAGGTACCCCTTGGACAGCGGGGGCCGCTCGTAGGGGTGGTCGCGCTCGTCACAGATGAGGATCACCCGGCCGGTGAAGCCTTCCGAGCGGAGCGTCTCCGCGGCCTTCGCTCCGGCCAGGCCACCCCCGACGATGACGAACGTCTGGTGTGCGTCGACCACTTGCTTCCTCCTCGTTGCGGTGCCGTACGTCCGCGTCCGCGTCCGTAAACGCCCCCGATGTACCCCCGGTCTGCTCCCCCGTAGATGCCGGTTGCTTCCCCCGTAGATGTGAGTGGTGTGGTCGGGGTTCCCGTTCGGTCCTGTCGGGATTCCCCGTTCGAAAACGATCGACTTCGAGAACGGTCGGCTTCGAGCGTCCCGCACGGAGCGTGAGGGGGGAAGAGGGGCTTCCCCCCTAGGGTCACCCCCGGTTGTCCCCTGCGTAACCAGGGCGTCGGGTGAGCCGGGCGTGCAGCGAGCGGGCCGAGGTGTCCGTCAAGGAGGCGATCTGGTCGATGACCGCGCGCATACGGGCGGTGTCGTCGGGGGCCGCGTCGAAGAGCGAACGGAACTGCGGATCAAGGCCGTCGGGGGCGCGGGCGAGCAACGCCTCGGCGAGTTCGGCGATCACGACGCGCTGGTCCGCCCGGAGCACCTCCTGGTCGGGGCGCTGCATGACGTACCGGTCGGCGACCGCTTTCAAAACGGCGCATTCCAGCCGCGTTTCGGCCGGAACCACCAGCTCGGCCCCGTACCGGGTCAGCCGCCCGCTCCCCCACTGCGCCCGGGTCGCGCCCTCGGCCGCCAGGCAGAAGCGGCCAATCAGCTGACTGGTGGCGTCCTTGAGGCGGGCCTGGGCGAGCGCCGAGCCGTCGTAGCCGTGCGGCCACCACTCCTGCTCCAGGAGACGGTCCAGTGCCGCGGCCAGCTCCTCGGGTCCGGCGCCGGGCGCATAGCGCTCACCGGCGACCGCGAAGATCTCGGCGCGCTCGGCGTCGGCGAGCAGGACGTTGGGGTCGAGGTGCCCGGCGTGCAGCCCGTCCTCCACGTCGTGCACCGAGTACGCCACGTCGTCGGACCAGTCCATGACCTGCGCCTCGAAGCTCTGCGTCCCGTCGGGGGCGCCCTGCCGGAACCACTCGAACACCGGCAGGTCGTCCGCGTAGACCCCGAACTTCACCGAGGCGGGGTCGGTGGGGTGCCCGCCGCGCGGCCAGGGGTACTTGGTGGCGGCGTCGAGGGCGGCGCGCGAGAGGTTCAGTCCGACGCTGAGCGCCCCGCCGTCCGGGGCGGGCACGAACCGCTTGGGCTCCAAACGGGCGAGCAGCCGCAGCGACTGGGCGTTGCCCTCGAAGCCGCCGCAGGGCGCGGCGACTTCGTTGAGGATCTGCTCACCGTTGTGCCCGAACGGCGGGTGGCCGAGATCGTGCGCCAGACAGGCGGTCTCGACCAGATCCGGGTCGCAGCCGAGAGCGGCGCCGAGTTCCCGGCCGACCTGGGCGCACTCCAGGGAGTGGGTCAGCCGGGTGCGCGGAGTGGCGTCCCAGGCGTGGGTGTGCGCGCCCGGGGTGACCACCTGGGTCTTGCCGGCGAGCCGGCGCAGCGCGGCGGAGTGCAGCACCCGGGCGCGGTCGCGCTGGAAGGCGGTGCGCCCCGGCCGTTTGTCGGGTTCGGGGACCCAGCGCTCGGTGTCGGCCGGGTGGTAGCCGGGGATGGTCGGTCGTGCGCCCGGTGGTGTCCCGGGTGGTGTGCCCGTCATACAGCGACGGTAGCCGCCCTGGGGCTCTCGGAGCCGGATCCGGTACGCGCGAGGAGCGCCTGGTCGTAGCGGTGCAGCACCAGACGGGCCAATGCGGGGTGGTCGGCCAGGGGCGCGGCGGCGACACCCGGGGCGGCCGCCGCGCACTGGGTGGCGAAGCGGCCGGGCGCGGTGAAGCAGCCGGCGACGGCGATCCGGTCGTGGCCGCGGGCGGTCAGCTCCCGGACGGCCTCGGCGACGGTGGGGGCGGCGGCGGACGCGTAGGCGGGCAGGACGGGGAGGCCGCCGAGCCGCTCGGAGAGCAGCCGCGCGATGTGCTCGGTGTCCTGGGTGGAACGCGCCGCCCGGGAGCCGGCGGCGGCCAGGACCACGGCCGTGCTCCCCCGGCCGGCGGCGAATCCGGCCTCCAGCAGGCGTCCGTGCAGCGCCTCGGCGAGCAGCGGGTGCGGGCCGAGGGGCTCGGCGATCCGGCCCGCCAGATGAGGAGCGGCCGCCAGTGCGTCAGGAAGATCGTGGGTGACGTGATGGCCACGGCCGAAGAGCAGCGGTACGAGGACGGCCTCGCCGTGCAGCTCCGCGAGCGTGTCGGCGAGCAGCGGCCGGTCGAGCTCGATGTTGCCGAGCCGCACGGGCAGGCCTGGGCGGAGCGCGCGGACCCGGTCGAGCAGGGCCCGCACGGCGGGCAGCGCGCGGGGGTCACGGCTGCCGTGGGCCACGGCGACGAGCGTCGGCGCGGCCGCGCCGGGGTGGCGGCGGCCGCGCAGCCGGACGCCGCACAGCCGGGTGCTGAGCTGGGCGGTGATCTCGGCGGCGAGATCACCCGCGCCGAGCGGCCCGGCGGCAGTGGGAGACCGGTGGGAGGACGAATGCGGTATCGGCGCCGTCATGGCCCGAGCGTGGCACCCGGTCGTTGCGGTGCCGTTTCCCCGCGGGTAACTCCGTGTTCCGTACGGCTGCCGCCGGGGCCGCCCCGGGTGTGCGCGCGGCGGGACCGTGCGGGGGGTGTGCGCCGCCTGTGACCTGCGCCGTTTCGGTGCGCGCTCCCCGTTGTCACGCGCTCGTGGCGTGCGCGTCGACCTCGGCCAGATACCTCTCGCGCGTCGCCTCGTCGAGGAAGGACGCCCGGAAGGAGTTGCGGGCGAGGGTGCGCAGGGTCTCCGCGTCGAAACCGAGGGCGTCGCGTACGGCGGTGAAGTTGTCGTCCGCGTAGCCGCCGAAGTAGGCCGGGTCGTCGGAGTTGACGGTCACCAGCAGCCCGGCGTCCAGCATCGCGGGCAGCGGGTGGTCGGCGAGGTCGTCGATGACCCGCAGCCGCACGTTCGACAGCGGGCAGACCGTCAGCGGCACCTGCTCCGCCGCCAGACGGGCCACCAGCCGCTCGTCCTCCATGCAGCGCACGCCGTGGTCGATCCGGTCCACCCCGAGGACGTCCAGGGCCTCCCACACGTACGCGGCGGGCCCCTCCTCCCCCGCGTGCGCCACGCACCGGAGCCCGGCCTCGCGGGCCAGCGCGAAGACCTCCTTGAACTTGGCCGGCGGGTGCCCGACCTCGGCCGAGTCCAGGCCGACGGCGGTGATCCGGTGCAGGTACGGGCGGGCCGCCTCGAAGGTCGCCAGGGCCGACTCGGCGCTCTCGTCGCGCAGGAAGCACATGATCAGGCGGGTGCTGATGCCGTAGGTCTCCTCGGCACGGTCCAGCGCGCGGGCCAGCCCGTCGATGACCGTGCCGACCGGGACGCCGCGGGAGGTGTGCGCCTGCGGGTCGAAGAAGATCTCGGCGTGGCGTACGCCCTGCTCCTTGGCGCGGGCGAGGTAGGCGTCCGCGAGGTCGGCGAAGTCGTCCTCGGTGCGCAGTACGGCCATCAGCGCGTAGTAGAGGTTCAGGAAGGACTGCAGATCGGCGAAGGAGTAGGCGCGGCGCAGCTCGTCCTCGGTGGCGTACGGCAGCGTGACGCCGTTGCGCTCGGCGAGCGCGAAGGCCAGCTCGGGTTCCAGCGTGCCCTCGATGTGCAGATGCAGCTCCGCCTTGGGCCACGGACCGGGAGCGGTCGCGGCGGAGGGAGCGTACGGGGGGAGGGACGGGGAGGAAGCCACGCGGTCACACCTGTTCTGCGGTACGGAAGGAGGCCCGGTACGCGAGGGCCGCCGGCCCGGAGGAGCCGCCCGCCCCGGAGCGATCGCCGGTCCGGAAGGAGTTGTTCGTCCAGGCTATCCGCGGTGCGGCCGCCGGCGCCGGGGCGGCACCGTCCCCTGGCCACGGGGATCGCGCCGCGGCTACGGGGAATGCGCGCGGCTACCGGGAGTGCGCCGCCGTGCCGCGCAGCCAGTCACCGCCGTCGACGGGCGTGCCGGTGGCGCGCAGCCGGGCGGCGAGCGGCTCGGCGGCCAGATAGACCCAGGCTCGTACGGACCTGCCGTCCGGGCACTCGGCTTCGGTGACCACCCGCTCGTAGAGGTTCCGCGGGGCACCGGGGACGTAGTCCTCCAGCCGGTCCAGCGTCGCGCACACCTCGTCGTAGTCGGCGTCGCGGGGCAGGACGAGAGCACCGTGCACCACCGCGTCCGGGGGCCCGGTGACGGCGTAGGGGTATCCGGGGCCGTCGTAGAGCAGCGCGCCACCGATACGGGCCGGTTCCTCGCGCGCGGTGCGGCCGCGCAGGGTGCGGGCGTGATTGGCCTGGCCGGGGCGCAGCGTTCCGTAGACGAAGAACGGCAGCCGCTCGGGCTCGGTGGTCATGGTGACGCGTTCCTCTCCGGGCTCGGTGGCCATGGTGACGCGATCCTCTCCGGGCTCGGTGGCCATGGTGACGCGATCCTCTCCGGGCTCGATGGCCATGGTGACGCGTTCCTCTGCGGGCTCGGTGCTTCTCCTGCCACGATGCCAGGCCCCCGTGGCGCCCCTCACCGGTCAGGCCCCCGGTGCAACCATCACCGGCCGGTGGGCGTCGCAGCCTGCAGGATCGATCACGACCGGACGTGATCGGATGCGATCGGGGACAGGGGCGGCGGATGCGAGCGCTGATGCAGCGGATACGGGGCGGGGTGCGCCGTGTGCGGCTGCCGCGGACCCGGCGCGAATGGCGCCGCGCGTACCAGGTGTCGGTGGCCGCGACGGTGCTCGCCCTGGCGCCCGCGACGTGGATGAACGCCACCGGGGGTCCCCGGGTGCGCAGCGTCGCCGACGCGCCCGCCGCGCCGGTCGCCATCGTCTTCGGCGCGGGCCTGTGGAACGGCGAACCGTCCCCGTACCTCGCCCACCGGCTGGACGCGGCAGCCGAGCTCTACGACCGTGGCACGGTCCGCGCGGTCCTGGTCACCGGCGACAACAGCCGGCGCGACTACGACGAGCCGGACGCGATGCGCGCGTATCTGCTGCGCCACGGCGTCCCGGCCCGGAAGATCGTCAGCGACTACGCGGGCTTCGACACCTGGGACTCCTGCAGCCGCGCCCACCGGATCTTCGGCGTCGACCGGGCGGTACTGGTCAGCCAGGGCTTCCACATCCGGCGTGCGCTGTCGCTGTGCGCGGCGGCCGGCATCGACTCGTACGGGGTCGGGGTGGCCGCCAAGCGCGATGTGACCTGGGCGTACGGCGGTGTCCGGGAGATCTTCGCGGCCGGGAAGGCGGCGGCGGATGCCCTGCTGCGCCCCGATCCGCACTTCCTCGGGCCGCGCGAGACGGGGGTGGCGGAGGCGCTGCGAGCCGGGGCCGACCCGAAGGACGAGCCCGGCACCGACAGGCAATAGGGATAGTGGATCGCGGAGATCACGGAGATCACGGAGATCACGTGGATCAGGGAGATCACGTGGATCACCCGACATGTACGGCGATGGTCCGTGCGCACTCCATCGACTCGGCCTGCGCGGTGTCCACCTCCAGGTCGTAGACCACGCCCCGGTGGACCACATCCGCCTGGGACACGGCCATCCCGATGGTCCGATCGCCTCGTGCGACCTCACGGCCCGCGGCGACCGCGCCGTCACACCTGACGCCGACCCACAGCACCCGCAGTCCGCCCAAGGCCTTCCGCCATCGCTGCTGTGAGCCCGCTCCGCCGAGGAAGACCTCGTCGACGATGACCCGGGCTCCCGCACGGGCCATCGCGGCGACCCCCTCGATCCACGCCGCTTCCAGCGTTCGGAACTCCGGCCCGACGATCACCTCGCCGTCCGGAGCGAACTCGATGCCGGCGTCCGACTCCTGCATGGCCGCCGGCATCGCCTCGACCAGCGTGTCCGTCCCGAGGGCCAGCCACGGATCCGGCAGGACCGCCTGCAGACACCGGACGATCCCGGACTTCCCCGAGCTGGAACCACCGTTGAGCACGATCACCTGAGTCGTCACCGCGCCACGGTAGAGGCACCGGGGCAACGCTCGAAGCGAATTTCCCCGAAGCCCGCACCGCCTGTCATGGACTACGAAGCCCCGCGGACCACAAGGCCCTGTGGACTACGAGGCCCTGTGGACTGCGAGGCCCCCGTGGACCACAAGTCCCCGCGGACTACGAGGACCGTCGATCACGCCTGTGACGCGCGGGTGTAGAGGGCGAGGATCTTGCCCCCGAAGTACGGGCTGTAGGAGATCCGGTCGTGGTCGGGGCCCTTGGGGCCGCCGCCGTTGAGGCCGCCGATCAGGCCGATGATCCGGCCGGTCCCGGTCTCCTCGTCCAGGTCGGTGAGCCAGGGGCCGCCCGAGGTTCCCGCGGCGAAGCCGCCGCACTCCATGCGGAGTTGACGGGTACCGGCGAGCCGGGAGCTGCGGGTGTCGCAGCGCACGGCGCGGTCCTCCGGGTCGTTGCGGACCTTGGGGTAGCCGATGACGGTGACGTCGTTGGCGTAACCGGGCGTCGCCGTGAGGATGTTGCCGCCGGTGACCTCCTCCAGGGAGCGGCCGTCCTCGGCGGGGGCGACGGTGGCGAAGGCGAAGTCGAGGTCGGCCTTGTCGCCGGTGGTGCCGCGTTCGGGGTAGGCGAAGGACTTGGTGATCGCCCAGACGCCGTACGGCTGGGTCTGGGCGCCCGAACGGTACTGCGGGACGAAGGCGGCGCGGGCGCCGGGGTTGCAGTGTCCGGCGGTGAGGATCAGGTTGCGGTGCCGGCTGTGCACCACGCTGGCGGTGCAGTGGTGCGCGCGGGCGTCCTTGTCGACGGAGAACAGCACGCCCACGGACGGGATGCCGTCGAAGTGCCGGGCGGTGGCCGGGGCTTGGGCCGCGGCGGAGTCGCTGGGCCGGTCCGGACTGCCGGACGCGGGCGGGGTGGTGGGCGACGGGGTGGTGGGCGACTGATCCGGCGTGTCCTTGCCGGGCGGGGCGGCGGGCGGCTGGCTCGGCGTGTCCCCTCCGGCCGCGGTGGTGGGCGACTGGCTCGGCGTGTCCCCTCCGGCCGCGGTGGTGGGCGACTGGCTCGGTGCGTCCGCTCCGTCCGGAGTCGTCGGGGACTGACTCGGCGTGCCCTCTTCCGGCGGGGCGGCGGGCGACGACTGGTCCGGGGAGTCGCCGTCGGCCGGGGGAGCCTCGTCGGTCGGGGCCGCGTCGTCGGCCGGGGCCGCGGCGGCCATCCGCTCGGGTGTCCAGTAGGCGGCGGCGTCCCGGCTGCCCAAGACCGGACCGGGGTGCGGCCGGCTGCTGTCCTTGGTGCCCGGGACTCCGTCGGAGGCATGGCCGAGCGGGGCGGTGACCAGGCACATGGCCATGCCGAGCGCGGCGGTCGCCGCCCTGGTCCAGCGCCGCCGGGTACGCCGCACGGCCTCCCCTCGCTCCGTGCCGGCCGGCGCCCCGCCGTTGCCGCCCGCGGCCACGCGGGCGCTGCCCGGCACCATGGCAACATCGCCCGGCACCATGGCAACATCGCGCGGCGCCATGGCAATGTCACGCGGTGTCATGACAGTGTCGCGCGGCGTCATACCGTCGCCACCCGGCGCCATACCGTCGTCACCCGGGGCCATACCGCTGTGACCCGGCGCCATTTGGTGGCGACCCGGAGCCACGTTGCCGTTACCTGCCGCCCGGTCGTCGTTGCCCGGAGTCATACCGTTGTCCCGTGCCACGTCAGCTCGTCTCCTTTGCGACCCACGACAGGTAGTCGGCGCCGCCGCGAGTGATCGGGGTGGCGATGATCTCGGGGGTGTCATAGTCGTGCGCCTGGAGGAGATGGCCCTCCAGCTCCGCGTAGCGCGCTTGCGTCGTCTTGAACAGGACCTGCCACTCCCGGCTGGTCTCGACCGCGCCGTCCCAGCGGAACACCGAGGTCACCGGCGCACTGATCTGCGCACAGGCGGCGAGCCTGGCCGCGATCGCCCCGCGCGCCAGCCGTTCGGCCTTCTCCTCGCTGTCGGTGGTCGTCATGACGGTCAGGAATCCTGTGCCCTGCCCGGCCGGTCCGGGCGGTCCGGACGGTTCGGACGGTTCGCTCAGGGCTGTGGGGTCGGCCACGGTGGCGCATCCTTCGCAGTGGGGGGCGTTCGCAGTGGGGGACGTTCGCAGTGGGGGACGTTCGCAGTGGGGGCGGGGGACGCCGGGACGTGTCATGGGGACCGTCCCGGGCCGCATCGTACGGACCGCGATGATCATCGCGTAAGTGACGGGCCGCCCTGCACCGGTATGCACCCGGACGCCCGGGGCCGATTCCCCGGTTGCGTCCACCCGCGCAACGGCAACGATGGAGAGGGAGCCCGCCGAGCCCGCCGCCACGGATGCGAAAGGGCAGCATCATGGACGACCTCTCCACACTCACCCGTTACCAACTCGACGACGCCCGGGCCTCCGCCCACGGGCGCAGCGCCCACCTGTTCCTGCACGACGGACCCTTGCGGCAGACCGTGATCGCGCTGATCGCGGGCGCCGCGCTGGACGAGCACAACGCGCCACCGGCAGCGAGCCTGCAGGTGCTGCACGGGCGCGTCCGGCTGACCGGGCCAGGCGGCGGCCAGGAGCTGAAGGCGGGTCAAGTCGCCGCGATCCCGCACGAGCGGCACGGCTTGCTGGCCATCGAGGACTCGGCGGTACTGCTCACGGCCGTGACCGAAGTGCCGGCACGAGTCCACCGGGCGGTCCCGGCGGGGGCGGGAGCGGGCGCCGGGGCGGGGCAAGGGACAGGGCAAGGGGCGCGGGCAGCGCGGAAGTAGTCGTAGCCGCCTTAGCCGCCTTGTGCTGCACCCCACTTGGCTTCCTGCGCCCTACTTGACTTGCTACGCCCCACTTGGCTTCGCGCTGCCCCCTTGGCCTCGCGCCGCCTCCTTCTTGACTTCGCGCCCCCCTTGACCTCGCGCCACCTCGCTCGACGCCTCCTTCTTGACCGCGCGCTGCCCCCTTCACCTCGCGCTGCCTCGCCCGGCGCCTCCTTCCATATCCGGCAACGATTACGGAGAGTAATCAGTTCCCTCGGAGTGTAGTCGTCGAACCTCTCGCTCAACAGCCCCTCGACGACGCTCGACCGGACCCGCCACCGGGCGACTTTCGAGTATTCACATTTTTCTGAATGTTATGTAGTCTCTGGGGCATGACCAGTCCGCGTACCAGCCAGAGCCCCAGCCAGAGCCCCAGTCAGAGCCCCAGTCAGAGCCCCAGTCCGCGCCCCAAGGTCCAGCTGACCGGGGCACCGGAGACCCTCCTCGCCACGCTCTACGGCCGCGCCGCGGACAGTCGCTCGAAGCGGCCGATCCTCGGTGACACCATGGCCCTCGACACCGTCCGGCGGCTCGACTACGACTTCCGGAAGATGCGGCTGAACTCCGGCGACGCGGCCGCGGTCGCGCTGCGCGCCCGGCAGTTGGACGTCTGGACGTCCGGCTTCCTCGCACGCCACGACGAGGCGACGGTGGTGCATCTGGGCTGCGGCCTCGACACCCGCGTGCACCGCATGAACCCCGGCCCAGGGGTGCGCTGGTTCGACGTCGACTTCCCCCAGGTCATAGAGCTGCGCAAGCAGCTCTACCCCGAGCGCCCCGGATACACCATGATCCCGTCGTCGGTGACCGACCCGGCCTGGATGGCACGCATTCCGGCGGACCGGCCGACGATGATCGTGGCCGAGGGGCTGCTGATGTATCTGACCGAGGAGGACGGCACGGCGCTGCTGCGGCGGCTGATGGCCCACGCGCCGAGCGGTGAGCTGGCCTTCGACGCCTTCAGCCCGTTCGCCATCCGCGCGCAGTGGATCAACAGGACCGTCGTGAAGGCCGGCGCCCGCCTGCACTGGGGCACCGACGCCGCGGGGATCGCCGCACTGAGCCCGCGACTGGAGATCGTCGAGAACGTCAGCGCCCTGGAGGTCCCGGGTATCGAGAAGCTGCCGGCGGCCTACCGACTCGGCGCCCGGGCCTGGGCGAAGCTCCCCAAGGTGCGGGACATGGCGCGGATGTACCACTGCCGGTTCTGAGGTCGGGGCCCGGCCCGGCCCGTTCCGCCCCCCTTGACCTCAAGTCAACTTCAGGTTCTACGGTGCCGCTCATACCAGTGACCGTTCACGCGACCGTTCAAGGGGGCACCCGACATGACGACCCATCACCTCTCCGACGCCGAACTCGCCACACAGCCCGCCGCGTACTGGACCGGGGTGGCCTACGAGGCCCTCATCGCGTTCACCCGGGCCCGGCAGGCCGAGCTCGGCTTCACCCAGCCCCAGTACTGGCTGCTGCGCAACCTGTCGAAGAACGACATCTCGCCCGACGGTCAGGGCATGACCATTCCCGAACTCCAACAGGCCATGAGCTCCTACCTTCGACCCGAGGACGATCTGGCGGCCGAGTCCGAACTCCTGCTGGAGCGCGGCTGGCTCACCCGGGACGCCGAGGAGCGGCTGTGGATCACCGAGGCGGGGGACCAGGCCCGAGCGGACCTCAAGCGACGGACGCCGGCCATCCGCGACCGCATCCACCAGGGCATCAGCGACACCGACTACGTCACCGCCCTGAAGGTGCTCCGGCAGATGATCCTGAACACCGGGAACTCCCCGGCCTGACGAGCCGATCCCCCCTTGGCGGCGACCGGAATGTGTGAGGGTGCTGTCATGAGCGACTCAACACCCCTCACACTCAACGGATTTGCGCAGACCTTGGTCCGACTGGGCATCGCGACGGAGGAACAGGCGACGGCCGGCCTGGCGGAGGCCGCCGAGATCGGCATGGACCCCGACGAGGAATTCGAGGACGTCGAAGAGCTGACCTTCCTCGTCGGCGAATGCGGCCTCGGCTTCCAGACGCCCGAAAAGGTGGATGGCGATCTCGAGGAGGGATATGCGGAGCTGCTGACGGAGGCGGCGGCGTGCTCGGGCGGTTCGGTGGTGGTCGACGACGTCGAGCTGGTGAAGGTCGAGAACGAGGAGGGGGAGGCGGACGAGTACCTGCACTTCCGGCGCAACGGCCGGTCGATCTGGCACAGGACGGAGCACCTCTCCGACAGCACCCGCTACATGGACTGGAACGCCGCCATGGAGGCCATCGGCGACGTCGTGCCCGGAAACGACGATCCACGGGCCTTCTGGCAGCTGGACGAGGATTCCTATGACGCCTGGTGGCTGCTGCTGACACCCGAACAGGCCCAGGGCCTGGAGGAGTTCGGCCTGCCGATGCCGGTGGATCTCGGGAACTGGGTCCGTGACGGGATGCCCTCGGCGGAGCCCGAGACTCCGGAGTGGTACGTGGAGGACGACCGCCTGCATGCGAGCGAGGAGTCCCGCCGGGGCCTCGATGCGTGGCTGGCCCCCATGGACGCCGCACTGGACCGGTGGCGGAGCGCCCTTCTGCCCGACGACTTCCCCTTCGACCACTCGCTGGACTCGCTCACGGCACTGGAACGGCTGGTGCTGGACCGCTTCGACGGCCTCGCGGCACTTGAGGCGGCGGGCGAGGACGAGTTCTTCGAGGGCGCGGTCAGATACGTCGGTCAGACCGCACTGCGGCTCTGGCCGTGCCGCTGGACGTACCGGCACTCCGACGACGACTCGTCGCCCTTCACCAACGAGCCGCTGATCCGCTCCAACACCCCGGACGGCTTCGGCGGCGGGTTCTCCCCTGATTTCGTCCTGCGGACCCTCGTGGAACGCCGCACGAACCGTGGCATGCGCGAGCGCATGGAATCGGTCGGGGAAGGGGTCGAGGACTACCGCAAGGCGCTGCGGGCCCGCAGGCCCGGCCGGTAGGCCGGGTCCGCGAGGGCGGTGCGCGGCGCGCCGGCGCGGCCGGAGTCCCGCGGGCCGCGCCCTGCCCTCAGACCGCCAGCCACTGGTCGTACGCCAGCTTGCACAGCAGGGCGACGACCACGACCACCAGCACCCCGCGGACGAACCCGGCGCCGCGCTTGAGCGCCATCTTCGCGCCGACCATCCCCCCAACGAGGTTGAACAGCGCGAGCAGGGCACCGAGTTGCCACAGCACGGTGCCCTGGATCGCGAACATGGTCAGTGCACCGATGTTGGTGCAGACGTTGACGACCTTGGCGGTGGCGGACGAGGTGACCAGGTCCATGTGCAGTACGGCGGCGAGCGCGATGACGAGGAACGCACCCGTTCCCGGCCCGATCAGGCCGTCGTAGAAGCCGATCCCCAGGCCCGCGACGAGGGCCGCCGCCAGCACCCGCCGCCGGGTGACCGGCCCCGACGGCGCGGGGGCGGTCCCGAAGGCCGGGCGGAGGAGGACGAACGCGAGCACCGCCAGCAGCACCGCCATGATCAGCGGGCGGAGCACCTCGCTGTTGATACCGGCCGCGAAGAACGCCCCGGCCAGCGAACCGGCGACCGCGGCGAGGCCGATGCGCAGCGCCGTACGGAGGTCGATGGGCGCCTTGCGGACGTAGGTGACCGCGGCGGCGGTGGTGCCCACGATGGCGGTGGACTTGTTGGTGCCCAGGACGTAGGCGGCGGGCGTGTGCGGGAGGCCGACCAGCAGAGCGGGGAGCAGCAGCAGTCCCCCACCGCCCACCACGGCGTCGATCCAGCCCGCCGCGAGCGCGGCCAGGCAGAGCAGGGTCAGGGCGAAGAGTGATATGTCAGCGGGCACCGGGCGATCTTACGAACCGCGCACCGCTCTAGGCTCAGCATTATGAACGCTGAGACCGTCGACGCCTTCGACCGTGACCGCAGCCGCAGCCGCGGCGGCGACCGCGACCGCGACCGCGACGTGAGTTTCTCCATCGGCGGGGAGCTTCCGGTCCGGCGGCTGGGGTTCGGGACCGGCGGGCTCGTCGGGCCGGGTTACTGGGGGCCGCGGCACGACGATGCGCAGCGCTCCGTCGCCCTGCTGCGGCAGGCCGTGGAGCGTGGGGTCACGCTGATCGACACCGCCGACAACTACGGCCCGGACGTGGCCGAGGAGCTGGTGGCGCGCGCCCTGCATCCGTACCCGGAGGGGTTGGTGATCGCGACGAAGGGCGGGGTGGTGCGGACCGGTCCCGACGTCTGGCACATCGAGGGACGACCGGAGCGGCTGCGCGCCATGTGCGAGGCGAGCCTGCGCCGGCTGCGCACCGAGACCGTCGACCTCTACCAGTTGCACCGGCTGGACCCGGAGGTGCCGATGGCCGACCAGCTGGGCGCGCTGTGCGAACTCCAGCGGGAGGGCAAGATCCGGCACATCGGGCTGGACTCCGTCAGCGCGGCGGAGCTGCGGCGGGCGCGGGAGCTGGCCCCCATCGCGTCCGTCCAGAACCGCTACAACCTGATGGACCGCGCCTCGGAGGACGTACTGAAGCTGTGCGAGGAGCACGGCACGGCGTTCCTGCCGTGGTTCCCGTTGGGCAATGGCGCGTTGGCGGACGGTACGGGTAAGGCGCTGGGTGAGGCGCTCGCTTCGGTCGCCGCCCGGCACGGGGCAACTACCGGGCAGATCGCGTTGGCCTGGCTGCTGCACCGCTCCCCTGTGCTGCTGCCCACCCCCGGTACGGGGTCGCCCGCGCATCTCGACGAGAACCTGGGGGCGGCCGGCATCGCCCTGACGGAGGCCGATATGGCGCAGCTGGACCGGACGGCGCGTTGACCGACCGCGTGTGACCGGGCGGGCGGTTCAGGAACGGCGCGGGCCCCGGCATTTCGCGACGTGGTGCACCTGGGCGAGTGCGTCGGTCAACTCGACGGCCAGCAGGTGGATTTCGCCGGGCGTCCATCGGCGTGCGCCGGGGATGCGGCGCGACTCGTCGATGAGTTCGGCGGCCAGTCCGAGCTGGGCCTCTTCAAGGTTGTCGGCCATTCGGGACACGTAGCCGGTGCCGTCGCCTACGACCAGGCAGCGCTTGCCGTCGGGGGTCGGCGGCGGCAGGAGCCGGGCGGTGTCGGTTGGGTCTGTCATGGCCAGTCTCCTGGGGGCTCGTTACGGGTAACCGGATGTAGTCATTCGGTCACGCGGACAACGCAACAGCCAATAGAATTGGGCTGCTTGAACCAGAGTGTTCAAGACATCGGCCTGCCGTGTTTGCGCTGCGCATCCACATGACGAGAGGTCAGAGCGTTGGACGAGAACAGCCCATCCGAGCACTTGAACCCCCTTCAGCGCTTCGGTCGTGACGTCAGACAAGTACGCCTGGCCCGCAAGCTCACACAGAAGCACCTGGGCACGGCCACCGGTTACTCCGAGGGGTACGTCAGCAAGGTCGAATCCGGGACGTTGCTGCCCCGGCCCAGCGAGAAGTTCGCCAAGGGCTGCGACACCGCCTTCGGCACGGGCGAGTTATTCGCCGGGCTGCTACGGAGGATCAACGACGGAGAACACCCGAGCTGGTTCGTCCCGTACCTCAACTTGGAACGGAAGGCGTCGCGGATCCTGACCTACGAGACGAACCTCGTAGCGGGAATTGTCCAGACGGAGGACTACGCACGATCCGTCTTCCGCGTATCCAATCCTCGGGCCAGTGCGGAGGCGATCGAGGACAAGGTTGCCGCAAGGCTACGGCGGCGGGAGGTGTTCGAGCGGGACAGCCCGCCGTTGCTGTGGGTCATCCTCCACGAGGCGTGTCTGCGAAGCGTCGTCGGGGGCGCCGAGGTCATGGCCGGGCAGCTTGGCTATCTGTTGGAGGCAGCCGCGTCGCCTCACCTGGAACTCCAGGTCATGCCGTTCTCGGTGGGCATCCCGGCCACGTGCACGATGCCCTTCATCGTGTTGCGCTTCCCCAACTCCCCCACCGTGCTGTACGCGGAAACCCGGGTAGGGGCCAAGATGCACGACTCCGCACAAATGGTCGACGACGCTCTGGATGACTACGATCTCCTCAGGGCGAATGCGTTGTCCCCGGACGAATCGCTGACCGCGATCAAGACTCTGTTGAAGGAGTACAGAACGTGAGCCCCGACTTGAATCTGGCAGCCGCCAAGTGGGTCAAGTCCTCCTACAGCGAGGGTAACGGCGGAGCCTGCCTCGAATTCACCCGCGACTACGCCTGGGTCAAGTCCTCCCACAGCGGCGGCGACGGCGGCCAGTGCCTCGAATTCACCCGCGCCCTCACCACCCCCCACGGCCTCGTCCCCGTCCGTGACAGCAAGAACCCGGGCGGTCCGGCGCTCATTTTTCCCGCCGGCGAGTGGAATGCATTCGTCACGGCCATCAAGCGCGGGGAGTTCCCCGCCTGAAGGGAGCACCCGTGAACCTCCGCGACGACGCCCGCAGCCTCTCCGACGACCTCGTACGGCTGCGCCGCTCGCTGCACCGGATCCCCGAGACGGGGCTCACCCTCCCCCGTACGCAGGAGGCGGTGCTGGCCGAGTTGGACGGCCTGCCGCTGGAGGTCAGCACCGGTGAGCGGCTCAGTTCCGTCACCGCGGTGCTGCGTGGCGGGCGGCCCGGCCCGGTCGTGCTGCTGCGGGGGGACATGGACGCGCTGCCGGTCGCCGAACGTACCGGCCTGGACTTCGCCGCCGACAACGACCGGATGCACGCCTGCGGCCATGACCTGCACACCACGATGCTGGCCGGCGCGGCCAAGCTGCTCAGCGCGCACCGCGACCGGCTCGCGGGCGATGTGCTGTTCATGTTCCAGCCCGGCGAGGAGAGCCACGACGGTGCGCGGCACATGCTGGAGGAGGGGCTGCTGGACGCGGCGGGGCGGCGGCCGGCGGCGGCGTACGCGCTCCATGTGCTCTCCGCGGGCCTGCCCAGCGGCGTCTTCCGTACCCGTGGCGGCCCGGCGCTGGCGGCGTCCAATGTGCTGCGGGTGACCGTGCGCGGCGAGGGCGGGCACGGCTCGATGCCGTTCCGGGCCAAGGACCCGGTGCAGGCGGCGTGTGCGATGGTGACGGCGCTGCAGGCGTGGATCACCCGTACCTTCGATGTCTTCGATCCGGTGGTGCTGACGGTGGGCACGTTCCACGCGGGCACGCAGCAGAACGTCATCCCGGAGACCGCGGTCTTCGAGGCGACCGTCCGCAGCTTCTCGGACGCCGCCCAGGCGCGGGTCAAGGACGGCACGGTGGAGGTGTGCCGGGGCATCGCGGCGGCTTACGGGGTGGGGGTGGACGCGGACTTCACGGAGGTGTACCCGGTGACCGTCAACGACCACGGGGAGGCGGACTTCGCGGCGGACGCGGTCCGCGAGGTGCTGGGCGAGGAGCGTTTCGCGCCGATGACGCAGCCGCTGGCGGGCGCGGAGGACTTCTCCCGCGTGCTGGCCGAGGTGCCGGGTGCGATGATCCTGCTCGGCGCACCGCCGGCCGGTGCCGACCACGAGCGCAGCCCCAACAACCATTCGCCGCTCGCCGAGTTCGACGATGCGGTGCTGGCGGACGGCGCGACCCTGTACGCGGAGCTGGCGACGCGGCGGCTGAGCGAGGTGTGACGCCGGCCCGGCCCGAGCGTGGCGCGGCGGGCGTGCGACGGGCGTGCGGCCTGCTGGCCGAAGGGCTGAAAATGCGGGCCCCTTCGGGCGTTCGTGATCGATAGTGTCGTCGACCATGCGCCTTCTGATTCTCGGCGGTACGTCGTTCGTCGGCCGCGCCATCGTGGAGGACGCCCTGCGCGGCGGGGCCGAGGTGACGTTGTTCGGACGGGGGAGGACCGGCCCGGACCTGTTCCCCGGGGTGGCCCGGCTGATCGGCGACCGGGACACCGGTGACTACCGCGCGCTGGGCGACGGCCGCTGGGACGCGGTCGTCGATGTCAGCGGATACGTCCCCCGGCACGTCGGGCAGGCGATGGACGCGCTGGGCGACCGCGTCGGGCGGTATCTGTTCGTCTCCAGCCATGCGGTGTACCGGCGGACGGGGGTGGGTCCGGGCTCCGACGAGGACACCCCGCGCCGGCCGCCGGTACGCGACACCGAGGAGCTGACCGAGGAGACCTACGGGCCCTGCAAGGTGGCCTGCGAGGACGATGTGCTGGCCCGGTACGGCGAGCGGGCGACGATCGTGCGCCCCGGCAAGGTGGCGGGGCCGTTCGATACGGCGGACTCCTTCGTCTACTGGGTGCGTCGGGCAGCGCGCGGCGGACGGGTGGCGCTGCCCGCCGATCCCGCACAGCCGGTGCAGATCATCGACTCGCGCGATCTGGCCCGCCTGGTGGTGCAGCTGCTCGTCGACGACCGCCCGGGGGCGTTCCACGCGGTGGGGCCCGCCGAGCCGACGACGCTCGGTGGGCTCATCGAGACCTGTGCCCGGGTGGCGGGCACTAAGGTCGAGATCGTCCGGGTGTCCGGCGACGACCTGCCGCGGTTCTTCCCGCTGGTACGGCCCGATTGGTCGACCCAGCAGCGCAGTTCGGCCCGCGCCCGGGCGGCGGGCATGCCGGCGACCCCGCTGGAGGTGACCGCGGCCGACGTCCTGGCCTGGGACGTCGAGCGCGGCGAACCGCCGTTGCGGGACGGGTTCACGGACGAGGAGGAGCGGGCGCGGCTGTCGCGGGCGGCCGGCTGAAGGGGGCACGCTCGGCTCCTCTCTGCGCGCATCGTCCCGCGGGCCGTGCCGCCCCGCCCCCTACAGGCGCCGCGCGTCCCTCCGGTTCCGGCGCCCCCGTTGCGTACCCGGCAAAGAGTCGGAACGTGCCATCCCGGGACGGACGCGGGCAGGTCAACTGTGGCCTTCGGAGTGGGAGTTCAGTGGATGTCCGTCCGCCACGTCGGGACCCGGCCGGGTTCTTAGAAGCCTCTTATGCCGCGGGACTATCCAGTCCTCATGACTTCCGACGATCCCCACTCCCCCAAGACGACCGGCCGTAGCCGCCCCAACGCCGCCACCCGCGCGCTGGCCGCCTCCCTCGCGCTGGCCGCGACCGCCCTCGGCATCGCCGGATGTGACAGCGCCGCCGCCGGCACGCTGAAGGGCAGCCGCCTCGAACTGCCCGTCGGCGGCGGTACCGCCGTCATCGACACCGACTCCCTCGCGGTGACCGCGCGCACCGGCGACGGGCGGCGGATGGTGCTGTCCGAGGCGGCCGGTGCGGCCGGCGGCGGGCTCGGCAAACCGGGGCCGGTGACGCGCACGGCCGACGGTGCGCGCTGGAGCTACCCGGCCAAGGGGCTGAGCGTGACGGCCGGCGCGGAGCGCGGGCGGCTGCGGATCAGGCTGCGTGCGGACCGTGACGGGTCGGTCGGCTGGCCGGTGACCGGCACCGACCGGGCCGCCTCCGCGGTGCAGTTGCCGCGCGGCGAGGGGCTGGACATCCCCGTACGGGACGCGTTCTGGAACTCCGCCGCCGAGAAGGGCGGACTGGCCGGCAGCACGGTCGACGTCGGCGGCGAACTGTCGCTTCCCCTGTGGGGCTACTCCATGGGCGGTGGGGCGGCCGGCTCCGGCGCCCGGCACGGCGTCAGCTACCTCACCCCCACCGACATCGGTACCTCGCTGCGCTTCGCCTCCACCGGGGGCCGGCTGCGTGCCACCGCCACGCACGCCTTCGACGCGGGTGAGGGCACCCGCGACTACGAAGTGACCTTCGCCCTCACCGACGGCAACCCGGTCGCCCCGGCCGCCGACTACCGCTCCTACCTCTCCCAGCACGGCCGGCTCGGCAGCCTGCGCCGGAAGATCCGGCAGAATCCGGCCACCGCGAAGCTGCTCGGGGCGTTCCACGCCTATGTGTGGGGCGATGCCCGTACGGCGGCCGGGGTCGAGAAGCTGAAGCGGCTCGGCGTGGACCGGATGTGGCTGGGGTACGACTCCGGGCCGGGCCCGATGAACGCCGCGGCGGTGCGGGCCGCCAAGAAGGCCGGCTATCTCGTCGGGCCGTACGACACCTTCGCCAACGGGCAGGACCCCAAGAGCGCCGACAGTCCGACGTCGGTCTGGCCGGGCCGGGTCTACCCGGACTTCTGTGTGCGCAAGGCGGACGGCAGCGCGCAGACCGGGTTCGGGGGCCGGGGCTGCTATCTCAGCTCGCGGGCCTTCGAGAAGGCCGAGCCGGGCAGGCACTACCTCGCCGACCGTACCCGCTCGATGGTCGCCAACGGCGCGGACAGCTACTTCCTCGATGTCGACGCGACCGGTGAGCTCTTCCGCGATCACGGTGCGGGGCACGAGATGACCAAGGCGGGGGACCGGGAGATGCGCCTGACCCGTATGCGGCGGCTGTCGAAGGACCTCGTCCTCGGTTCGGAGTCCGCCCAGGCCTGGGCCAACGAGGTGCTGGCGTACGACCACGGCTCGGGCACGCCGGTCGCCGACGGGCTGTGGAAGCTGGAGCGGGACAGGGAGAGGTGGGGCGGCTACTTCCCGGAGAAGGCCCCGACGGCCTTCTTCAAACCGGTGCGGCTGCCCGCGGAGCTGGCCAAGGCCATGTACGACCCGAAGTACCGCGTGCCGCTGTACGAGACCGCACTGCACGGCTCCCTGGTCAACGTCGAGCGCTGGGAGCTGTCGTACGAGAAGCTGCCGGAGCAGCAGACCACCCGGGCGCTGCTCGCGATGCTCTACAACACCCCGCTCAACCATGTCCTGGACGGGCCGACGCTGACCCGCAACGGCCCGCGGCTGGCCGCGCTGCAGAAGTACTTCTCGCCGCTGCACCGCGCCGCCGGCACCGAGCGCATGACGTCCTTCCGGTGGCTGACCGGCGACCGCACGGTGCAGCGCACGGTCTTCGGCGACGGCGCACTGACCGTCACCGCGAACTTCGGCACGCAGGCATACGAGGGTCTGCCGGGCGGCTGTGTCGATGCCCGACTGCGTACGGACCGGGCGCCGCGCCGGCTGTGCCCGGCGAGCCTGGGCGGCTGACCCGGGCCGGGGTGGCGGGCCGGGGCGGGCGGTCCCTCACACGGCGGCCGTCCGCGTTCTGAGGGCAGCGTTCCGCCCGGGAAACAGAGCAGATGCGGGCGGGTAACAGCCGGACCGCACGCTGACGAGCATGACCACCACACACCCGCACTCCGACGCCGCACCAGGCACGATCCCCACCATCGCTCTCATAGGCCACGGCATGGTCGGCCAGCGCTTCCTGGAGGAGCTGGCCGACCGCGGTGTCACCGAGCGCGCACGGGTGGTCGTCCTGTGTGAGGAGCCCCGCCCGGCCTATGACCGGGTCCAGCTGACCTCGTACTTCGCCGGCCGTAGCCCGGAGGAGCTGAGCCTCGCCGATCCGGACTTCATGTCCCGGCACGGTATCGAGCTGCACCTCGGCGACCCGGCCACCGCCATCGACCGCACCACCCGCACGGTCACCGCCCGCTCCGGGCTGACCGTCCGCTACGACACGCTGGTGCTGGCCACCGGCTCGTATCCGTTCGTGCCCCCGGTGCCCGGCAAGGACAGCGCGGGCTGCTTCGTCTACCGCACCATCGAGGACCTGCTGGCCATCGAGGAGTACGCCAAGAACTCCCGCACCGGTGTGGTCGTCGGCGGCGGCCTGCTCGGCCTGGAGGCGGCCGGTGCGCTCAAGGGGCTGGGGCTGCGCACCCACATCGTGGAGTTCGCGCCGCGGCTGATGGCGCTGCAGGTCGACGAGGGCGGCGGCCGTGCGCTGCGCCGCACCGTCGAGGAGATGGGCCTGCAGGTGCACACCGGCGTCGGCGGCAAGGAGATCGTCGCGGACGAGGCGGGCAAGGTGACCGCCATGGGGCTGTCCGACGACTCCCGCATCGAGACCGACCTGGTGGTCTTCTCCGCCGGGGTCCGCCCCCGCGACCAGCTCGCCCGGGACTGCGGGCTGCCGGTCGGCCAGCGCGGCGGCATCATCATCGACGAGCAGTGCCGGACCGACGACCCCGCGGTGTACGCGATCGGCGAGTGCGCGCTGGCCGTCGACGGCCGGGTGTACGGCCTGGTCGCGCCGGGCTACGGCATGGCCCGGGTGACGGCCGGCGCCATCGCGGAGCGGCTCGGCGACGGCTCCGGGCAGCTCGCCGGGTTCACCGGCGCCGACCTGTCCACCAAGCTCAAGCTGCTCGGCGTGGACGTCGCCTCGTTCGGCGATGCGCACGGCGCCACCGACGGCTGTCTGGACGTGGTGTACTCCGACGCGCGCAGCGGCGTCTACAAGAAGCTGGTGATCGGCGCCGGCGGCGAGCTGCTGGGCGGCGTGCTGGTCGGCGACGCCGAGGCGTACGGCATGCTGCGCCCGCTGACCGGCACCGTTCCCCCGCTGGCGCCCGAGCAGCTGGTGCTGCCCGCCGGCGCGGGCGCGCCCGCGGCGCTCGGCCCGGAGGCGCTGCCCGGCGACGCGGTGATCTGCAGCTGCC
This sequence comes from Streptomyces sp. NPDC043738, assembly GCF_056436545.1. NCBI lineage: Bacteria > Bacillati > Actinomycetota > Actinomycetes > Kitasatosporales > Streptomycetaceae > Streptomyces > Streptomyces sp. NPDC043738. The sequence continues at coordinate 14,180 of NZ_JBWKCJ010000018.1, read as the reverse complement.
ACAACGTCACCAAGGACGCCATCCAGGCCTGCGAGACCCTCCCCGAGGTCAAGAAGTGCACCAAGGCCGGTACCGGGTGCGGCAGTTGCGTGAAGCTGATCGGCAGGCTGCTGCCGGACAGCGGCGACCAGAGCCTGTGCGCGTGCTTCCCGCACACCCGCGCCGAGCTGTACGAGATCGTCCGCGTCCGCCGGGTCGCCTCCTACGCCCAGCTGCTCGACGAGCACGGCCGGGAGGAGGCGCGCGGCGGTGAGGGCTGCGAGATCTGCAAGCCGGCGATCGGCTCGGTCATCGCCTCCCTCGCGCCGGCGGTCGGCGCCGACGGCTATGTCCTCCAGGGCGAGCAGGCGGCCCTTCAGGACACCAACGACCACTTCCTCGCCAACCTCCAGAAGAACGGGTCGTATTCGATCGTCCCGCGCATCCCCGGCGGCGAGATCACCCCGGACAAGCTCATCGTCATCGGCGAGGTGGCGCGCGACTTCGGCCTCTACACCAAGATCACCGGAGGTCAGCGGATCGACCTGTTCGGCGCCCGGGTCGACCAACTTCCGGTCATCTGGGCGCGGTTGGTGGACGCCGGCTTCGAGTCGGGGCACGCGTACGGCAAGGCACTGCGCACCGTGAAGTCGTGCGTCGGCGAGACCTGGTGCCGCTACGGCGTGCAGGACTCGGTCCGTATGGCGATCGATCTGGAGCTGCGCTATCGGGGACTGCGCGCCCCGCACAAGCTGAAGTCCGCGGTCTCGGGGTGTGCGCGGGAGTGCGCGGAGGCCCAGTCCAAGGACTTCGGTGTGATCGCCACGGCGAACGGCTGGAACCTGTACGTGGGCGGCAACGGCGGGGCCACCCCGCGCCATGCGGACCTGCTCGCCCAGGACCTCAGCGACGCCGAACTGATCCGGCTGATCGACCGCTTCCTGATGTTCTACATCCGCACCGCCGACCGCCTGGAGCGGACCTCCACGTGGCTGGAGCGGATCGAGGGCGGCCTCGACCACGTACGCGATGTCGTCGTCCACGACTCCCTGGGGCTGTGCGACGAACTGGAGGCCCTGATGGCCGCCCATGTCACCCACTACCGCGACGAGTGGGCCGAGACCCTCGCCGACCCCGAGCGGCTGGCCCGCTTCGTGTCCTTCGTCAACGCACCCGACGCCCCGGACCCGTCCGTCCGCTTCGTACCGGAGCGCGACCAGGTCAAGCCGGACCTGACGCTGCTGGCCGGGCCGACCTTGGCAGTACGCACTCTGGAAGGGACCTCTGCCTGATGACCACCGCAACCGTTCCCACCGCCACCGCCACCGCGCCCGGTGCCGTCACCACGGCCGCCGGCACGGTCGAGGTCCACATCCCGCAGGGCGACTGGCTCGCGGTCTGCACGCTGAACGCCCTCACCCCGGGGCGCGGTGTCGCCGCCCTCCTGCCCGACGGCACCCAGGCCGCGCTCTTCGTGGACCGCTCCGGCCAGATCTACGCGATCGGCAACCGCGACCCCTTCACCGGCGCCCAGGTCCTCTCCCGCGGACTGACGGGCTCCACCGGGGGCCGCCCGTTCGTGGCGTCGCCGCTGCTCAAGCAGCGCTTCGACCTGGCGACGGGGGAATGTCTGGACGATCCGGAGGTTTCGATTCCGGCGTACCGGGTGCGGGTGCGGGCGCAGGGCGGCGAGCGCCAGGGCGGCTGAGCGGGCGCCGGGCGCGCGGATCGGGGAATGCGCAACCTTCCGGTTGCACCTCCTGTGCTCGATGTGCAACCATTGGGTAGCACGTTCCGAGAGGACGAGCGCGACAAGAAGAGCGCGACAGGAGGTCACCCCCATGAGCACACAGAGCGCCCGCGCCACCGGCGAGGACCGCAACCGAATCGAGCGGGAGATCAGCATCGCCGCACCCGTGGAACGGGTCTGGGCGGTGCTGACCGAGCCCGAGCACGTCGGCTCGTGGTTCGGCCAGGGCGAGCCCACCCCGATCGACCTGCGGCCGGGCGGCATCATGCGGCTCGACCACGGCGAGTACGGCCAGTTCCCGACCACCATCGTCAAGGTCGACCCGCCGCACTACTTCTCGTACCGCTGGGCCAGCGCCCACCCCGGCGAGGTGGCGGCCGAGGGCAACTCCACCCTCGTCGAGTTCACCCTCACGCCGGAGGGCGACGGCACCCGCCTGCGCGTCGTGGAGACCGGCTTCGAGGAGATCGTCATCCCCGAGGAGCGGATCCCGACCGCCGGGTACGAGAGCCACTCCGCGGGCTGGTCCGGCCAGGCGGAGAACATCAAGCAGTACGCGGAGCGGCTCGCGGCATGACCACGGACGAAGCAGCGGGTGCGGGGCGGGAGCCCGGCGCGGGTGCGGGGCGGGAGCCCCGTGCGGACGCGAGCCGGGAGCCCGGTGCGGACGCGGGCCGGGAGGCCGGTGCGGACGCGGGCCGGGAGGCCGGTGCGGACGCGAGCCGGGAGCCCGGTGCGGACGCGGGCCGGGAGGCCGGTGCGGACGCGGTGGCGGAGGTGTTCGCCGCGCTCGCGGACCCGACCCGCCGCCGGATACTCGACGCCCTCGCCGCGCACGGCGAGGCGACCGCCACGGTCCTCGCGGCCGAACTGCCCGTCAGTCGGCAGGCCGTCGTCAAACACCTGGGGATCCTGGACCGGGCCGGGCTGGTCACCGGCCACCGCGAGGGCCGGGAGGCGCGCTACCGGGTCCGACCCGAACAACTCGGGGCCACCGCCCGGTGGATGGACCGGGTGGCCGCCACCTGGGACACCCGGCTCGCGGCCATCAAGCGCCTGGCCGAAGGGGGGTGACGCACTGACGACGGGGCCGCGACGCCGACCTGCACGGCATGGAAAGATCCGGACTCATGTACGAGCAGCAGTCCGCCCCGCAGCACCAGCCGGGGCAGCAGGTCCCGCCGCCCCAGCATCCGTATCAGCAGCCCGCTCAGCAACAGGCGTATCAGCCTTACCACCAGCAGCCATACCCCCACCAGCAGCCTTACCAGCAGCAGGGGCCGCAGCACCCGTACCAGCAGCAGCCGGGCCCGTACCAGCAACCCGCTCCGTACCAGCCGCACCCTCCGGCGGCCGCCGCCCCGCATGTCCCCCGTGAGGCCAACGACATGCGGCGGCTCGGCGCCGTCCTCCTCGACGGGCTGCTCGCCCTGACCGCCGCGCTCATCGCGATGCGCGCCACCGAGCGCGCCGGTCTGCCGGACATGCAGGTCTTCTACTCCACCGCCGGCGCCTGCTTCGGACTCTCGTTCCTCAACCACGTCGTGCTGACGCGCATCGGCGGCGCGAGCATCGGCAAGTTCGCCGTCCGCACCCGTGTGGTCCGCGAAACGGACGCCAGCCGTCCGCGGCTGCCGCGGCTGTTCCGCAGGTGGCTGGGCGGCTATCTCTTCGTGCTGGTCTGGATCATCGCCGCCTTCTTCGACATGGCGGAAGGCCCCGAGGACTTCTGCGGCATCCGCCTGGTCCGCTTCCGCGATCTGCGGGGAGCCGGAGCCGGTTCGACGCCCGGTCGCTGACGGGGCTCGGGCGGGGTCCGGACGGGATGCGGGCGTGATTCAACTGACTTACTCCGACCGGAAGTTGATGCTCACCTCATCCCGGACACCTCGAACACCGCCCGGGCACCGTCGCGATCGATCCGGTCCGCCAGCGCCTGCACCGGCACCGCACCACAGCGCAGCAACCCGCGCTCCCGGGAGCGGCGTACGCCCTGCTCGAGGCGGTGCCACAGCAGCGGGTTCGCGGTGAGCACCCTGGGGTCCAGCTCGACCCGGCCGCCCACCGCGTCGCGCAGCACCAGACGCGGGGCCACCCCGTCGCTGCGGCGGACGAGGACGAGCAGATCGGTGCGGACCGTGCGGGTGCGCACCGGTCCGCGGGAGGCCAGCCAGTGCTCGCCGGCGGTCACCCGTGGCGGGTAGAGGACCGCGAAGAACACCAGCGCGACGGCCGTCCAGCAAAGCGTGCGCCATGGACCGAGGGTCCCGTTGGCGAGGTCGACCAGCAGCATGACGGTGAACAGCCCGGCCGTGCACCAGATCGCCGCTCGCAACTCGGGCAGCCAGGTACGGTCCCGGGCCGGCTCGCCGCGGCGCACCGGCGGTGGAGGGATCGCCGGCCGGACACCTCGTCGCCCCTCCCCCGCCGCCCGTCCGGCCGCGGCCCTTCCCCGTCCGGCCCGTCCCGTCCATCCCACCGCATCCGTCTCACCCATCCCACCAGCACCGACCCTGTCAGCCCTGTCAGCCCCGTCAGCCCCGCAGTCCCCGCCCTCGCCGTCGTCCCCGTCGTCCCCGTCGTCCTTCGTGAAATCGGGCCCCAGGCCACGTCGCCGTCCCATGTGTTGAAGCTAGAGCGGTGCCCCGGGTCGGCCGGGGGCGTTTGCACGGCGCTGACGCGGCCCCCTCGAACCTTGACGCGGCGATGACGCGACGTTGACGCGGACGCCGAAAAGCGGCCACCGCGTACGCGAAAACCGGCCGCATGCCCCGCGGCGCGGCCCGAGAACGCCCGCCTCCCCGTCAAGAACGCGTGAAGATCGCCCTTTCGCCCGCCAAGGGGCCGCCAAGGCCCGCAGACGGCGGCCGTCGCGGCCCGCACGCTGGCCTGGTCCAGCACAGCGCCACAGTGCCGTACCGAGATACGGCCACAGTGCCGTACGGAGGTCCGACGAAAGATGTCCATGGTGTCCCAGCCCGATAGGCGGCCCGAAGAACCGCCGGATACCGTCACCGGCGCGGTCACCACCCGGCCCGGAGGCTCCCGCGAGGCCGCCACCGGCCCCGGAGGCGCCCAGGGGCAGGGGCCCGAGCCCGACGCCCGGCACCGCCTCACCGCCCTGCAGGGACTCGCCGCCCTCTCGCTGGACGCCATGGCGTCGGTCGCCTACGGCCCCGAGTCGATCGTGCTGGTGCTGGCCGCGGCGGGCGGCCACGGCCTGGGCTTCACGCTGCCGGTCACGCTCGCGATCGCCGCGCTGCTCGCCGTCCTGGTCGCGTCGTACCGCCAGGTGATCGCCGCCTACCCCAACGGCGGCGGCTCCTACGCGGTCGCCCAGGCCCACCTCGGCCGCCGTACGGCACTGGTCGCCGCGGCCTCCCTCATCCTCGACTACGTCCTCAACGTGGCGGTCTCGGTGACCGCCGGCGTCGCGGCGCTGACGTCCGCCTTCCCCGCGCTCTACGAGGACCGCGTCTGGATCTGCCTGGCGGTGCTCGTCCTGATCACCGGCATCAACCTGCGCGGGATCGTCGACTCGGCGAAGGCGTTCATCGCGCCCACCGCGGTCTTCGTCGGCGCCGTCCTCGCGATGGTCGTCGTCGGTCTCCTCCGCGACGCGCCCGCCTCCACCGTCACCGCCGACGGCCATGCCTCGGCCCTCGCGGACAACGCCACCACGGTCGGGGCCCTGCTGCTGCTCAAGGCGTTCGCGTCCGGCTGCTCGGCGCTGACCGGTGTCGAAGCGGTCGCGAACGCGGTGCCGTCCTTCCGTGCCCCGGCCGCCAAGCGCGCCCAGCGCACCGAGGTCGCGCTCGGTGCGCTGCTCGGCGTGATGCTGATCGGCCTGTCGGTCCTCATCGGCCGCTTCCACCTCCAGCCGGTCGAGGGCGTCACGGTCCTCGCCCAGCTCGCGGACGCCTCGCTCGGCCACAACTGGGCCTTCTACGTCGTCCAGTTCGCCACCATGGTGCTGCTCGCGCTGGCCGCGAACACCTCCTTCGGCGGCCTCCCCGTCCTGATGGGCCTGCTCGCCCGGGACAACTTCCTGCCGCACGTCTTCGGCCTGAAGGCGGACCGCCAGGTCCACCGCCACGGTGTGCTGGCCCTCGCCGCCGTCGCCGGGGCCCTCCTGGTCTTCTCCGGCGGCGACGTCAACACCCTCGTCCCGCTCTTCGCCATCGGCGTCTTCGTCGGCTTCACCATCTGCCAGGTCGGCATGGTCCGGCACTGGCGCCTCGAACGCTCGCCGGGCTGGCGGGGCAAGGCCCTGCTGAACGGTTTCGGCGCGCTGCTCACCGGCGTCTCGGCCGTCGTCGTGACCGCGACGAAGTTCACCGAGGGCGCCTGGCTCATCGTCGTCGCGCTGCCGCTGCTGGTCCTCGCCTTCGAAGCGGTGCACCGCGCCTACGGCCGGATCGGCGAGCGGCTGGGCCTGGGCCGGGTCCCCGAGCCGCCGCGCCGTGCCCACTCCCTGGTCATCGTTCCCGTATCGCATCTGTCCCGGCTGACCTGTGAGGCGCTGAACGCGGCGGTGTCCCTGGGCGATGAGGTGGTCGCGGTCACCGTCACCTACAGCACCCCCGAGGACCGCCCGGCCGCCGAGGCACTGCGCCGCGACTGGGAGCTGTGGAACCCCGGCGTGGAACTCCTCGAACTGCCCTCCGCCACCCGCTCCATAGGCCGTCCGATAGCCGGCTACGTCACCGACCTGGCGGCCCAGCGGCCCGGCACCCGCATCACCGTCCTGATCCCGGAGGCCGAACCCGCCCACCTGTGGCAGCGCCTGCTGCAGAACCAGCGCGGGGCGGTCGTCGCCCACGCGATCCGCCGGGACACCGACGCGGTCATCTGCCGGCTGCGATTCCGCCTGGAGGCGGCCGGGCGGGCGTAGGCGGCTGGGCGTAGGCGACTGGGCGGGTGTAGGGGTGTGTGCCGCCGAGGGCGGGAGCGGAGGCGGCCGCATGTGGGAACCGCTGATTGTCGGTGGCGCGCCCTACCGTGAGGTCATGGAAGCCACCGATGCCGCCGACGCCGCCGATGCCCCCATGGACTACGAGGAGCACTGCGCCGAAATCGCCGCCGAGGCCGGACTGCTGAGCTCCTGCCTCGACGAGCGCACGGACCTGAGCACGTCCGTGCCCTCCTGCCCCGACTGGAACCTCGCCCAGCTGCTCCGGCATCTGGGCGAGGCTCATCGCTGGGTCGAGGAGGTCGTCCGCACCCGGGCCGCACAGCCGCCGCCCGACACCGCGCTGCGCGTCCTTCCGCGCGAGTCCGACCGGAGCCCGCAGGAGCTCGCCGGCTGGCTCACCGAGGGCGCCGAACGCCTCGCCCGTACCCTGCGTGCCGCCGGCCCCGACGCCCGGATCTGGACCCCGCTCCCGTCCGGCAGCCCAGCCTTCTTCGCCCGCCGGATGGCCCATGAAACGGTCATCCACCGGGCCGACGCGACCCTGACCCTCGGCACGGACTTCACCGTCGACCAGCGCATCGCCCTCGATGCCCTCGACGAGTGGATGGAACTGGGCTCGCTCCCCGAGATGTTCGACCACCACCCCGACCGGCGCGCCCTCCTCGGCCCCGGACGCACGCTCCACTTCCACGCCACGGACACCCCGCCGGAGGCGGCCGCCCACTGGCTGGTCGACCTCACCGGCGACACCCTGGCCTGGCGGCGCGCGCAGGAGCCGGCCGCGGTCTCCGTCAGCGCACCGCTGACGGACCTGCTGCTGCTCGTCTACGGCCGCCGCTCAGCCGACGAGCAGGCCTTCGAGGTGGTGGGCGACGCGGACCTGCTGGAGTTCTGGCTGTCGCTGGTCAACTTCGGGTGACTCGTGACTGGTGACTGGTGACTGGTGACGGGTGACTGGTGACGGGTGACGGGTGACGGGTGACGGGTGACGGGCTAACTGGTAACTGGCGGCATTGGGATAAACAGTCACATTCGGGTAAGCAAGGTCCTCGCCGCCCCCTTACTACCCCCTCCCCTCCCCTCCCCCTCTCCCCTCACCGTCACCCTCACTTCCCGCCTCACGTGAACCAATCCGGCCGACCATGCGTGAGTTAGGTTGACGGTCATCGACAGGATCAGCACCAAGGGAGACGCACCATGACCGATTCCGACCAGACGGGCAGCCAGCCCCCCGGTCTGCCGCCCACGCCTCCCCCGCTCCCCCCGGAGCCGGTGGACGCCGGACCGCGTCCGGTGCCGACGAACGAGGCCGAGGCGCTGGAGATCGGTCGGCAGCACTTCCCCGAGGTCGGTTCGCCCGGTGGCCCCGCAGGCCTGTTCGTCCACGAATTCGATCTCGGCTACCTGGTGTTCGCCAGCTGGCCGCCGCCCGAGGACCCCACCGTCCCGCCGGCCGACCCCGGGGGAAGCCAGGTCGCCATCAACAAGACCAACGGCGACGTGACATTCCTGCCCAATTTCCCCCCGGAGGCGGCAGTGGAGCTCTACCACCGCTTCTACCGCCCGAGCGAGGCCTGAGCGCACCGGCCGGGGCAGCGGCCGGCGCCTGGTGAGCTGTCAGCGCCGCCGGTTAAGCTTTGGCCCGAATATCTCATTAGGTAACCATCACGAGCACGGGGGACGTTGTGGCTGGCGCTGGTGGGTTCCAGACCAATGTGGAAGGTCTCAAGGCCGAGGGCACGAACTTCGTCAAGCTCGGCGAGGACTTCGACTCTTCGGTGGCGCGGCTCATGGACGGCCTGAGCGCGTTGGGAGCGGGGCCGCCGAGCAAGCCCCCGGAGGGGCCGCCGCCGGAGAAGAAGTCGTTCGGTGAGCAGTTCGTCAGCGGTCTGACGTCGTTCGCCAGCAAGGCCGACGCTCCTCCGTGGGGGGACGACGAGATCGGCGAGAAGTTCGGCGTCGTCTACGAGGGCGTCCGCGACGGCATGTACGAGTCGATGGGTCACCTCGCCGCCAAGTTCCAGGAGATCGGCAAGGCGCTGACCTCGATGTCCAAGAACCACGCGGAGAACGAGGACTTCAACGACTCGCTGATGAAGCAGCACGTCGAGAACAAGCGGGCCTGGCAGGACCCGACGAAGGACCAGAGCGCGGTCCGCGTCTCCTGGAGACCGGCCAGCAGCTGAGGCCATAAGTCCGCCCCAGGGGCTCCGACCTCAAGGGCCGGCCCCCAGGATTCGAGCCCAAGGGTCCTGACCTCCAGGGTTCTGATCTCAGGGCTTCCGGTCTCCGGGGTGTTGGCTCGGCAACCAGCCCTTCCGCACGCCCTGCGTCCACACCACGCCTGATTGCACTTTTTTCACGGGGGAGTTCCACCTTGTCTCTCATGCTGCCGGATCCTCTTGAGTGGGTCCTGGACATGCTCGGCTTCAACTGGCCGCATGCCGACGAGGACAAGCTGATGGAGTGCGCGCAGGTCTGGCGCACGTTCGCGTCGGAGGTCCAGGGTCATGCGGCCCAGGGCAACAGCTATGCGAGCAATGTCCTGGGCGAGAACTCCGGCGATGCCATCGAGGGGTTCAGCAAGACGTGGGAGAAGTTCTCCGGCGGTTCCGGTTACCTCAATGACGCGGCGCAGGCGGCCGAGGTCATCGCGTTCACGCTTGAGGCCGCTGCCATGCTGGTCATCGGCATGAAGGTGGCGGTGATCGTGCAGTTGGCGATCCTGGCCGCCGAGATCATCGCCGCGCAGGCCGCCGCCCCGTTCACTCTGGGGCTGTCGGAGATCGGTGGCGCGGCCGCGACGCTGGCCACGCGGGAGATGGTCCGCCGCATCCTGAAGGAGGTGGCCAAGCAGCTCCTGGACGCCATCATGGAGGCCGCCAAGGAGCCGGTGATCTCCGCGCTGGAGGCCATGGCCTCCGACCTCATAGCCCAGACCGTCAACCAGAACTTCGGCGCCCAGAAGGGCTACGACCTGGGCCGGACGGGCAAGGCGGGTCGGAAGGCCGCCGAGGACGCCGTCGACAACATGGGCGAGTCCCTGGGCGAGGGGCTGCGTGACGGTGCCGGCGGCCGGGCGGGCCGGCGGGCCCGCCAGGGCTTGGACTCCGCCGCCGGGCACGGCAGCGACGGCGGGGACGGCGGCGATGGCGGGGGGTCCGGCGACGGCGGCTCCAGCGGGTCCGGAAGCGGGTCGGGGTCGAACAGCGGGTCGGACTCGGGCTCGGGCAGCGGCTCGGGTTCGGGGTCGGGGTCGGGGTCGGGGTCGGGGTCGGGGTCGGGCAGTGGCTCCGACGGCGGGGGCTCCGGCAGCGGCTCGGGTTCCGGTTCCGGGTCGGGCTCCGATTCCGGCTCTGGCTCGGGCTCTGGCTCGGGTTCGGGTTCGGGTTCGGGCGGTACCTCCAACGACTCCGGCGGCAGCGGCAGCGGCAGCGGCAACAGTGCAGGCGGTGGCAACCGCAGCGGCTCCGACGGCGGCGGCTCCACCAGCCACACCCCCCGCGCCTCGGACAACACGGGCGCCACCGACGGCCCCAGCTCCAGTGGCCGCGACGGCGCGGACTCCGGCGGCACGGGCACCAACCCGTCCTCCTCCAACACCCCCGCCAACGACTCCGGCTCCACCCCTCCCCGCAACGTCCCCGACGCCCAGCCCCTGCCGCCCCCGGACCAGCGCTCCCCCTTCGACGAGGGCTACCGAGGCGGCAACGACAGCCCTCACTCGAACTCCCCCGACTCCGACTCCGGCTCCACCCCGGACTCCGGCCCCACCCGCGACTCGGGCCCCACTCCGGACACCACTCGCCCGGACACGGACGGCATCAGCACCCAGCCGACGCCCGACAACACCCCGGACTCGGCACGCCCGGACTCCGGCCCGATCGGCACCCAGCCGACGCCGGACCACACCCCGGACTCGGCACGCCCCGACTCCGACCCGATCAGCACCCAGCCCACCCGGGACAACACCCCGGACTTCGCACGCCCGGACCGCCCGGATGCGGACCCGATCAGCACCCAGCCCGCGCCGGACACCACTCCCGATGGCGCACGCCCCACCCCCGCCCCGGACCCCGTCAGCACCCAGCCCGCGCCGGACTCCGCCCCCCACGAGGGCGGACCCTCACGCCCTGACGCGCCTCAGCCAGCACCGGCCCCCTCGCCGACCCCGGACCCCATAGCCGGCAACCCGCCCTCCTACGGCGACAACTCCCCCGACGGCAGCGGCAACAGCAGCAACAACGGGGACAACACCAACAACAGTGGCAGTGGTGGCCGCGCCTCCATGCCGCACGTCGGCACACCGCCCCAGGGCGCGCCCGTCCAGCACACCCCCTCCTCCGGCCAGCCCGTCCAGCAGCGCGACCCGGCCCCCGGCGACCCCATGCCCACGATGGACGACCCGGACGACACCACCGTCTCCACCCAGTCCGCCGGCACCGCCACCCTCCCCCCACCCACCCAACACACCACCGACCCCACGGCTAACACCCCCAGCACCCCCTCCACCCCCCAACAGGGACAGCAGTCCAACACCCCCCAGACCCCCGGCCCGATGATGGGCGGCATCCCACCCCAGGGCGGCAGCACCACCCCGAACGGCGCCCCACCCCGCAGCGCCGCACCCGGCAACACCGCCCCCTCCCCGGGCACCAACCGTCGCCCCGACGGCTCCCAGGCCATCCGCGACGTCACCCAGCAGCGTCAGCCCGAACGCCCCGCCTACAACCCCCGCCTGGACGGCCCCCGCCGCGACGCGCCCACCACGCCTCCCGGCAACAACCGCCGCCCCGACGGCTCCCAGATCGTCCAGGACCACACCCAACAGCCCACCCCCGAGCGTCCCCCGCACAACCCCCGCCTCGACGGCCCCGCCCGCAACGACGATTCCGGGCAACCCGACGGAAACCGTCCCGACGGGAACCGTCCCGACGGAAACCGTCCCGACGGCACCCGGCCGGACGGCACCCGTCCCGACGCGACACATCCCGACGCGACACATCCCGACGGCACCCGCCCGGATGGCACTCGGCCCGACAGCCCCCGTCCCGACGCGACACGTCCCGACGGCACTCGGCCCGACTCGACCCGCCCGGACGGCACTCGCCCGGATGCAACTCGACCCGACGGCGCCCAGCCCAGCGCAACACGCCCGGACGCATCCCGCCCCGACGCATCGCGCCCCGACGCGACACGTCCCGACAGCGCCCGTCCTGACGCATCCCGCCCCGACACCACACGCCCCGACTCGGCACGTCCCGACGGGACGCCACAGCCCGCCGCCCCCACCCGTACGGACCGGCCCCAGACCGACGCCCCTGCCCAGGTGCCGTCGCAGCCCGGCGCCCAGGCACCCACACGCCCTGGTGCCCCGACCCCCAACACGCCGAACCCGAACGTCCCGCACCAGAACCAGCAGCCGCAGCCGCAGCACCAGCAGCCCGCGCCGCAACAGCAACAGCCGACGCAACAGCCGGTACCCCACCAGCAGCAGACGCCCCAGCAGCAGACCCCGCAGCAACAGCCGGGGCCGTACGTCCAACAGCCGGCCCCCCACCAGCAGCCCGCGCCGCACCAGCAAAACCAGAACCCCCAGCAGACCCAGCCCACCCCGCCCCAACAGCAGCAACCACAGCACCAGCCACCGGTCGCACAGCCCCAGAACCTCCGCAGCCACAACGACGTACGGCTCGGCCTCAACGTCCAGCCGGGTGGCCTGTACTCGCCGTTCCCGCACGACCAGCAGGCGCTGCTGAACAGCTTCCCGCGGAACCCGGACGGCACCCCGCGGGCGTTCAACGACCCGTTCCAGCCGTGGGCCCAGCTCCAGAACGACGGCGGCCCCGCCGTGTACGGCCGCTCCAACAACTGCGCCGACTGCACCCGCTCCTTCATGGAGTCCTGGTACGGCAACCCGCAGGTGTCCGCTCCGCGCACCTTCGACCCGGACGGCAAGGGCGGCATCGACCGCGCGTCCGGCGAGAACAACGGCACCGCCAACATCGAGCAGTACACCGGCGCCAAGTTCCGCAGCTCAGGCCAGAACGCCAAGGACGGCTACGCCCAGATCGCCGACGACCTCCGCCAGGCCGGCCCCGGCGCCGCGGCCGCGGTACTGGTCACCTGGCCCAACGGCGGCGCCCACGTCTTCAACGCGGTCAACCACAACGGCAAGGTCGTCTGGGTCGACAGCCAGACCGGCACGATCAGCGACCAGCCCATCAACACTCAGGCCAAGAACGTCTGGCACCTCGTCACCGACGCCAACCGCCAGCCCTTCGACCCCGCCGCCCCCCAAAACCAGCAGCAACAGCCCCAGGCCCAACCCCAGAACCAGCAGCAGGCACAGAACCAACAGCACGCCCAGGCCCAGCAGCAGGCGCAAGCTCAACAGCAGGCCCAAGCACAGGCACAACAGCAAGCCCAGCAGCAGGCCCAGGCCCAAGCACAGGCGCAGGCCCAAGCACAGGCGCAGGCGCAGGCTCAGGCGCAGGCCCAACAACACGCTCAGGCCCAGCAGGCCCAGCAGGCCCAGCAGGCCCAGCAGGCCCAGCAGCAGCCGAACCCCTATCAGCAGCCCCACCAACAACAGCCGGGCCCGTACGCCCAGCAGCCTCACCAGCAACCGGCTCCGCAGCACCAACAGCCCAACCCGTACGCCCAGCAACAGCAGCACAACCCGTACCAACAGCAGCCGCACACCCAGCAGCCCCAGCAACAGCAGCCTGGGCCATACCAACAGCAGCCAGGCCCGTACGCCCAGCAGCAGCACCAGCCAAACCCCTACTCCCAGCAGCCGCACCAGCAGCAGCCCGGCCCGTACGCACAACAGCCCCACCAGCAGCAACAGCCGGGCCCGTACGCCCAGCAGCAGCCCGCGCCGCACCAGCAGCAGCCCGGACCGTACGCCCAGCAGCCTCACCAGCAACCGGCTCCGCAGCACCAACAGCCCAACCCGTACGCCCAGCAACAGCAGCACAACCCGTACCAACAGCAGCCGTACACCCAGCAGCCCCAGCAACAGCAGCCTGGGCCGTACCAACAGCAGCCCGGCCCGTACGCCCAGCCGCAGCACCAGCCAAACCCCTACGCCCAGCAGCCGCACCAGCAGCAGCCCGGCCCGTACCAACAGCAGCCTGGCCCGTACGCCCAGCAGCCCTACCAGCAGCCCCCGAACAACAACCCGTACCAGCAACAGGCGCCGTACAACCCCCAGAACCCGCAGCACCCGGCAGCAGCGCCCAACACCGCCGCCGGCAGTTCACCGACGCCGGACAACGATCGTCCGAACGACCGCACCGAGCCGGACGCGTCCGACACCGCCCAGCGCCCCGCCGACACCGACGCCGAGCACGCCTCCCGCCCGGAAGAGAAGGCGGACGACAACGGCAACGAGTCCTCCGCGGAGCGCAAGGACGACACCGACAACAAGCACCAGGGCGAGCACACCCCTGCCTCCGAGACGCGTAACCGGGAGCGTCCCGGCGGTCTCGAGGGCCCCACCGACGAGCACCAGCAGCACGTCGAGGACTC